>CAZAIM010000032.1:0-19971 GCA_964485215.1 uncultured Bacteroidaceae bacterium | reverse complement strand
GTACTTGTCATCCTGAGCGTAGCGAAGGAACTTGAAGAAGATAATAGATAATAATATATAAAATATTAACGATATGAGAAAGAAGAAAACTAACATTACTTGCAGCAAATACCACGTTTAAGCGGCAGTGCAATGTGAATTGATTTAGAATAGCTTTTATATGTTTTCTTTGATATATTCTCTATTTGTTGTAGCTTTGCTTCTGATATGAACAACTCTATTTATGACAGAAACTGCACGCTCAAACCGTTATCATATAGCCGTTTTTGGCCGACGTAATGCAGGCAAGTCCTCGCTTGTGAACTGCCTTGTGGGGCAGAGGGTATCTATTGTCTCCGATGTGGCTGGAACAACAACCGACACTGTGTGGAAGAATATTGAGTTGCCGGGAATTGGTGCTGCTGTGATTGCCGATACGGCGGGTTTTGACGATGTGGGTGTTCTTGGGCAGATGCGTGTGGATGCTGCGCGCAAGGTGCTGGCACGTGTCGACCTTGCTATATTGTTGCTTGACGATGTAGCCGATACTGCACTAGAAAGGGAGTGGTTTGATGTTATTTCTGCCCGTCGATTGCCGCTGTTGCTTGTGGCAGGCAAGTGTGACAGCGAGGGCAGGGGGGAATGTGTGGACAGGTGGTGCTCTCTATTCGGTAGGGATGTTATACCGTTTTCGGCACTGACTGGTGAGGGACGTGAGGCTCTGCTTGCTCAAATGGCTAAGTGCTATCGTCTGGATGAGAACCTCGATGATGTCACCTGCGCAATTGCAACCCCTGGTGATGTGGTGGTGCTTGTGATGCCGCAGGATGCTTCTGCACCAAAAGGCCGCATCATTCAGCCACAGGTTCTTACGTTGCGTAATCTGCTTGACAAGCATTGCATTCCGCTCTGTTGCTCTCCCGAGGAATTGCCCAGGTTGCTGAGTATGCTTGTTGCTCCGCCGCAGCTGATAATAACCGACTCGCAGGCTTTTGCTGTTGTTGAAAGGCTTGTTCCTGCCACTACAAGACTAACGTCGTTTTCGGTGCTTATGGCACGCCACAAGGGCGACATTGAGACGTTCCGCTGTGGTGCGGATGCTTTACTTGCACTGCAGCCATGTGGCAGGGTACTGATAGCTGAGGCATGCAGCCACATACCGCAGAACGAAGACATTGGCCGTGTGAAACTGCCGCGTCTGTTGCGAGGAAAGTTTGGCGAAGGACTGGTGATTGATGTTGTCTCGGGCAATGATTTCCCTGCCGACCTCACCGGTTACGATATTGTAATACATTGCGGTGCCTGTATGTTCAACCGCCGCATGGTGCTCTCTCGCGTGCGTCAGGCGAAGGCGCAGGGTGTGCCCATAACAAATTATGGCATTGCAATAGCTGCTCTTAACGGTATATTGGATAGGATTGTATACTGATGTATTTAAGCGATGTCCCCTCGCCGCGCGGCGAGGGGACATCGCTTAAATAACGGAATTCGATATAAGAATCTTAGGTACATTCCTACTCTTCAGTCACTACGTGACAGCTCCTCTTCGCATTAGGAGCACTGTTTTTTTTAAAATTAAAGCTATCATTTTTTCAGTCCTCCTCTGTTTATATAGGAGGGGATCGCTTGCGGAGGAGGAGTAAAATTATATAGAACTCACGTTAAATACATAGAACTGTTTCCTACTCCAGTCCGTATCCTTTCTTAGCATCTTCTTTCTTCAGCATCACGGAAATTATAATTGCCACAAGGCCAAAGATTGCAAATACAACCATAGGCAGTGTGTAGTCATACTCTGTTACAGCCTTGCCTTCGACAATTCTTGTTCCTGCGATGCAGTATTTGTTAAGAATCCAGCCAATGAGCAATGGCACGAATCCTAAACCTATGTTCTGCACCCAGAATATGACGGCATAGGCCGAACCTAACTGCTTCTCGGGGATAATCTTGGGCACTGACGGCCACAATGCCGATGGCACAAGCGAGAAGGCGATGCCGAGCATAATCATAATTATTACAGCAAACCACCAGGTGTTCATTACTGGCAGAGCGAAGAGCAGATGCACCACCGTGAGCAGCACAGAACCGATAATCATAAGTGTCGCGCCCTTGCCTATGCGCCCGTAAATGCCGCCGAATATCGGTGTCATAATGAGGTTTCCAAGAGGAATGAGACTGGGGATAATGCCTGCAAGGCTCTGGTCTACAAGGTACTTGTTCTCCATAAGTGAGGTTGCATACTTCATGAACGGGAACACCGCCGAGTAGAACATAAGGCACAGGAGGGCTATGAGCCAGAATCCTTTGTTGCAGACGATAAACTTAATGTCGGACAGCTGGAATTTCTCTTCATCACTTGCTTCACAACCGGCAAGTTTCGTTCCGCACTCCTGCTTGTCGCGTTTCTTGTCTATTACGCAGAATACAAGGTATGCAAGAAAACCGATGACCAGTAGCACGAGGGAGAAGAGCAGGGGAGTTGACATTGAGAAGTTCTTTACAATCATTGGGCAGGCAATCATAGCAAGCGCGGTACCCATACGGGCTACAGCAACCTGTACGCCCATTGCAAGTGCAAGTTCCTTGCCTTTGAACCAACGTGCAATGACTTTCGTTACTGTGATGCCGCAAATCTCGGTTCCCATAGCAAATATTGCATATCCGCAGCAGGCTACGAACACCTGGGTGCGAAGGCCGAAGATGGTTCCGGCTTCAGCAGCCGGTGAAATGCACTCGACGGCGTAGAACTTGATGCCGGCACCGAGTATCATAAGCAGGCAGGCCGAAACACCGGTGAAGCGTACTCCGAACTTGTCAAGCATAATGCCTCCGATGATAAGCATGAAGAGGAATACATTGAGCCAGCAATAGGCCCAGTTGAATGCGCCGAAATCGCTGCTCGACCAGTTCATCTGTTCTTCGAGCATTGTCATCAGCGGCGACATTGCATCTGCGAGGAAGTAACCCCACATTGTGGTGAACGATACGATGAGAAGCACGGTCCAGCGTGCTTTCTTCGACTCGCTCAGTTTCATTTGGATTTTTTGTGTTGTTGTCATAGTAAGAAGCTGTTTGAATTTCTAAAAATATTTTCTTATTGAAGCCATTTCGCTAGCCAGGCGAAGAATGTGCGTTGCCATAATATGCCGTTCTGTGGCTTCAGTACCCAGTGGTTCTCGTCGGGGAAGAGAAGTAACTGAGCCGGAATGCCCTTGAGGCGTGCCGCGTTGAAGGCTGCCATTGACTGTGACGAGAGGATGCGGTAGTCGCGGTCGCCGTGTATCAGCAGTATCGGCGTGTCCCACTTGTCGACGAACTTGTGCGGAGAGTTAGCATAAGAGCGTTTTGCCTCCTCGGTCTGTTCATACGGTGCGCCGCCAAGATCCCAGTTGGGGAACCAGCTCTCTTCGGTCTCGTAGTACTGCTGCTCCATGTTGAAGAATCCGTCGTGTGCAATGAATGCCTTGAAACGCTTCTCGTGGTGGCCGGCAAGCCACATGGCAGAGTAGCCGCCGAAGCTTGCGCCCACACAACCCAGACGGTCGGTGTCGACATATGGCTCCTTGGCTATGTCATCGATTGCAGCAAGAAGGTCGCTCATGCAGTTGCCGCCATAGTTGGTGCTGATTTCCATGTTCCACGCGTGCCCGAAGCCTGGCAGGCCGCGACGGTTGGGGGCGATGATTATGTAGCCGTTCGCTGCCATAATCTGGAAGTTCCAACGGTAGCTCCAGAACTGGCTCACCGGTGACTGTGGACCGCCTTCGCAGAAAAGGAGGGTGGGGTATTTTCTTGAGGGGTCGAAGTGCGGCGGATATATTACCCAGGAATGGAGGTCCTTGCCATCGGCACTCTTGCACCAGCGTGCTTCTACCTTTCCTGTCGCTATCTGGTCAAAGATATGCTTGTTTTCGTTTGTGAGCTGTGTAACTTCTGCGCCGGCCTTTGCCTTCATTGTGTATATGTCGGCTGGTACACTCATCGATACGCGTGTCATGACAAGGCTTTTGTCACCAAGCATTGATACCGAGTTGTAGTCGTGCATGCCCTCGGTCATCTTGGTGAGCTTGCCTTTTAGGGTTATGTTGTATACCTGTGTGGTGCCGTGCCAGGTACCGGTGAAGTAGAGACTTTTGCTGTCGGGTGCCCAGCAGTAACTGTCGACGTTGCTGTCGAAGATTGCTTCCTCTTCACCGTTTGGCTTCTCTGTAATGTATTTGCGCTCGCCTGTTGCGAGGTCCATTATACTAAGGCGGTTTAGGTCGCTCTCATAGCCGTCGTGCTCCATGCTTAGCCAGGCAATCTTCTTGCCGTCGGGCGAGAACTGAGGTGCGGTATCGTAGCCGTAGCTTGAACGTGCCTCGTCGAGCTTACAGAGGTTAACGGTTGTCTTCTCTTCAAGGTCGTACAGATATATATCGGTGTCGGTGCTCACTGTGTAGTCGCGTCCGCTCTTCTTTATGCAGGAGTATGCAATCTTCTTGCTGTCGTTGCTCCAGGCAAGCTGCTCGGCTCCGCCGAACGGGCGGTTGGGGCAGTCGTATACAGTTCCTTCGAGAAAGTCCTCTCCTTCGTCTATTGTCTCGCCGTTGAAGTTTGCGACAAAGGGGTGGGGGGCATCCGTCAGCCATTCGTCCCAATGCTTGTACATAAGGTCATTTACAACGAATCCCTTTGCCAGTGGCAGGTCGGGGTACATGTCGGCTGTTGTAGGCTTAATCTTTATTCGCTTGATAAGTATTACTTTTGTCTCGTCGGGCGAGAAAAGGAAGCCTTCGATGTCGCTTGCATCGTTGGTGAGCTGTCTGCGCCCTGTGCCGTCGGGGTTCATTTCCCACAGCTGGCTGCTGCCGCTTGCATTTGAAAGGTATGCAATCTTGCTGCCGCCTTTTATCCAGCTTGCCGATGTCTCGTTTGCCGCGGTTGTGGTGAGCTTTGTGCTGTTGCTGCCATCGGCATCCATTATGTTGAGTGTGTGGTGGCTCTTGTTGTGCTCTACGCTGTAGTAGCTCACACCATATACTATGCTTTCTGCATCGGGTGAAACGCTTACTTCACCAATGCGCCCCATTGCCCACAGGGCTTCGGGTGTCATTACTCCTCCCTCAA
This sequence comes from uncultured Bacteroidaceae bacterium, assembly GCA_964485215.1. Classification (GTDB taxonomy): domain Bacteria; phylum Bacteroidota; class Bacteroidia; order Bacteroidales; family Bacteroidaceae; genus HGM04593. The sequence continues at coordinate 14,883 of CAZAIM010000032.1, read as the reverse complement.
TCTTTATTTCGGATTTCCCTATTACCGGAATCTCCTTGTCGGGGATGTTGTCACCGGCATTAGCTGTCGCTATACCTGTCATTGCCATTGCTGCCATAACTGCAATTCCTCTTTTCATATCAAATTGTATATTTTATTTTGTTTTGCACTTTGTCTTTGCATAAATATTAGCTTTTAGGGTGTTCTATGCAAAATTGTTGCAAAATTACTCATAAATATTGTTTTTTCAAATATATAATAGTTAATATTTGGAAACAGCTCATACTTTCGGAAAAAGGTATTATCTTCGCAAAATAAAACTGATATATGATAGACAAGAGTGTATTCAAGGATAAGAAGGCGGTGTATTATACACTTGGCTGCAAGCTTAATTTCTCGGAGACGGCAACCATTGAGCGGCAGCTGCAGGATGCCGGTATACGCACGGCACGTAGGGGCGAGAAGGCCGACATTTGTATTGTGAACAGTTGTGCTGTAACGCAGGAGGCCGAAAAGAAATGCCGTCAGGCAATACACAAACTGGTGCGGCAGCATCCCGATGCCTATGTGGTGGTGACAGGGTGCTATGCACAGCTGTCGGCCGAAAGGCTCTCGAAGGAGATTGGGGTCGATGTGGTGCTTGGCATTGACAGGAAGGGCGAAGTGCTTGAACATTTAGGCAACCTTGTGAAGCACGAAAATGAGGGCGAGTGGTTTGCGCAGCCTGCAAAGGACATCCGTAACTTTGTGCACTCATGTTCGCGTGGCGACCGCACCCGTTATTTCCTGAAGGTGCAGGATGGCTGCGACTATTTCTGCACCTACTGTACAATACCGTTTGCCCGTGGCAGAAGCCGGAATCCGCTTGTCAGCGAACTTGTTGAACAGGCATCGAATGCAGCTGCCGAGGGTGGCAAGGAGGTGGTAATAACCGGTGTGAACATCGGCGACTTCGGCAAGTCTACTGGAGAGAGTTTCGTGTCGCTTGTAAAGGCATTGGATGGGGTTGAAGGCGTGTCGCGCTACCGCATTTCATCCATTGAACCGAATCTGCTCACCGATGAGATTATTGAATATGTTTCGCAGTCACGCGCATTTATGCCTCATTTCCATATTCCTTTGCAGGCAGGCAGTGACGAGGTGCTGAAACTGATGCACCGAAGGTATGACACGGCTCTCTTTGCTGCCAAGATAGCAAAGGTGAAGGAGGTTATGCCCGATGCCTTCATTGGGGTCGATGTCATTGTCGGTACCCGTGGCGAGAGCGAGGAACTTTTTGAAAAGGCTTACGGGTTCATAAAAGGGCTTGACATCTCGCAGCTGCACGTATTCAGTTACTCTGAACGTCCCGGCACCCAGGCCTTGAAGCTCGACGGTGCTGTTACGCCTGCCGAAAAGCATCGCCGCAGTCAGCTGCTCATTTCGCTGAGCGAGGAGAAACGCCAGGCATTCTACAAGCGTAATATTGGCCGTGAGGCTGTCGTGCTTTTTGAGAAACCTCGTTCAGGGATGCCAATGGGTGGCTTTACGGAGAATTACATCAGAGTGGAGACTGTGGCAGACAAGGAACTTATAAACCGTCTTGTACGTGTTCGGTTAGGAGGTTTCAATGATGACAGGAGTGCTCTTTTGGCAGATGAAATAATTGGTGTTGCCGATTGATATGAAAAAGCTTGCGGTTGTCATATTGAACTATAATGGTGCACAGATGTTGCGCGAGTTCTTGCCGTCGGTGCTGAACTGCAGTGCCGGTGCTGAAATTATTGTTGCCGACAATGCCTCGACCGATGATTCGTTGACGGTGATGAAGGAACTCTTTCCCGATGTACGCCTGATAAGGCTCGATGCCAACTATGGCTTTGCCGGCGGTTATAACCGTGCCCTCGAAGAGGTTGAAGCAGAGTATTATCTGCTGCTTAATTCCGATGTCGAGGTAACGGAAGGGTGGCTTCAGCCGTTGTTGTCGTTTATGGACGGGAACAGCAATGCCGTTGCCTGCCAGCCTAAGATACTCTCATATAAGCAGAAGGATACATTCGAATATGCCGGTGCGGCAGGCGGTTTCATAGACCGCTACGGCTATCCCTTTTGCCGTGGCCGCATTTTCGATTCTCTGGAGAAGGATTACGGGCAGTACAATTCTCCCTGTTCCGTTTTCTGGGCAACAGGTGCAGCCCTGATGGTTCGCAGCAAGGCATACAAAGAGGCCGGCGGGTTTGATGAACGTTTCTTCGCTCATATGGAGGAGATTGACCTATGCTGGCGTTTGCAGGCTCGTGGCGGCGGAATATATGCGGTTCCTGCCAGCCTTGTCTATCATGTAGGCGGCGCAACGCTCAGCAAGAGCAACCCTCGCAAGACATTCCTGAATTTCAGGAACAATCTGCTGATGTTATACAAGAACTTGCCCGATAAAGAACTTGCATCGGTAATGAGAATGCGCCGCGTGCTCGATTACATTGCAGCCTTCAAGTTCCTGGCAACCTGTAAATGGGGCGACTTCAAGGCTGTAATAAAAGCACGGCGCGAATATTGCAGAATGCGGAGTGAATATGTGGCTGTGCGCAGGGAGAACATTGGAAAGACAACAAATGCCGAGATGAATGGCCGGGTACGCAATTCGATATTGTGGCAATATTATCTGCGCGGCAAGAAGAAGTTTTCTCAGTTTAAGGATTAATGATACGATTATGGAAACAGCTCTTTATCTGATACCGGTTACGCTTGGCGACACACCTCACGATACCGTTCTGCCAAAGTACAATAGTGAGGTCATTGCCGGAATACGTCATTTTATTGTGGAGGATGTACGTTCGGCACGCCGTTTCTTGCGCAAGGCCGATGCGCAGTTCGACATTGACGGTTCGCAGTTCTATGAACTCAACAAGCATACGTCGCCCGAGGCCGTAGCGGGCTATCTGAAACCCTTGCAGGATGGCAAGCCTATGGGTGTTATCTCAGAGGCCGGCTGCCCTGCTGTAGCCGACCCGGGTGCCGATGTCGTTGCCATTGCCCAACGTAAGGGACTGAAGGTTGTTCCGCTTGTAGGCCCCTCGAGCATAATAATGTCTGTTATGGCATCGGGGTTCAACGGCCAGAGTTTTGCATTCAACGGTTACTTGCCTGTGAAGGCCGATGAACGTGCAAAGAAACTGCGTCAGCTCGAACAACGAATATACAGCGAGGAGCAGACGCAGCTGTTCATTGAGACACCTTACCGCAACGGCAAGATGATAGAGGATATACTTGCCGTGTGCCGTCCGCAGACAAAGCTCTGCATTGCAGCGAACATAACCTGCGAAGGGGAGTATATACGTACCCGCACTGTAAAGGAGTGGCGTGGAAAAGTGCCCGATTTGTCCAAGATTCCTTGTATATTCCTGTTGTATAAGTAAGACGCTGTTTAAGAAGTTGTTTGAATTTCTAATAAAAGTTTTTCTTCCCTGCCATATGATGGTGACTTCAATGTCTTAGAGTGAATGGTGAGAAGTCGAAGATGAAAGTTGCTTCCGGTTGCCTGAATGCAACTTTCACTTTTCGTTTTTTCCCTTGAGTATCTCCTGCAGGCGGAACATCTCGTCACGGTATTGCGCTGCTTCAACAAATTCAAGCTTTCCGGCAGCCTGCTCCATTAGCTTGCGTGTACGTTCAATGCTCTTCTTGAGCTGCTCGCAGCTCATATACTCTACAATAGGGTCACAGGCTATGGCAACAGGGGCGTTTTCTTCGTCGTAGAATCTGCCGTTCTTGCCTCCTTCCTTCTTCTCCAAAGCAAGGGCGTTGGTAATCTCTTTCTTAATCTGGGTTGGGGTGATACCGTTTTCTTCGTTATAACGCATCTGTTTCTGCCGGCGGCGGTTGGTCTCGTCAATGGTGCGTTGCATGCTGTCGGTAATCTTGTCGGCATAGAAGATTACAAGTCCGTTGACGTTGCGGGCAGCACGGCCTGCAGTCTGTGTCAGAGAACGGTGGCTGCGAAGGAAACCCTCCTTGTCGGCATCGAGTATGGCCACAAGTGAAACTTCGGGTAGGTCAAGTCCCTCACGCAGTAGGTTTACTCCTATGAGAACATCGTACAGACCTTCACGCAGGTCGGTCATAATCTGTATGCGTTCAAGGGTGTCGACATCGCTGTGTATGTAGTTGCAGCGTACTCCGTTCTTATGCAGGTAGTCGGTAAGTTCCTCGGCCATCCTCTTGGTAAGGGTGGTTACAAGTACTCTCTCCTCGCGTTCAACGCGCCGCTGAATCTCTTCCATAAGGTCATCGACCTGGTTACTGATAGGGCGAACTTCAATAATAGGGTCGAGCAACCCTGTGGGGCGGATTACCTGCTCGACTACAATTCCTTCGCTCTTCTCGAGTTCATAGTCGGCCGGTGTCGCGCTTACATATATTGTCTGCGGAGTCAGTGCCTCGAATTCCTCGAATTTCAGGGGTCTGTTGTCGAAGGCGGCCGGCAGGCGGAATCCGAACTCTACAAGGTTGGTCTTGCGGGCGCGGTCACCTCCATACATGGCATGTATTTGCGGAACACTGACGTGGCTCTCGTCGATGATTAGCAGGAAATCCTTCGGGAAAAAGTCGAGAAGACAGTAGGGCCGCGTGCCTGCCTCGCGTCCGTCGAAATAGCGCGAGTAGTTTTCTATACCGGAGCAGTGTCCCAGTTCCCGCAACATCTCAATGTCATACGTCACACGTTCGTGCAGCCTTTTTGCTTCAAGAGGTTTGCCTATCTCGCGGAAGTACTCCTCGCGGTCGGCAAGGTCTTTTTCTATCTCGGCAATAGCGCGTTCGGTACTCTCCTTTGTTGTCATGAACAGATTGGCCGGGTATATGCGGTAGTCGTCGAAGGTTGCCATGCGCGCTCCGGTTACGCTGTCTATCTCCTCTATGCCGTCTATGTCGTCGTCCCAGAATGTGACGCGAAGCACGTGGTCGCTGTAGGCAAGGCTCACTTCTACGGTGTCGCCCTTCACTCGGAAGTTGCCGCGTGCGAGTTCTACATCGTTGCGGGTGTAGAGACTGCCGACCAGCTTGCGCAGGAATACATTGCGGTCAATCTTGTCGCCGACCTTTATTTCAATGACATTGTTGTAGAAATCGCTCGGGTTACCCATGCCGTATATGCACGAAACAGATGAAATGACCACAACATCCTTGCGTCCGGAAAGGAGTGCCGATGTTGCTGCAAGCCTCAGTTTGTCAATTTCGTCATTTATGGCGAGGTCCTTCTCTATGTATGTGTCGCTCGATGGAATGTATGCCTCGGGCTGGTAGTAATCGTAGTAGGATACATAGTATTCCACTGCATTTTGGGGAAAGAAACCCTTGAACTCGTTATATAGCTGTGCGGCAAGTGTCTTGTTGTGGCTAAGTATGAGGGTAGGGCGGTTTATCTCCTTAATGACGTTTGCCATAGTAAAGGTCTTGCCCGAACCGGTTACGCCAAGAAGTGTCTGCGCCGGTAAGCCGGCGTTTATTCCATCTACAAGCTGTGCAATGGCTTCGGGCTGGTCGCCCATTGGCATATAGTCCGATATAAGCTGGAATTTCATCTGGTGAACAATTTTGGTGAATCCTGCGAAGATAGGAAAATTATTCCAGACAGTTTAGTAACTGTTTGGAATAATTGTGGATTCTTTGGCAAAATTCAGTAATCGGCCGTTAATATGCCCTTAGCTTTACAGGAATATGTATTTAAGAATAAACAGCAACGCAAGAATATACATTGTTATTGTAATGTTCCTGAACTTGCCGCATAGGAGGTTAAGGATAACATAGCTTATCATTCCAAGCAGGATACCATTGGAAATGGAGTAGGTGAGAGGCATCATTATGATGCAGATGAATGCAGGGATAGACTCTGTATACTCATAGAATGGTATCTTCTTGATTGGCTCTATCATAAGAAGACCTACAAGGATGAGTACCGGTGCTGTTGCCGATGAGGGGATAGAGAGGAACAGCGGTGAGAAGAATAGTGTGACAGCAAAGCAGCAGGCAACAGCAAATGCCGTTAGGCCCGTACGTCCGCCTTGGTCAACACCTGCTGCACTCTCCACATAGGTGGTTGTTGTCGATGTTCCAAGCATAGCACCGGCTGTAGTTGCAATGGCATCCGCCATAAAAGCCGGAGTGATTCTGTGTATGTTGCCATTCTTGTCGACAAGGTTTGCCTTTGTACATACTCCTATCAGCGTTCCTATTGTGTCAAAAATGTCAATGAACAGGAAGGTGAACACTACAACTACCATGTCGAATGTAAATATGCGCTCCCATTCGAACTGGCAGAATATCGGTGAAACGGATTCCGGCATTGACAGCACTCCCTTAAAATCCGTAACTCCCATGGGAATACCTATCAGGGTTGTAACAAGTATACCGATGAGCAGTGCTCCGCGCACATTCTTGGCATAGAGAAAACCGGTGAGGAAGAGACCGATGATTGTCAGCAGGGCAGCACCGCTTGTTATGTCGCCAAGGTTCACGAGAGTGGCATCGTCGTTGACAATTACTCCGCCCTTCTGAAGGCCTACAAAGGCAATGAAGAGGCCGATGCCGCAACCTATTGCATAACGGAGATTTGCCGGTATTGCATTGACTATGGCTGTACGCAGGTTGGTGACTGTCAGTATAATGAATATTATACCTTCGATGAAGACTGCCGTTAATGCGAATTGCCAGGAATAGTCCATGCCATTGCACACTGTGAACACGAAAAAGGCATTGAGACCCATTCCGGGTGCAAGGCCGAAAGGCAGTTTGCCGATGAATGCCATGGCCACGCAACCAATTATGGCTGCAAGCGCAGTGGCCGTGAACACAGCACCGCCCGGCATCGGGTTGTCTTTGATGGCACTGAAAATGTCCGGGTTTACAGCCAGAATATACGACATTGTCAGGAATGTTGTTATTCCGGCAAGAATTTCTGTCTTGATGGTTGTTTTTGTCGGGTCGAACCCAAATAATTTCTTTAGCATCGTGGTGTTTGTGTATTGTGGTGTTTGTATTATGAAGTTGTTCTTGACCTGAACAGCTTCTGTGTTTCTATTATCGGTTTAGGTCTTTCCGCCCCTGCTGTTCTATCGCATTTGCTTTAGTCTTGGCTGTATCTGTATGTCCCTGATGAAAGGGGAAAATCTTAGAATGTCCACTTTGCACCAACAGCGGGCATAGCACGGAAACCTTCTTCGACAAAGTTGTTCGACAGCTCAATCTCACCGCCAAGGCTCAGGTTAATCTTTTCCCATCCTTTTATCTTGTTGAGGTTTACCCAGAACTGAGGTTCGGACATGAATATGAACTCGGTGCCCTGCCAGGGTCTCATTTCGCGCCAGAAGTCGAAGAAACCGCTGAATGTGCACCAGCCGTCGGCAAAATCAATGCCCCACACGCCGGTAATCTGGAAATTATGTTCCTGCGACTTTCCCTTGCTGTCTTTAGTATCGGGGATATACTTGTACATCGCTGTCAGTGACCAGGTCTTGCTGAAATCCTTAGAATGTCCCGAATATGTGAGACCGGCAAGCCAGGAATTGTTGTATGAACCGGCAACGTTGTCGAGCCCTCCGTCATACTCCAGGTGTACCGACAGCCAGGAGAACTTGCTGTTCTGCCAGAAGCAGAGTTCGCGTGAAATCTCCCAATATGCTCCTTTTACCTTGGGTGTGTAGTCCATATCTACGAAGAAATAAGTACTGCCGAAAGCATCGGGGCGAAACATTTCTACAGTGGATGTTACGCAGTCGCGTTCTGTGTCGTAGAATACCTGCACGTTCTGTGCCCTGCTTTCCTGTGCTGCTGCAATCATCAGAATCACTGTTGCTGCAACAAGAAAGAATCTTCTTAGTAGTGTCATATGTATGTGTCTGTTTGTGTTTTTCTATTTTCCCGATTCTATGCGGTTCTCAATGTATTCAATAATATCTTTTGTGTCATTGGGATGGAACCATTCGATATCTTCGTCCTTGCGATACCAGGTTACCTGTTTGCGTGAGTATATTCTGGTGTTCTGCTTAATCTTTTCAATGGCAAAGGGCAGTGTCCACTCTCCGTCGAGGTACTTGAATATTTCCTTGTAGCCGACAGTGTTCAGCGAGTTGTGTCCTTTGAGGTGGACGAACCTTTTTACCTCTTCTACAAGTCCTTGTTCAATCATTCTGTCAACCCGGCTGTTTATGCGGTCGTAAAGTTCCTCGCGCTCGCGTTGCAGGCCTATCTTTATGATGCCGAACGGCCGTTCCTTCTTCTGCTGCTTGCGGAAACTGCTGTATTTCTTGCCGGTCATATAGCAAATCTCGAGCGCGTGCATAACCCTCTTGGGGTTCTTGATGTCGGCTTCGGTATAATATTCCGGGTCCAGTACCCTGAGTTCTGCTGCAAGCTGTTCAAGGCCTTCGCGTTCATATTTCTCCAGAACCATTGCGCGGGTGTCGTTGTCGACGGTAGGTATATCGTCTATGCCATTGCATACGGCATCAATATACATCATTGAACCGCCCGTGAGAAGCATTGTAGGGCAGTGGGTGAATTCCTGTTCAAGAAGCGTAAGTACCTCAGTCTCGTATCGTGCTGCGCTGTAGTAGTCTCCTGGCGATAACTGCCCGACAAAGTAGTGCCTGTGCCGGGCAAGTTCTTCCTTTGAAGGCATTGCTGTACCAATCTCCATACCACGGTACATCTGTCGTGAATCGGCCGATATTATGGAGCATCCGAAACGGTCAGCTATGGCAAGGCTTGTATCGGTCTTGCCCACAGCTGTAGGTCCTATGAGTACAATAAGGTTCTTTTTCATCCCTTCTTTTGCAGGAGAGAATCAATAAAGGTCGTCTATTGAACTCATGTCGGCTATGTTCTCAATGTCGTAGCCCTCGGGGTCGAGGTCGTCGTCGTTGTAACCGTCGCTGCCATAGAATTCGTCGCCGAACTCGTCGCTTCCGCCTGCTGCCGCCGTTGGTGCCTTGCTCATGAGTTCATCGAAATTGAGTGTCTGTGCAGGTGGCTCTCCCACGCTTTTGGTGCAAACGGGAGCATCGATGTCCTTCCCGAACTCGATTTTGCTAAGTTCCATATAGAATACACGGTCGCCGAGCGGGTCAAATACGTACATGAGCTTCTGCTTCTCTTCCTCCACAAGGTCTCCGATTACGGTCTCAGCCATAATGTAGTTGTCCTCTTCGGACATGCTTCCCATATCCTCTCTTGTAATCTCAACCTCTTTTATCCAGCGGTCGGTACAGATGAAGAACGATGTCATCTGGTCATCGGGGTAGTTTACCGACTCCAGAATAGCCTTGTTGAGCTCTATGAATGTTGCTTCCGAGTCAATCTCAATGTCTCTTCTGAAATCCTCAACCTCGTCCGACAAAAGTCTGAATTTGTATACCATAATGTTGATGTTTATTTTCAATCTGTTAAAACTGCATTCTCGGCAGTATTATGCACCGATGATGCCTCTTTCCGATATCTTCTCTATGAACTTGAGAATGTTCTCAACTTCCGGGGTTATATTGCCGTTTTCTTTTATTCGGGCAACAGCGGTGGATACAATCGTGCCGCTGCCGTATATCTGTTTGTATGCCTCGTTTATGCTCTTTATGGCTTCATTGCTGAATCCACGGCGACGAAGCCCTACGATGTTGAGACCGCTATATTTTGCCGGTTCACGTCCGACGATGATATATGGAGGAATGTCCTTGTTTATGCGGCTGCCGCCCTGTATCATCACATAGCTGCCGATGTGGCTGAACTGGTGCACAAGTACACAGGCACTGAGAATGGCATTGTCTGCTATGTTCACTTCTCCTGCAATCTTTGTGCTGTTGCCAATGATGCAGCCGCTGCCTATTACGCAGTCGTGGCCAATATGGGCATTCTCCATAAAGAGGTTCCCGCTGCCAATGACGGTCTTGCCTCTTGATGCAGTTCCGCGGTTAAGTGTAACGTTTTCGCGTATCATATTGTTGTCTCCAATCTCAAGCGTAGTATCTTCTCCTACAAACTTGAGATCCTGCGGTATGCCTCCTACAACAGCACCGTGGTATACCTTGTTGTTTTTGCCCATACGTGTTCCGCTGAGCACAGATGAGTGTGCCATTATGTGGCAGTTGTCGCCGATGACCACATTGTCGTCGATGTACACGAACGGTTCTACTATGCAATTTTCTCCCAGCTTTGCACCTGGGTGTATGTATGCTAATGGACTTATCATAGTTCTATGTGTTATTCTTTGTTTTTAATAATCTGTCCTACAAACTGTGCTTCAGTAACCAGCTTCTCACCGACAAATATATAGCCCTTCATCATTGCAAGACCATGGCGCAGCGGTGCTGTCTGCTCAATCCTGAATATCAATGTGTCGCCCGGAACTACCTTCTTGTGGAATACGACTTTGTCTATCTTTACAAAATAAGTGGAGTACTTGGTCGGGTCGTCGAGCATGTTGAGTATGTGCAATGCGCCGCACTGCGACATGGCTTCAATGAGCATGACGCCTGGCATAACCGGCTCTTCGGGAAAATGCCCTGTGAAGAACGGTTCGTTCATGGTGACGTTCTTTATGCCGACAATATAGTTGGAGCCAATCTCGGTTACCTTGTCTACCAGTAGCATAGGGTTGCGGTGCGGCAACAGCTCTTTTATGCGCTTGATGTCCATTACCGGTTCGTTGTTCGGGTCATAGATTGGTGCCTGAATCTGGTGCTCACGTATAATCTTGCGCATTGCACGTGCGAACTTGTTGTTTATCGTGTGTCCGGGACAGGTTGCAATTATACGTCCCTGCAACGGCTTGCCTATGAGTGCAAGGTCGCCTATAATGTCGAGCAGTTTGTGGCGTGCAGGCTCGTTGTTCCATACAAGAGGCTTGTGGTTCAGGTAGCCGAGCTTCTTTGCATCCATATGCGGTATGCCCATAACATCGGCAAGCTTGTCAAGACGCTCCTGTTCCATCTCCTTCTCGTATATGACTATCGCATTGTCGAGGTCGCCGCCCTTTATAAGACCTATGTTGAGCAGAGGCTCAAGTTCGCGCACAAAGACGAATGTGCGGCTCGATGCAATCTCATCCTTGAAATCCTCCATATCTTCGAGAGTGGCATACTGGTTGAACAGAATGTCGCTGTCGTAGTGTACAAGAACATTTAGGCTGAAGTTCTCGTCGGGTAGTATTATTATAGAACTTCCGGTGTTCTCGTCCTTGATCTCAATCTTCGATTTAATTACAAAAACATCCTTCTCGGCATTCTGCTCCTTAACGCCTATGCGCTCAATGTTCTCGATATAATGTTTCGCGCTGCCGTCAAGAATGGGGAACTCAGGTCCGTTGACCTGCATAAGGCAGTTGTCAATGCCAAGGGCAAAGAGTGCTGCCATAGCGTGTTCCACTGTGCTCACGCGTGCTTCGCCCTTTGTGAGTACAGTACCTCTGGTGGTCTCTGTAACGTTCTCGGCAATAGCGTCTATTATAGGCTCGCCCGGCAGGTCGATGCGCTGAATCTTATATCCGTGGTTCTCGGGTGCAGGGTTGAATGTAACTGTGAGGCTCAATCCTGTATGAAGTCCCTTGCCGAAGAGTGAGAAACTTCCGTTGAGTGTCTTCTGTTTGTTCATAGAAGTTGTTTTATTTGTTTTTCAATGCTTCAAGTTCTTTTGTAAGCTCCTTTATTTTCTTATCCATCGCCGGTAGGCGTTTCATATACGCCGAAAGGCGTATGTACTCTTTTGCATCCATCGCCGGCGCGCCGAGCAATGTCTCGCCACCTTTCACATTGCCAATGGTTCCGCATTGCGGGCCTACGGTTGCACGGTCTCCAATTGTGCTATGTCCCGATATTCCGGCCTGTCCGCCAAAGATACACCACTGTCCAATCTTTGTCGAGCCGGCAATGCCCACCTGTGCTGCCATTGCGGTGTGGCTGCCAATTTCGTCGTTGTGCGCAATCTGTACCAGATTGTCGAGCTTTACACCGCTATGTATTACCGTAGAACCCATTGTGGCACGGTCGATACAGGTGTTTGCACCTATTTCAACATTGTCTTCAATGACAACGATTCCGGTCTGCGGAATCTTGTTGTATCCGTCAGCTGTAGGTGCAAATCCAAATCCGTCGGCACCTATCACGCATCCGCTGTGCAGTATGCAGCTGTTGCCTATGCGGCAGTCGTGATAAACCGTCACGTGTGCGTATAGCAGGCAGTCATTGCCTATCTTGGCACCGTCGCCAATGGAAACGCCGTCGTGAATGGTGCACCCGTCTCCAATCTCGCACCCCTCGCCAATGACAACGAACGGAGCTATGTAGCAGTTTTCTCCAATCTTCGCGCTCTTGGCAATCGATGCAAGGGAACTGATTCCGCTTTTCTTTGGTTTGCTTGCCTCATACATCATCATGAGCTTGGCAAGGCTTTCATACGCATTGTCAACCTTTATGAGTGTTGCTGCAATCTCGCCGTTTGCCTCGAAGTCGCGGTTTACAAGAACTACCGATGAACGGGTAGTGTAGATATATTCCGTGTATTTGGGGTTTGCCAGGAATGAGAGTGCTCCGGGTGTGCCTTCTTCAATCTTTGCAAAAGTATATACTTCGGCATTCTCGTTTCCTACAACCTCTCCGTCAATGAACGAGGCTATCTGTTTCGCTGTGAATTTCATATTCAAATAAATTTAAACGACTTCTAATATCTGCGAAGATAACAATTTCGCTCAATATTAAATTGTGTTTTTGCCTAATTTTATTGTGCTATATACGAAAATGGACATTTTAGATAACATTTCTCTCCTTCAGTTCCTTTTCCATCTGCAACTGGTATTCTTTTGCCTTCTCAGCAGCAACGGCTGCAAAGTTCTCGCTGCTGTCGGCAAAGATTATTGCACGGCTGGCATTGACAAGCAGTCCGCAGTCGCTGTTCATTCCGTATTTGCATACCTCTTCGAGCGAACCGCCCTGAGCACCTACGCCAGGTACAAGCAGGAAGTGGCCGGGCACTATGCGGCGCACGTTTTCGAACGATTTGCCCTGTGTCGCACCCACTACATACATCATGTTCTCGTCGCTTCCCCATTTCTGTGAAGTCTCAAGCACTTTCTCGAATAGCATCTTGCCATTCTCGTCCTTAGTGAGCTGGAAGTCGTGCGAACCGGGGTTCGATGTCAGAGCGAGCACAATTACCCAGCTGCCTTCGTATGCAAGGAATGGCTTGACGCTGTCCTCGCCCATGTAAGGCGCGACGGTTATTGAATCCACCTTCATCTCCTCGAAGAATGAACGTGCATAGAGTGATGAAGTGTTGCCAATGTCACCGCGTTTCGCATCTGCGATAATGAAGATTTCAGGGTAGTTCTCCTTTATGTAGTTTACAGTTTTCTCGAAGCTAATCCAACCTTTGACACCGCAGGCCTCATAGAATGCAAGGTTTGGCTTGTATGCTACTGTGTATGGTGCTGTCGCGTCGATAATGGCTTTGTTGAATTCAAAGACTGCATCCTCGTTGCCAAGGAGGTGTGCCGGCAGCTTCTTTATGTCGCTGTCGAGCCCAACGCATAGAAATGAACGTTTTTCTTTAATCTGCTTAATCAATTCTTGTCTGTTCATAGCTTGTATTTTTTTTGTTATAGTTCCTGTTCCTTCATCCTTTCGGCATTCTCGGCAATAATCAGGTGATCTATGCAGTCCTGTATGTCGCCGTTCACAAATGCACTCAGGTTGTATATCGTGTAGTTTATACGGTGGTCTGTGATGCGCCCTTGGGGGTAGTTGTAGGTGCGTATCTTTGCCGAACGGTCACCGGTCGATACCATAGTCTTCCGTTTGCTGGCAATGTCATCGGCATATCGCTGGTGCTCGCGGTCGTATATGAGCGTTCTCAACCGTGCCAGTGCGCGCTCCTTGTTTTTCGGCTGGTCGCGCGTTTCGGTACATTCAATAAGAATTTCCTCTACCTGGTTTGTCTCAGGGTTGAGCCATGGGTATCGCAGGCGCACGCCCGATTCAACCTTGTTCACGTTCTGTCCTCCTGCACCGCTCGAACGGAATGTATCCCATTTGATTGCGCTTTCAGTTATCTCAACATCGAAAGCTTCAGCTTCGGGAAGCACGGCTACCGATGCTGCCGAGGTGTGTACGCGTCCTTGCGTCTCGGTTGCCGGCACGCGCTGTACGCGATGCACGCCCGATTCATATTTCAATGTGCCGTAGACCTTTTCTCCTGTTACGGTACATATAATCTCCTTGTATCCGCCCGATGTGCCTTCGCTGCAGCTCGAAACCTCGATTCTCCAGCCTTTGCTCTCGCAATATTTTGTGTACATGCGGAACAGGTCACCGGCAAAAATGGCAGCTTCGTCGCCTCCGGTGCCGCCACGTATCTCAAGAATGGCATTCTTGTCGTCCTGCGGGTCGGCAGGGATAAGCAGCAGTTTGATTTCCTCTTCTGTTGCAGGAATCTCTTTCTCGCATCTTTCAATCTCCTCACGAGCCATCTCCCTCAACTCGCTGTCACTCTCATTGGCAAGTAGGTCTTTTGCTTCGTTTAATGAGGTAAGCAGCAATATATAACGCTTTCTTGCATCAAGTATCAGTTCAAGTTCGCGATACTCCTTGTTGAGCCTTACATATCGCTTCATGTCGGCAACGACTGCCGGGTCGGTTATAAGAGTCGAAACCTCCTGAAAACGTGCCTCCAGGTCGTTTAGTTTTATAAGCAGTGAATTGTTTTCCATTTATCAGTGTAACGTCGTTCTACAACGGAACTGTGTAAAATATAATTTTGGGCACAATTCCTTTAGGTTTGTAAGAATTGACAAAATACAAGGCGTTGAGATTTAATGAGAAAGGGGTGTACATCGGTACTCGGCTGAGCCTTAATATTGATGACAACGAAGTAGTTTGTCAATTATGACAC
>CAZAIM010000031.1:0-20721 GCA_964485215.1 uncultured Bacteroidaceae bacterium | reverse complement strand
TTACCTCAAATATAAGAAAAATTTTTATTAGAAATTTAAACAGCTTCTTAGTCTTTCAAATTCCTGTTCAAAATTTGGGGTTAGCACACCGCAGCCTATTGCACCGGCTATTTCGGACATTGACCAGAAACGACCGCCATCGAGTTCATCACTGGGGTAGACCTCACCGTCATAGAGTGCCCTGTAGACATAGACAAGTTCCTTTTCCCGTTCACTCTCAAAAAGATAAGAGAGAATAAATTCAGGAACAAAATCTGTGATTCCGAGTTCTTCGCGCACTTCACGTATCAAAGCTGCTGCAATAGTCTCGCTATAGTCGACGTGGCCACCTACTGACGTATCCCATTTGCCGGGCTGTATCTCTTTCCATAAGGGACGACGTTGAAGATATATTTCACCGGCACTGTTGAAGAGATGCAGATGAACTACAGGGTGCAGCAGTTTGCTGCCATTGTGGCACTCGGCACGCGTGGCCGAGGATATGATATTGCCTTGAGCATCGACAACCGGAAAGAGTTCTGCACCATTGTCACTTTTCATAGCCCACGTAGTTTCTCTATTATTATTGAAACTTCACGTTCCATTGGCTGAATGGGAACAACACGATATGTGGGGAGTTCGGGATGAAGCACGACAAGGTTCATACGGTTCACCTTTATACCGTAATTCTTCTCGAGCATATAACGGTAGAGGTTCTGTTGCAAGCAGTAGTGTATGTACGATGTGTCGGTAAGGTGCTGTAGACCATTCAGCCCGCTGGCCCAAGGATTGCGCTCCGTGGGGTCTATCTTGCTGCTCCGTTTCCAGTCGTATATCTCATATGTGCCGTCGGGGCATGCACACACAAGGTCAAGTGTACCTGCCATACGGGCATCCTTGTCGTATATGCGCCATTCGGTGCGGAAGGGGATGAATGTAGTATCCCTTTCAAAAGCTTTGAAATAGCTCCATTCACGCGATATGTCGAGACGTTCGCAACACTTGACATAGTTGCCGTTGTAGCAAACGTCGCACAAAAGGTCGGGCAGCTGCTTGCCATTAAGGTAATCTTCTATCTGTTTATGTAGGAATGTGCCGGCCTGGCTTGCCACACTGCCTTTTGATTCCCATACTTCGCGCAATCGTGCAGCCTCTACCTCGTTTCCGCCACACTTCTTCAGGCTAATGCCTTCGGCATCGAATTCGCGGAAGAACATTGACACGACATTGCTGACTGAGCGGAATTCCCCTACCCCTTCGAGCGAATATATATGTTCTGCCTCATTGAAAGAGAGCTTGCCGTCCTGCTCAAAGGTTATCGTGGAGCCGTTAAGATTTATTTTTTTCATAGGAATGGATTTTTCAGTTATAATCTCCTGCCCGACAGCTGCAAAAATCAATGCAGTATCTTGTAGAGGAGTTCACGCATTATTTCAGCGTCAGGGGTCTGAGGTCCTTCGGCACCCTTGGAACGGGCATCGGCCAAACGTATCTCGTGCAACACATCCATGACATGTATTGCTTTGTAGTTACGCATTGCTTTTATGTAATCGGCTACTCCCCAAGTGCTTCTAAGGCCAAGGAACTCGGCCACTCCACGGTCACTTTTGTCGGGAGCATAATAGCACATCATCACATTGGAGAAGAAACCGAAAAGCAAGGCAAGTGTCATTTGGATGGGGTTCTTCTTGGGATTCTGCGCGAAATAGTTTATTATCCTGTTCGCTTTGTATATATCCTTGTTAACAAGAGCATTCTGAAGTTCGAAGTTATTGTACTCCTTGCTTATGCCAATATGCTCCTCTACCAGTTCCGGGGTTATCTCTGTGGAACCTTGGGGCAAGGATATTGAGAGTTTGTCTATTTCACCGGCTATGCGTGAAAGGTCGGAGCCGATGGATTCGCGCATCATGAGTATAGATTTAGGGTCGGCCGAGAGCCCTTTCTCTCTCAGGTAGCCGCTGATGAAAGAGGGTATCTGGTCGTCGCGCATTTTCTTGGAGTCGAGCACTACACCGGCACGCTCAAGCTCGGTTGCAACCTTCTTGCGCTTGTCGAGCGAGCCGTTCTTGTGGGCAAAGACGAGTACAGTAGATGGCTGAGGGGATTGAAGATAGAAAAGCAGGGAGTCGATATTCTTCAACAGCTGTGCTTCCTTCACTATCACCACTTGCCTTTCGGCCATCATGGGGAAACGCTTGGCCGCTGTTATGATTGTGTCGATGTCTGTATCAAGGCCGTAAAAGATTGTAAGGTTGAAGTCACGCTCTACCTCATTCAGTGCATGCTCGATTATGTAGTCTGTTATGCGGTCTGCGAAATAGCCTTCCTCGCCCATAAGGTAGTAGACCGTGCGGTATGTGCCGCTACGGAGCTCTGACATTATGCTATCGTATGTATATTTTGCCATAAATCGTCTATACAGAAAAAATTTTGGATAATTGTCTTATCTTTGCATCATAACCGTGCGGACATGCCGCCTGAAGGTCTATGTTCGCTGTTAACTGCAAATATACAAAATGTTAACGTTAAATCTACCCTCGTACGAGACAAAAATATCCGAAAAGGATGGTAAACAGCAAATTTTCGACAGCGTCAGGAAGTGCTATGTCGCACTTACTCCTGAGGAATGGGTAAGGCAGCATTTCGTGCATTACCTGACAGAGCACAAAGGATACCCTGCTACACTCATTGCCAATGAGGTTGCAATCACGCTCAATGGTACAAGAAAAAGGTGCGACACTGTTGTCTATGACAAGAAGATTCAACCACGGGTTATTGTAGAGTACAAGGCACCGGGCGTAAAGATAACAAAGGAGGTGTTTGCGCAGATATACAGGTATAACCTGAAGCTGAAGGTCGACTACCTTATTGTGAGCAATGGCCTGCAGCACTACTGTTGCCGGATGGACTATGAAAAGAACAGTTTTGCATTCCTAAGCGATATTCCGGAATACAAAGAAATAGTGGAAGAGTAACTGTCTCTTCCACTGGTTCCGGTTTGGTGACATTGTTCGAACGTCACTTGTTAAGTTTTGTCATGATGCGCAGTTTGGCAATCATTTCATTATCGAGTTCAGCAGTTGCACTGCCTTGTTCGCCGTCACTGCAAGCAGCAATAGTCTGTCCGTAAGGATTCAGTATTACGCTATGCCCTGCATAGGTGCCGAACTCATCACTCCCTACCCTGTTGCTTGCTGCAACATAGCACATATTCTCTATTGCACGCGCACGGACAAGTGTGTCCCAGGCAAGAAGGCGGCTGTCGGGGAAATTGGCTGCAATCAGAAGCACGTCATACTCGGCTCTGTTGTAAAGATAGACCGGAAAACGCAAGTCGTAGCATATTGCCGGGCGTATGCGTATTCCGCGCCACTGCCAGATGACCTTGCCCTCACCGGGGACAAAGACCTTATCCTCGCCACTGTACTCGAACAGGTTATGCTTGTCGTATTTTCCGACAACACCTTCTGGAGTAATGAGATACATCCGGTTGTAATACTTGCCGCCATCGTATGTCATAACAGGAAGAGCCATAGCTGCATTATACTCAATTGCAAGTCTTTTCATTACCTGTACGGTTTGGCCCTCAACTTCCTCGGCAACACCTTGAGGCTGCATGCAGAACCCGGTTGAACACATTTCGGGGAAAAGATAGAGGTCGGAACGCTCGGCTGATGCCACCAGCCTTTCAAGCCTTTTGATATTTGAAGGAATATCCTTCCAGGCAATATCCTGTTGTATTACGGTTATCTTCATGGTGTTTCTTTTTACACCAGCAAAGATACCGCTTTTTAATGTTACAGCAAAACAGGCAAATACATAAAATTGTCAGCGGTTGGCCAATTGGCCAACCGCTGACAATTTATAAAGAGAAAGCCAAAACGCTTTTAATTATACATGAATCGTCTGATGCTCTGCTTTGGTGTCTTTTCAAACTGATCCTTACGGATTTCGGTGTAGCCGATTTTGCTGTAAGCGGCAAGTTCGGAATTCAAGGCAAGGACGCTGTCATTGACAATCCTTTCGACCTCCTCTTCACTCAACCCAGCTTTCTTGCCGGCCTCGTAATCGGCAACGACAAGAGCTACAAGGGCGTTCTTGCGGCCCACAACAAGCGACTCAACTACATAGGGAAGGTTGTTTATCTTGTCCTCTATCTCCTCGGGGTAGATATTCTGACCACTGCCGGTGAGAATCATATTCTTGCAACGACCCTTGATAAAGAGGTTTCCCTTGTGGTCGAAAACACCCATATCACCAGTCTTGAGCCAGCCGTCCTTTGTGAAGGCAGCCTTGGTAGCCTCTTCATTCTTGTAGTAACCGAGCATAACAGCATCGCCCTTAACCTGGATTTCACCAAGGATGCGGCGCGGATTGGCAGAATCGATGCGTATATCAACCGAACCTACATTGGCTCCACATGAATATTTCACATACTCACCCTTGTCGCGATAGGAAATTATAGGACCACACTCGGTCATTCCATAACCTACGGTGTAGGGGAACTTCATTCGTTTGAGAAGGTCTTCGACCTCGCGGTTCAAGGCTGCACCACCGATGATTACACCTATTGAGAAATTGTTTCCGAATGCATTGAGAAGCGATTTCTTTATCTTGTTGAGAACTATTCTTCTCAGCCCTGGTATCTTCAAGAGGAATTTGGCCGGAAATTTGCGTGTTACAGGAAATACCTTCGACTTGAAGATTTTCTCAATAACCAAGGGCACTGTAAGGAACATGAATGGCTTCACGGTACCCAAACCGCCTATAAGGCGTGCCGGTGTTGGCTTGCCGGGCATAACAAAGACGTGGCAACCGCTTGAAAGTGTATAAAGGACATCAAATGCCTGACCGAACATGTGCGCCATTGGAAGAATTGCGAAAACAGTCTCACCGACACACGAAGGGAGTACACGACGAGCAAATTCAAGATTTGCCGACAAAGAACGTGCCGGAAGAACAACACCTTTGGAAACAGCACTTGTTGTACCTGAAGTGAAACTGATTTCAACAACAGCCTCCATATCGCGTTCCTCATTGTAGTAGTTGACATCGGCTGCGGACAGACCGTTGGGGTACATCTTTGCAAAAATGGTCTCGAGTTTCTCGCTTGCTTCAGTCAACTTACTGTTGGTTGCAACAGCAACGCTTTTATCCTTTATATTCAATATACCGGCAAAGCCATCGCTTGTCTCTAACTGCTTGATGTAATTCTCATCCTCTTTAAGGTTGCTGATGGCAACATCATCGGCAATAAGCAGTTTGCACTCAGCGAAGGCACCGAGTTCGGCCACTGCACTTGGTATGAAATCGGGCAGGAATGGCACTGTAATAGTCTCATAGGTTAAAGTTGCGAAATATGCAATTACCCATTCGGCCGAGTTTCGTGCATAAATGGCAATCTTGTCACCTTTGGCAATACCGACTTCTTTGAACAGGATGTGATACCTTGCAATATTCTCAGCAATCTGACCATAAGTATAGGTCTCCTTGCCAAAATTTGTCACAGCAGGCAAATCCCAGTGCTTTTTTACTGAATCATTAAAATGACTTACAAAGTGTTTCATATATGTAGATAGAATGATTGATTTCGAGACGATTTTCAAATCCGGGTGCAAATTTCTATATTTTTTTTGAATCCGCAATAAGTTTTGCACAAAATAATACCAAATGTGCAAAAATTTCCTTTAAATCAGCATCAATTTAATAATTATTAACAAACACAGAGCGTGTAATGACAAAAACAAATAAATATAGCACATAACTCTTATAAAAAAAGAAAAGAGGGTGACTTTGAAGTCATCCTCTTCTTGTCGGGGGTGAATAAAAAACAAAGTTGCTTCAGGTAGCAGATTTGTTTATAGCAAATTACTGATACATAAATCGTCTGATACTCTGTTTAGGTGTCTTCTCGAACTGTTCGCGACGCATCTCGGTGTAACCGATTTTGCTGTATGCAGCAAGTTCCGAGTTAAGGGCAAGAACGTTGGTGTCGACAAGTTTCTCGAGGGCTTCTTCACTGAGACCATCCTTCTTGGCAGCTTCATAATCGGCCACAACAAGTGCAACAAGGGCGTTCTTGCGGCCTACGACAAGCGATTCAACTACATATGGGAGATTGTTTATCTTGTCTTCTATCTCCTCGGGGTAGATATTCTGACCACTGCCGGTGAGAATCATATTCTTGCAACGACCCTTGATAAAGAGGTTCTCCTTGTGGTCAAGAACACCCATATCGCCAGTCTTGAGCCAGCCGTCACTGGTGAAGGCCGCCTTGGTGGCCTCTTCGTTCTTGTAGTAACCAAGCATAACGGCATCACCCTTAACCTGAATCTCGCCAAGAATACGGCGCGGATTGGCCGAATCGATACGCAATTCTATCGGGTGAGCCTTGGTTCCGCAAGAATACTTTACGTATTCGCTCTTGTCGCGGTAGGAGATAAGCGGACCGCACTCAGTCATTCCGTAACCTACTACATAGGGGAATTTCATACGCTTGAGCAAATCCTCGACTTCACGGTTCAATGCCGCACCGCCTATGATTAGGCCTGTTGTAAATCCGTTTCCGAATGCTGTCAGCAACGCCTTCTTTATCTTGTTCAGCACAATCTTGTCAAGACCGGGAACCTTAAGCAGGAAACTTGCAGGGAACTTGCGTGTTGCAGGGAACACCTTGGATTTGAAGATTTTCTCAACGACCAAAGGTACAGTAAGGAACATGAACGGCTTTACGGCACCTAAACCGCCAAGAAGACGTGCCGGCGTTGGCTTGCCGGGCATAACAAAGACGTGGCAACCGCTTGAGAGGGGGAACAAAACATCGAATGTCTGACCGAACATATGTGCCATTGGGAGAATTGCAAAGATATGGCCGCCTGTTGCAACAGGAATTTCACGCTGTGCAAATTCAAGGTTCACCGACAATGAGCGTCCGGGCAACACTACACCCTTAGAGGCTGCACTTGTTGTTCCGGAAGTAAAGCTTATCTCTACGACAGCCTCCATATCGCGTTCCTTCTCATAGTAGTTGACATCATCTGCTGTAATACCTGAGGGATAAAGTTCCTTGAAATGGCTGTCGAGATTCTTATGGGCATCACTAAGAGACTTTAATGTTGCGTGCTCTACATTTATATCCTTTACATTGACAATTCCGGCAAAACCTTCAGTCTTTTCCAACAATGCAATGTTTGAATCATTCTCCTTGATACCGTTCATTGCAATATCGTCAACAATAATCATCTTGCACTCTGAGAAAGAGGCGAGTTCTGCTACTGCTGAGGGAAGAAAGTCGGGAAGGAAAGGCACTGTCACGGCCTCGTATGTCAAGGTTGCGAAATATGCATTCACCCACTCGGCCGAATTGCGGGCATAAAGAGCGACCTTGTCACCTTTCTTTATTCCAGCTTCCTTAAAAAGTATATGGAATTTTGCTATACTTTCTGCCATTTGGGCATAAGTATATGTAACACCACCGAAATTGGTAACTGCCGGAGAGCTCCAGTACTTCTTTACAGAATCGTTGAAAATGCTAATAAAGTGTTTCATAAAACCGTTTATTGTTTGTGAAATAATCATTAGGGATGGCTTTGTAGCCTGTTAATCCCAACGAATTGCTTATTTTTTGCAAATCTCTCTTATTTTTTCCAATAATAGGGTAAAAATTACAAGAATTAACTTAATTAAGACACTATTTTATTATATCGTGTGCAAAAATTACCACATTTTAACAAATATAAACATAAACGAGCGAGATACGCAAAGTTTACTTTGGCGTATTTCAAAGCGAGTGAGGTTTATGTTCGCGCAACAACGCAAATATAAACATAAACAAAAGGACCGGCTAAAAGCCGGCCCCGGAAATCAATCTTCTATCTATATATTAAATGAATAATATATCATTTGTACATAAACCGTTTGATACTTAATTTAGGTGTCTTCTCGAACGGTTCATCGCGGAGTTCGCAAACTGTAAGCTTGCTATAGACAGGCAACCTGTCGTTCAATGCAAAGAGATTCTCTTCCATCGTTTTCTGCAACTGTTCCTTGTCCAGGCCGGCCTCGGCTACGGCATCGGGGTTAGGAACAATCAAGGCTGCCAAGCCGTGTTTCCGCCCGACAACAAGAGATTCAAAAACCATTGGCAACTGGTTGACAAGGTCCTCTATCTCCTCGGGGTAGACATTCTGCCCGTTGGCGGTGAGAATCATATTCTTGCAACGGCCTTTGATGAAGATATTCTCATGCTTGTCCATAAGTCCCATATCTCCGGTCTTCAACCAGCCATCGGCTGTGAAAGCTGCATTCGTTGCTTCGGGATTCTTATAATAGCCTATCATAACAGAATCGCCTTTTGCCTGGATTTCTCCTGGAACTGCCGCAGGGTTTTCCGAATCGATACGTATTTCCACACCGGGATGGGCAACAGCACCGCATGAGCGGATTACGAAGTTCTGCCATGCCTTGTAGCTCAACAGCGGGCCACACTCTGTCATGCCATAACCTACCGTGTAGGGCAATTTAATCTTCTTCATCACTGCCTCAACCTCTTTATTGATAGCTGCACCGCCAAGGATAATACCTCCCTTCATTATATTGCCGCCAAACGTTGCTATAAGTTTTGCACGTACTTTGTTGCATATAATGGAACTTATACCTGGTATCGCTAGCAGGAACTTTACAGTTGGTTTCTGTAATTGAGGCATTACCTTTGCACGGAATATCTTTTCTATGAGCAGGGGCACTGTGAGAAACATATATGGCTTCACATCGGCCAATGCCTTGAGCAGGCGTGCCGGAATAGGCTTTTCCGTGAATATATTTATGTGACATCCACAGGTGAAAGGATACACGAAATCGAAAATCTGTCCGAATATATGCGCAAGAGGCAGAATAGAAAGAATCCTGTCGTCGGCCTCAGCAGGAATATTGGTACGGGCAAACTGCACATTGGACGAAATTGAACGTGCTGTGAGCATAACCCCCTTGGGCGAACTGCTTGTTCCCGATGTGTAGCTAATAACCGAGAGAGCATCCAAATCGCTCTTGGAATAGTCTATGTCAGCAGGAGTTACACCATTAGGGTATTTACCGGCAAAAGCATTTTCAACCTTTTCCTGCATGCCATCGAGCATACCATTGCAGCTTTCACGCACTCCAAGGCCTGCAATGTCAACAAGACCGAGGAAATCGGCAAAACCGGAAAACTGAGGAACTATCCTGTCCCGTTCCAGATTGTCATATATGTTCTTATCGAGCATCAGAAGACGGCTGTCAGAAAGACGTGTCAGGTCGGCTATGTTTTGAGGAAGAAAATCGGGGAGCAAAGGAACACATACAGCATCGTAGGAAACGATTGCTATATATGCAACACACCACTCAGCACAGTTTCTGGCGCATAGTGCGACTTTCTCACCTTTTTTAATTCCACACTTATCGAAAAGCAGATGAATTTTCTCTATTCCTGATGCAACAACACCATAAGTCAATGTATTCGCCCCATAGTTGCTCAAGGCTGGGCGATTCCAATTGGCCTTGATTGATTCATCGATGTAAGACAAATAGTGTTTCATTTAAAAAAGAAACTTTATTAATTATACATAAATCTTTTTATACTCAATTTGGGTGTCTTCTCGAACGGCTCGCTGCGCAATTCGCAACGGCCTATCTGGCTATAGGAAGGAAGCTTGGAGTTCAATTCGAAGACACTGTTGCTTATTACCTCCTGAGCCTTTTCGGCAGATATGCCTACGTTCTTCAGAGCATCGTAATCGGCAACAATCAAGGCAACAAGCGCGTGATTACGGCCAACTACAATCGTTTCTATTACGTAAGGAAGAGTGTTTATCATCTCTTCAATCTCCTCGGGGTATATATTCTGTCCGCTTGCGGTCAATATCATATTCTTGCAACGCCCTTTGATATACACTGTGCCGTGACGGTCCTGAGTACCCATGTCGCCTGTTTTCAGCCATCCGTCGGATGTGTACGAAGCCTTTGTAGCATCATCATTCTTGTAATATCCTTTAGTCACCACGTCACCACGCACCTGTATCTCACCTGGTATCTTTGTAGGCCTGTCCGAATCGATACGCAATTCTATGGTGGGAGCAGCCACACCTCCGGCATCATCAATAGATGGATGCGATGATGCTACGTAGCTTATCAGAGGACCACATTCGGTCATGCCATAGCCTACGGCAAACGGAATTTTTATCTTGCGCATAACCTTTTCGACATCCTTACTGATGGCTGCACCGCCGATGAAGAAGCCCGACTTGTCCAGATTTCCGCCAAATGTATCCACAATCTTGGAACGGACTTTTCTGAAAATCAACTGGCGGACTCCCGGTATGGCAAGCATGAACTTCATTGCCGGCTTTCTCAGCGTTGGAATTACCTTGGAACGGAATATCTTCTCAACAAGCAGGGGAACTGTAAGGAATATGAACGGTTTTACGTCGGACAAAGCCTTCAACAGACGTGCCGGGACTGGTTTCTCGGTAAAAATGTTTATATGGCATCCGCACGAGAATAGGAAGAGAAAATCGAAGGCAAGACCAAAAATGTGTGCTAACGGGAGTATCGACAAGGTCGAGCCCGGCTCTGTAACAGCCATAGGTACAAGACGACGGGCAATCTCAACGTTTGCCGACAACGAACGGGATGTGAGCATAACCCCTTTGGGTGAACTGCTTGTTCCCGATGTGTAGCTAATGACTGTGAGGTCATCAAGTTCACCTTTGGCAACGCTGACATCGGCCGGAGTGATTCCCTGCGGATACTTTTCCTTATATAATGCATCAATCACTTCGTCCGTAACATCAACCCCTGCACTATACACATCTACTGCACAACGTTTTACAATATCGACAACAGCGATAAATTCTTTCTTCCCGGCAAGGTTCCCTGCAACACCGGCCTTTTGAAGGGCCGATAGCACAGCATTGTCAACAAGCATCAGCCGACTGTCTGAGACTTGAGCCAGATGCATCACATTGTCGGGATGAAAATCGGCAAGAAGTGGTACTGCGACAGCTTCATATGAGGTGATGGCAAGGAAAGCCACACACCACTCTGCCGAGTTCCTTGCACATATTGCAATGTGGTCGCCCTTCTTTATATTGCACTCATTGAAAAAGAGGTGCCATTTGGCAATACCTTCTGCTATCTCCTTGTATGTATATGAGGTTGCACCGTAATTTGATATTGCCGGCTTAACCCAATTCTCCTTAATTGAATCTTCAACGTAAGCTAAATAGTGCTTCATCACGAAAAAAATTAATTGTTTGTATTCTCGAATTATCAACTTTCGGATACAAATTTCGCAAATCATTTCAAGAATATCCAAATTCGAACCCAAACACCTGTCTGTATTGGTAAAAACATTAAATATGTGGCGAAAAATAACAATTAGGGGTAAAATAAAGTGTAAAAATATCTGAATAAACCCTGTTAAAGCAAATTTTCACCCCCAAATGCGGTTATATATGTATTTTTTGAACAAGCTGAATAATCTATGCGCATTACACGCAGAATGCTTTAAAAACAGTTCTGCAACAAATAATGTATGGTGCAAAAAAATAATCGCAAAAAATTAGGATGTATGGATAAAGAAACTAATTTTGCAATGAGATTGATTTAGCAACATGCATTGAGCATGTGGCTGAATCAGCAGTTAAGCGAATAAGAGACCTACAACTCCTTAATAAAATATACTTAAGCAGAATGAAGTGACCTATTGAATATTTAAAACAAATTTTATAAGCTGTTGAATCCATATTGCAAGGCTACAGCTTTTACAAGGAAAACATTTTTAGAGATTCATGAAGTTACTCAAACAGCTACTAAAAGAATCATTATGGAAAGAGAGATTAAATTTAGCCTGGTATATCGTGACATGTACCAGTCATCGGGAAAGTTCCAGCCACTTGCCGAGCAGTTAGAGCGTGTTGCTCCAGCCATCATCGAGATGGGATGTTTTGCAAGAGTAGAGACAAACGGAGGAGCGTTCGAGCAGGTGAACCTTATGGCAGGCGAGAACCCCAACAATGCAGTAAGACGCTTCACCAAACCGTTCAATGAGGCCGGTATACAGACACATATGCTCGACAGAGCACTGAATGCACTGAGAATGTTTCCGGTTCCGGCTGATGTAAGAAAACTTATGTACAAGGTAAAAAAGGCTCAAGGCGTTGACATAACACGAATTTTCTGTGGTCTCAACGACACACGCAACATCATACCTTCTATAAAATATGCTCTTGAGGCCGGAATGATTCCGCAGGCCACACTATGCATTACAAGTTCTCCGATACACACAGTCGAGTATTACAGCAACATTGCCGAAGAACTCATAGAGGCCGGAGCAACAGAAATATGTTTGAAGGATATGGCCGGAATAGGCCGTCCTGCGTTCCTAGGCCGACTTACAAAGAGCATCAAGGATAAACACCCCGAAATAATAATACAATATCACGGACACAGTGGTCCCGGCCTCTCAATGGCATCAATTCTCGAGGTATGCAAGAATGGCTGTGACATTATCGACACTGCCGTTGAGCCATTATCTTGGGGAAAGGTTCACCCAGACATCATCAGCGTTCAGGCAATGCTGAAGGATGCAGGCTTCAAGGTACCCGAAATAAATATGAACGCATATATGAAGGTGCGCAGTCTCACTCAGGAATTTATCGACGACTGGATGGGCCTGTTTATGGACAAGAACAACAAGCTGATGAGTTCACTACTGCTCACCAGCGGCCTGCCTGGCGGTATGATGGGCTCTATGATGTCGGACCTTGCAGGAGTACACAAGGGCATAAATGGCATTCTGCAGAGCAAAGGCAAGCCGACATACACACTTGACGAACTCATGGTAGAACTATTCAATGAGGTTGCTTATGTATGGCCTCGCGTTGGTTACCCCCCACTTGTTACGCCATTCAGCCAATATGTGAAGAACATTGCACTGATGAACCTTCTATCAAATGCACAGGATGAACCACGCTTCAGCCGTATGGACGAGAGCATGTGGGGAATGATTCTTGGCAAGAGCGGACGCTTGCCGGGTGATGTAGCACCCGAAATCAAGGAACTTGCCAAGGAGAAGGGCTACGAATTCACCACCGCCGACCCTCAAAGTTTCTATCCGGATGCGCTTGAGAACTACCGCAAGGAGATGCAGGAACTTGGCTGGGATGCCGGACAGGACGACGAAGAGCTTTGGGAATTTGCAATGCACGAACGCCAGTACCGTGACTACAAGAGCGGCATTGCCAAAGAACGTTTCCTTGCCGATATTGAAAAAGCCAAGGATGCCGAAATGGCAAGCAAGGGTGTGAGCATAGAGGAGATAAAGGCAATTAAGCACGCAAAAGCCGACCCTGTCGTTGCCCCCGAAAAGGGTCAGATTGTATGGGAAGTAGCTGTTGAGGGCGAGTCGATGCCGCCTGCTGTCGGCAGTCATGTGGATGCCGATGAAATGTTCTGCACCATAATAACACCATGGGGACAATTGCAGCCGGTTGCCACAGGATTGGGTGGCCGTGTAATAGAGATCTGCGCAAAACAGGGCGACCATGTGAACCGCGGCGAAATAATAGCATACGTTCAAAGAGAAGAGCTCTTCAATTGAGAGAGCATTCTAATATTATAGCACAATGGAGCTGCCCGGGCAGCTCCATTGTGCTATAATATGATGAATCGGACTATTTTATAGCTGTTATATGGAAACAGGACTGCCTGAACTCATACTTCACATAGCATCGTCCTTCATTCCTGAGGTCGCGCAAGACCTCGGCAAGCACAGCCTTCAGGTCGACCTCTCTTGCATCGGGCGTTTCATCATCGTGCTTAGCGAAACGGCGGTATGATATATCGACAGTCGTTCCGTAACAGTGGACAGAACGCTCCGAAGCATTGACATTATGACGCGACAGGCTCTTCACGTCGGCATCGGTTCTGAGCACAGAGGTAACAATAACGCTGTACGCCGGCAGATGCTTCATTTTCAGAGAATCCTGGAAATTCCGTCCTATAGTGTGAACCAGGTCGTAAGCCTCTTTTACCAAGAAGGGGGATGAATGGGTAAGTTCATCGACAACAAACGGTTCGTTGTACCTGAGCGCACCACCTATAAGATGCAGATTGCGCGAGGCACCTTTTATTCCGTCACGCGAAGCAAGAGGAGTTATTCCAATACGTGAAGCAGCAGCAAGATGAGTGTCATTCATATCGTTGAATTCACGCCTGCAGTTGAGATAGATAATTCTGTTAGGTTTCCCGGGAACAGCAAGCTCGTTCTTTTCTGCAACATTTTCGACCGCCTGCCCCTCTTCGTTGCCTGAACGTCCTCCGCAAGAAACAAGCAAAGACAACATTACTGCAAATAAAGATAAGGATATCCTGTTCATCGTGTTTTTCATTTTAATGCAAAATTAATAAAAAAAACAGTCCCGGCACTATTATTCCGATTTCGGTTGATTATTCCATCGTTTTTTTGTAAGTTTGTAGAATAAAGACTATTTGCATTAACTTAAATAATTTCAAAGACATGAGAAAGACATTACTTCTACTGTCGTGCATGCTTGCCGGCCTGGCACATATTTTTGCACAGGGATTCCCGACAATAAGCACCGATGAGAACACTAAATGGTACCTCATCCAGTTCTTGAACGGAGGCAATGCCCTCACCGCAGAGACTGCCGGAGCAAATATCACCACTGCAACTGCAACCGGCAGCGATGCCCAGTTGTGGAAGATTACAGGTGACGCTACAAACGGCTACACGTTCACTAACAAAAAAGGGAATATCCTATATGTGAGTTCAGCCGTCAAGAACCAGATGGTGAAAGCCGCTACCGGCGCAACCGGTGTAAGCAAGTTCCTTATCAACACTACCACCAACAGCACATACAGCGGCGGTTACGAGATTCAGCCGAAAGGCAACACTTCTGTTTCCATGAATCTTTGGGGTGGTCCTTCGGAGAACCGTGGCGTAGGTCTTTGGGACAAAGCCGACCAAAACAACCCGGTACAGTTCGTTGAATACACCGTATTCGAGAACCTCGGCAACATTTCAATCATCCCCTACCCTGCAGAAATCACAATCGGAGAGGGCAACCTTGCCGTAGCATCGCTCAAGGCTATCACATACCCCAATGACGACACACAGAAGTATGTCAGCGATTTTGCTGCAATGCTTTCTAAGACATCGGGTACCACGCTCGCAGTGAAGGAGAGCGGCGCAGAGGCTGCAACTGGCGAGATATGGCTTGCTGTTGACTCTTTATTGCCACGTGAGGGCTACACACTCGTTGCAAGCGAGAACGGCATCACTATCAAGGCCGCTACAAAGGCTGGTTTCTTCTATGCCATTCAAACACTCAAGCAGCTGCTTCCTCGTGAACTCTTTGGAGAGACACTCCGCAACGATGCAGAATGGAGTATTCCTTTCGTTACCATTGCCGACCAGCCGCAGTATGAGCACCGTGGCTTCATGATGGATGTCGCACGTCACTTCTTCGACAAGGACGAAGTAAAGAAGGTGCTCGACATCATGGCTCTGTACAAGATGAACCGCTTTCACTGGCATTTGACCGACGACCAGGGATGGCGCATTGAAATCCCCGAATATCCTTTGCTCACTGAAGTTGGTGCAGTACGTTCAGGTTCATTCACAAGCCCCGGTGACGGCAGCAAGTTCTTCGATGACACTGAGTATGGTCGCGGAATGTATTTCACACAGGATGACCTGCGTGAGATTGTGGCATACGCAGCAGAGCGCAACATCGACATCATGCCCGAGATTGACCTGCCAGGCCACATGGTTGCAGCAGTAACCGCATATCCGGAATTCAGTTGTGACCCTACAAAAGAGTATTCAGTACGACTTGACGGAGGCATCTCTGAGGATGTGCTCAACGTAGGTGACGACAAGGTGATAGATTTCCTCAAATGCGTCCTCGACAATGTTGCCGGCATATTCCCGTTCCCGTATATTCACATTGGAGGCGACGAGTGCCCCACCACCCAATGGAAAACAAACGAACTTTGCCTCAGAAGAGTACAGGAAGAAGGCTTGGCAGGTGTTGAAGAACTGCAGTCATGGCTTGTCGAAGAGCTTGGAACATACTTGAAAGAGAAACATAACAAGGACATTGTTGTTTGGGACGAGCTACTATCACACTGGACAAGCGAAAACAGCGTCAAGCCTGTCATCATGGCATGGAACAGCCTTGGGAAGACTGCCGATGCTGCAAACAAGGGATTCATGAGCATTGCAGTTCCTCATTCACATGTATATATCGACTTCATGCAGGTTGACCCTGACATGACAACCATTGATGAACCATATTACGGTGGCTGGAGTGAGACAAACACAAATACATTGGAGGATGTCTATGCACTTAACCCGGCCGGCTCGCTCAGCGGACGTGAAAAGTACTGTCTTGGAACACAGGTAAACCTTTGGGCCGAGACACTCAACGACAACACAGAACTTGAATACCAGCTGTTGCCACGCATGCTTGCACTTGCCGAGACCGGCTGGCTTCCAAGCAGCAAGAAGAACTGGAGCGGTTTCTACAAGAGACTGCAAAGCCACGACGAGATACTCGACCTCTTAGGCTATATCTATGCAAAGCATTACATTGAGCCAAAGGAATACACCGCTGCCGAAACTGCAGTCATGGAGGCCGAAGCTATTCTTGCAGGCAGCATCCGCGGAGGCGTAGGCTACCCTGCTGCCGAACTATACGATGCATTGCAGGCAGCACTTGACGCAGTAAACGGTGACGATGCTACAGAACTGACAACAGCCATCAATGCTTACAAGAACGCCCCTATTCTGCAGCCTGAAGCCGGAAAAACATACCAAATTGTTTCGGCATCGACATACTATAAACGCCAGTATGCAGGTTCAACAATGTATATTAAGGATAGCGGTGTGCGCTTCCACTACACTCCGCAAGTAGAGCCTGAAGAGTTGTGGCAATTCGAAGTTGCCGAAGGCGGCTACATCATGAAGAACCTCTACAGCGGAAAGCAGATAACACTGCCCTCGCTGAATGCAGCAGTACAGATGACCGATGCCGGCACACCTGTACGAATTGACAAGGCTACCATTGCGACACGCGATGTCACATACGTTCCTGGAGCTGTAACAATTTCAGCAGTAAGCGGATACAGTGCAACTGTAACCGGCAGTGCAAAACGTTTGAGCGCGGAACCTTCGGGCGACGTGTATGTAAAGGACGAGGCTGCACTCTGTTACAACGGCACCTGGAAAATTGTAGAGGTGACAGACTTCACGGCACAGCTTGCCGGGCTTGTAAAGAAATGCGAGCTCATAGCCCTGAATGCAAAGCCGGGTAAGGTTGGAGAGCCAACAGAAGAAGCTCTTGAGTACCTCCTGAACAACGTGACAACTCCAGCCGGAGCAGCTGTTGCAGAAGGCGGCGTTACCGAACAGCAGTACAATGCATACGTTGCACTCTACCACCAGTTCATGATGATGCCGCGCGCCACAATGGCCGATGCCATTGACACCGGTGCATACTACTATATCCGCAACGCATACTTTACAAATTACTATGCAGCATTCAGCAACAACCGTGTAGAGCCAAAGACAAAAGGCACAACCGACAACTTCCTTTGGAGCTTCACAAAGAACAGCGACGGCACTGTAAACATATATAACAAGGCCAACGGTCAGGCAGCATACATCAACAGCGATGCTGTTGAACAGATTCTGTATGTCGGCAGGGATTATGCATGGAAACTTGTTGAGACAACTACAGACCAGAACAACAATGGCATTGCCATTGTTGCCGGAGACGGTGAACACGGCTGGTACACAAACCCCGATGCATGGGGATATGTACTTACCAAGCCCTATACTTGGGGTGCCAGTGTATGGACATTGGAGAAATCGGCTGTAGAAATAGAAACAGGAATAGAAGAGATAACAGAGCAAAGAACAAAGAGCAAAGGTACATATGACCTGCAGGGTCGCAAGATTGAGCAGATTACAGTTCCCGGCGTTTACATTATTAACGGCAAAAAAACGTTTATAAAGTAAACACATCTACTTTAGATAGAATAATATAAGGTTGTTCAAGTAACAGGAACTGCCGACATAAGCAAAAAAGTATCCAGCAAGGGATACTTTTTTGCTTATAGAAAGACTCAACCCTTATATTTTTCCATATATGAATTAAAATCACTATCTTCGCAGAGGTTTACAGTGTAGCCCGGTATCGATAACAATGAAACGATTTTTAACCATACTCTTTACTATAATGTTTCCGGCCTTTATTTTTGGCTGGGGCTATGAGAGCGTGGACAATCACATAGAACCGATAACTGAGAGGAGTGAAGCTATCGCTGACACAAACCGTGAGAACTTCATTAAACTTGCCGACAACCTCAAAGAGTGCTGCTTCGACACTCCCCGAACACTCAGCTTCAATCTTCAGTGTAACCAGCAACAGAAAACAGTGAGGTATTGGCACGACAACGGCAAGCAGAACCCGACAGCAATAATACCGGAACCAAAAGGAAGTTGCCAACTGTTGCATGACAACTATACTGCAGTTGCACAAACACGTCACAAGAGGGGATATTATATATATGCCCTTCGGCATATCATCATTTAGCAATCGTCTCGGATTTGCTAAGAACCCAATCTGATTATACACAAAAAAGGAAGGCATTCTGCTCTCCTTAAGGGTTTGTTGCAACAGCAGCACTCCCCTATTGAACTATAGATATAAATTAGAAACTGTTCTAGTTTATATCGCCAAATTCTATAGAACAAATAGAACCTTTATTTCTTCATTAAAACAGATTGGCGGGCTAAGTAACCGCAATGAAGAAGAAAGAAACAGACATCTTAAAGTAGGAAAAACGCTTAGACTGGCTGTTTCTATAACTTTAAACAGTTTTTAAGAAAAGAAATTCAAACTACGTATTAAAAAGGAAAAATATGAAAACAGATATAAACAAAGAATTATTGAACTCTAACAACATAGTATTAAAGAAAAAAGCACCGGTAGTTTCTTTCATCATTTTTGTTGCAGCCATTGTAGCACTTGCACTTGCACT
Organism: uncultured Bacteroidaceae bacterium; assembly: GCA_964485215.1. Lineage (GTDB taxonomy): Bacteria > Bacteroidota > Bacteroidia > Bacteroidales > Bacteroidaceae > HGM04593. The sequence continues at coordinate 1,632 of CAZAIM010000031.1, read as the reverse complement.
TTGTATGGAAAAAGGCAGCGACACCCAGATGCCAACCCTTCTGATTTCGGCTGTACTGTTCATTTTCGGTGTGGCAAAGCTGATAAATACTCCCAAGACACTCATACACACCCCGACAGAAGAAGAACTGGTAAAACAGGAGCTCTTCTTTGAGACAAACGAGAAGAACACTGTTCTGAATATGCTGCAAAACGGAGAGCTTACAAAACTTCGCAGCATTGACAAGGCGAACAATAACCTGCCGCTGAAAGTTGAATTGTACTCAACATCATCGGGCAACATTGCTTTGTACCAGATTTTTCAATTTGTACCATATGAATACCGTCCTGTAACGGAAATGGAAGTTTACAGGAAATAGCAGGAACATCTAATTCAAAAGCCGGCAATGAAACGATTACATTGCCGGCTTTTGAATATATGACGTACCGGCGACCGTCAGCCCGGTATCAATTGCGGAACACGTACCGCCCACCCCAAAAAAACAGTTCTCAAATAATCCCGGAAAAATTTCAAAACAGTTTCTAAAATTGTAATTTTGCAGCCGATTCCATAAGCCACTGCAAACAATATGAAATACATTGTACAATTTAGCATAATTTTGGCAATATCTCTGCTTGGCGAGTTGCTTAACCGTATGATTCCATTGCCCGTTCCGGCAAGCATATATGGCATGGCTATTCTTTTTGTAGCATTGTGCACTGGAGCAATAAAATTATCGGCAGTGAAGGAGACGGGAATGTTCCTTGTCAGCATTATACCAATGATGTTCATTCCTGCAACTGTGGGGTTGCTCGAATCGTGGGAGATTATGCAAGATTTTGTAACAGCAATCATAGTCATTTCACTCATTTCCACCGTTGCCGTAGTTATTGCTACCGGATGGATAACACAAACCATAATCGGACGCAAAGAGAAAGGAGGTAGAGAATGAAAGAGATTATGCAGGATTCGCTCTTCTTCGGCGTTGCAATAAGCATCGGTACATATATACTTGGAACATACATGAAGAGAAGATGGAATTTCTTCTTTTTCAACCCATTGCTTATATCAATAACTATCACCATAGCGGTATTGCTCGTTCTTGGCATCGACTACCAGAGCTATAACAATGGAGCTAAATATCTAAGCTACCTGCTGACACCTGCAACAGTGTCACTTGCCATACCGTTATACGAACAGGTAAGTCTATTGAAGAAGAACTTCACAGCAATAATGACAGGCATTGCATCGGGAGTTCTCACAAGCCTGATTACAATATTCGTAATGTCGCTGTTCTTCGGGCTTAACCACACAGAATATGTTACACTGTTGCCAAAATCCATAACAACAGCAATTGGCATAGGGCTGTCGGCCGAACTTAACGGATATGTTGCAATTACTGTAACAGCAATAATAATAACCGGCCTGTTCGGCAACATTGCCGGTGATGTGATATGCAGGATTGCAGGAATAAAGCACCCTGTTGCCAAAGGAACAGCAATAGGAACAGCATCACACGTAATGGGCACTGCCAAAGCTATGGAAATTGGAAAGATTGAAGGAGCTATGAGCAGTCTCTCTGTTGCCGTGGCAGGAGCAGGTGGAATTATGAACCGATATACGTTAGCTGTGCTTGTTCGCAATCAATTCGGT
>CAZAIM010000030.1:0-21101 GCA_964485215.1 uncultured Bacteroidaceae bacterium | reverse complement strand
CTATTATTATAGAGGAGGGGGACCGCTTGCGGTGGAGGAGTAAAATTATATCGAACTCACGTTATTTACGCACCTTGCTATCCTTGCAGTCACCCATTTTGCAATCACCCTTCATTTTCCCTTTATCAGGCTTTGCGGCGAACTTCTTTGCGTGCTTAACCGAATCGCCAAAGCCTTTCTTCGAAAAAACCATCTGAAGCTGCTTGGCATTAAGAATCTGCGACATCTTCTTGAAATATCTCTTCTGCACATCAAGCATCCTCTGCTCTGCATCCATACGCGCTTCAATATTTGCGACAATCTGCTCATCGCTCAAGTTCTTGCCTTTTGCAAGTTCAGGACGGCAATTCCTGAGTTCAGCAATATACTCTTTGTAGAGCGGAGCAAACTTTGCTGCAGTTGCATCATCGAGCATAAGTTTCTTCTGCATCGCTGTAACCTGTTTCTCAATTCTCTGCTCAGCAGACTTTCCATCACGTTTACCCTCTTGTGCTGCTGCGGAGAGGGAGAGCATCGATGCCAAAGCAAATACTAAAAATCCTGTTTTCATACATAAAGTTTTTATCATTAATAATACCGTTCTTCTTTTATAGGACAACAAGAGCAAAGCAAAGTTTAATGCATCACATTATTTAACAGCCCTGAAAAGAGTGGCTCTTGCCTTGTCGCCGACAAATAGTCGACAGCAAAGGCAAGAGCCACCTTCTATGATATAGACTTTATCTCCTTCAGTTACTTGAACGCATCGAGGTTATGCTGCTCATAAAGGTTCTTACCATCGGGAGTATAAAGAATATCGATACGTTCCTGATAGAATTTCTCAACCTTGCCACGGACAACCTTCATTGTACTGTTCATCATACCGTTCTGCTCTGTGAAGGCCTCGGGAAGTATGGCAAAGCAACTTGGCAACCAACGTTCAGGGAACATTCCTGCATGCTCACCACCCTTCTTGAACATATCCACGTCGGCCTTTACAAGGTCACAGGCAGCCTTGCGGCCCTCCTCTGTCGTAAGGTCGAGCCCCTTTGCCTCAAGCGCACGCTTGATATTATCCTTGTTTGGCACAAACAATGCGATTGTATATGGCGACTGGTTGTTGTAGAGTATAACCTGGTCTATTGTAGGGCAAAGGCTTACAAAAGCCTCTTCAATACCCTCGGGACTGTACTTTTCACCGTCACTTGAGATAAGAAGACTCTTGAAACGACCCTTCACATATAGAAGGTTCTCCTTTGACATATATCCAAGGTCACCAGTGTAGAGGTAACCGTCGCGCACTGTCTCGGCAGTAGCGACAGGGTTCTTCCAGTAACCGGCCATCACATTTTCTCCCTTAACAACTATTTCGCCAAGCTCGCCAACAGGAAGTTCCTTGCCGTCGGCATCACATATCTTGAGTTCGATAGGCTTTACAAGTTTACCGCTTGAACCGAAACGGTAGAGTTCCGGACCATTCGACGATATTACAGGAGTTGCCTCTGAAAGGCCATAACCCTGATACATTGGCATACCGACACCAATATAGAAATTCTGCAGTTCCTTGTCGAGCAACGCACCGCCACCGATGAAGAATCTGAGTTCTCCGCCGAAGTTTGCACGCACCTTCGAGAAGATAAGTTTGTCAAAAAAAGCAACAAAAGGCTTCAGTAACACACGCATGCCCTTTGAGTCAAGACTGCTCTCGCCATAATACTTCTGACGGATTTTCATACCCAAGTTAAACATCCGCTCCGTACTCTTGCCCTTAGCGCGGATGGCTCCCTCGATGTTCTTCTTGAAGGTCTTTGCCAACGAAGGTACAGAAAGGATGAAGTGAGGACGTACCTCTTTTATATTAAGAGGTATATTCTTCAACGTCTCAAGCCCCGTACGTCCAACCTGAACTGTAGCTGCCGTTGCGCCGCACGACATCATTATATAGAAACCTACTACGTGAGCGAAACAGTGGTCGAGCGGCAAGATGATGAGTGTACGCCAAGTCTGGTCAATATCGACCAGGGTAAGAGCCTGCTCAACATTGGCTGTGTAGTTGCGGTGAGTAAGCATGACACCCTTCGGGTCGGCTGTCGTGCCACTTGTGTACGTAATTGTAGCAATGTCGTCGTTAACTATTGACTGGCCCACTGCAAGGAACTCCTCCATTGAATGCTTTGAGAGGAACTCATCACCCAGTTTAAAGACCTCATCGACATGAATCTCCTTTTCCTCCAGCGTGCCGGCATTGCCGAACACGATAATTTTCTCCACTTTCTCAAGCTTTTCCTTGATAGAGCGTATCTTCTTCAGCTGATAATTAGAAACAAAGACATACTTGACATCTCCGTGATCCAGACGGAAATAAAGGTCGTTGCTCTCCTCGAGTTTTATTGACAGAGGAACATTGACGGCACCCGCATAGAACATTGCAAGCTCACCGATGACCCACATATTGCAACCCTCGCTGAGAAGTGCCATATTGTCACCCTTCTTTACTCCAAGAGCCTGAAAACCGGCACCCAGACGGTAAACCTGTTCCTGAACCTGTTTGTAGGTTGTCGGCTTGAACCCCTCTTTCTTGTCGGTTTTCTCCAAAAGGAATGTATTGCCGGGATACAGCCTTACCGATTCCTCAAAAAGATCTACTAATGTTTTCTTCATAAGATTCCTGTTTTATTATGAATATGCAGTTCTACCTGCCTGTTTTATGCTGCGAAGATACGAAAAACCTAACAGATTGGTGCAGACATTACCGATTTTGTTTCACTTCGGCACCTTAAACCGTATAAAAAGGACAATTTTAGTAATTAAAAGCCATTACTTGCACACGGCGCGAACCGGCATTCCAACCCAAGAACTTCCATAGTACACATTCATATCATTTTCTATGCAGAAGTAATACACATCACCGTCTCCGCCGCTATACGCTGTCGCAATCCAGAAGTAAGCGCAGACACCAGCCTCAAAACGTACATCATCTTCATAGTGTCCCGATGCAGGTACAAATATACTGTTTCCGTTAGGTCCTATGACTCTAAAACCTGCAACACCGTTATACTCCACCTTCTCCCATTTGCAACGATAGGCAAGTTCGCGCGCCTCTTCTCTTGTAGGCATACGCCAAGAACCGCCCCATTGTTTTCTTGCAACGTCATTCCCCGTGCCGCTGATATCCTTGTATGACACTGACACATGGTTTCCCTCACTGAAAATCTCTTTGGCATACAGTTCACCCCAGGAATAGTAGCTGCCATACTGCTCGGGAGAAGTTGCACCAACATTGTAGCCGGCCCATTTGGTACCGCTCGGCAGACCAAGATCTACCATTTTTGCAGCAGAAATACCTTTTCTCAGATTAGCCTCACGCTGGCTATCGTTTACCTTGCTGCTGCCCGACTGCGAAGAGGGTTCCTTTGTTATCTGCGGTTCCTGTACAGTCTGTTCAACTTTGGCTGGTACCGGGGCTGGCGCAGGCGTAGGTGCAGGCGCAGGGACTTCATCAGTCTGTGCGGTATCGGGCACATCATTGACAGCAGTCTCCGGTTCGGACACGGCCGGCCGGTGTGCCTCTTCTTCATGCTCAGCAACAACATCTGTTTCAGACAGAGCTACATTCTCCCCGGCCGATTGTTCAGTTGCCACAGCATCTTCCCGAACAGGTTCCTTGTCACCCCCTATCATAAGAATAACTGCCAACAACGCAGCAACCAGCAAAACAACAAGAATTACAATCACAGCTATCAGTTTGCCATTGCCCTTCTTGTTTGGCTCTGCAACGGGCGCAACCGGTTTCCGGACTGTGCCCGGAATCACAGTTTCCTCATTGTCGGCCGGAACAGCGGATGCGACAGGCAATACTGTAGCCTCATCACTTTCTACATTATTTACTTTTACCTTTACAGGCGATGCAACGCGGGCAGCAATCTCTGTTTTATCGGCAGCCGCCACTATCTCAGTCTTATCGGAAGCTGAAACAATCTCGGTCTTGGCAGAAGCAGGAGATGCAGCAATTTCTGTCCTGTCGGAAGAAGCAATCTCAGTCTTATCGGAAGCAGAAACTATCTCGGTCTTTGCAGAAACAGGAGATGCTGCAATTTCTGTCCTGTCGGCAGAAGCAATCTCAGTCTTGGCAGAAGCAGAAACTATCTCGGTCTTGTCGGCAAAAGTTGCAACCGCGTTCTTTTGGGCAGCAGACGATGTTTCAGACGATGCGAAAGCAGCCAAAATAGCAAGAAATTCCTTTATGCTCTGAGGACGATCCTTGCGGCGAGAACTCATAGCCTTTTCTACCGCCTTGACCAACAACGGAGAAATGCTTTTAGGCATTGGCGGCAAATCGGAATTAATAAGCTCTACGGCTTCTGGCGGTGTATTGCCCGTAAGCAACTTATACATTGTTGCACCCAACGAGTATATATCTGTAGCCGGAGAGAACTGGTCTACTCCTCCCTCGCGATACTGCTCAAGAGGAGAGTATCCGTGGCTCAAGGCTGCAAGGACAGTGCTCATTGGCAAGCCATTGCTATCATACTCCTTTGAAAGCCCGAAGTCTATAAGCACAGCATTTCCGTCATCATCGAGCAGAATGTTTGAAGGCTTCACATCGAGATGCATCATCTTGCGGTCGTGAATGTAATCGAGTGCAGATGCCACCTGCTTCACATACTTCAGCACATCCCGCTCATCGAGCGCACCATGCCCCTTTACCAAATCATTCAGCGAACCTCCATCGAGGTAGGCCATCACATAGTATGCCGTGTCGTTTTCCTCAAAGATGTCTATAATCGGCACTATATTGCTGTGCCTGAGCGAAGCGATGCTGCGTGCCTCCTTTATAAACTTCTTGCGGAAACGTGCAACAAGTTCTTTACTGTTTGCTGTGCCGACAACTACAGAAGAGGTTTCTGCATCTCTGTCACAATGCCCTTCCATATAAAACTCCTTAACCGCCACCTTGCGTCCAAGACCAGTCTGCTCGGCAAGATAAGTTATGCCAAAGCCACCCTGTCCAAGAACTTCAACGATTGTATAACGCCCGGCCTGAAGCCTGGTACCATTCTTCAGATTCATACCTTAAAACTTTTTAAATTCTGGTTTCATTTTCGCAAAGATATAAAACATTAACATAATTTCAAATTTAATGAAGAGTTGCTCCAAGTTAATTTCAATAGTTGTCAAATTATGAAACAATTCAAAAAAAATGAATCCTAATTTATGGATGTTCCATTTTTATTGACTACCTTCGCCGAAAGTGAACACATATAAACAATTCGGATTATGAAGATTTCAAAGATTGAACACATTGGAATCGCTGTAAGAAGCATTGAAGAGACACTGCCCTATTATGAGGAAGTCCTTGGTTTCGAGTGCTACAATATCGAAACCGTAGCAGACCAGAGAGTGCGCACTGCATTCCTGAGGGTTGGCGAAACCAAGATAGAACTGCTTGAGGCCACCGACCCGGAGAGTACAATAGCGAAGTTCATCGAGAACCGTGGCGAGGGAATACACCACATCGCCTACAAGGTAGAGGACGGCGTAGCCAACGCCTTGGCAGAGTGTGAGCAGAAAGAGATACGCACAATCGACAAGGCACCGCGCGCCGGAGCCGAAGGATTGCAGATAGCATTCCTGCACCCCAAGGCAACAAAGGGAGTGCTTACAGAACTGTGCGAAGAATAAAGGAGAGTATCGGGCACAAGACAAGCACGTGCGAGAAACATATAAAGCCTGCATGGACACCTCCATAGCAAGCACAGTATATATCAGCGGTTCACCGCAATCACAAGAAATTATTTTTTAGAAAACCAAACAGCTATGAGCAAGCAATTTGAAAAAATCAAAGAGCTGGTAGCCCTACGTGAGAAAGCACGTATAGGCGGCGGAGAAAAAGCAATAGAGAAACAGCACGAACGCGGCAAGTACACTGCACGCGAGCGCATAGACATGCTGCTCGACAAGGGTTCTTTCGAGGAGATGGATATGTTTGTAACCCATCGCTGCACCAACTTCGGCCAGGAGAAGAAACAGTATCTCGGCGACGGAGTTGTTGTTGGAAGCGGCACAATCGATGGACGTCTGGTCTACGTCTTTGCACAGGACTTCACCGTGACCGGCGGTTCACTGAGCGAGACTATGGCTCAGAAGATATGCAAGGTCATGGACATGGCAATGAAGGTAGGAGCACCGATGATTGGCATCAACGACAGCGGCGGCGCACGCATACAAGAGGGCATCAATGCACTTGCCGGCTTTGCCGAGATATTCCAACGCAACATTATGGCATCGGGTGTCATTCCGCAAATTTCCGGAATTTTCGGCCCATGCGCAGGCGGTGCCGTATACTCACCGGCCCTCACCGACTTCACCATAATGATGGAAGGTACAGCATATATGTTCCTCACCGGTCCCAAGGTTGTAAAGACCGTTCTTGGCGAAGTTGTCACCCAAGAGGAGCTTGGCGGTGCCAGTGTACACGCAAGCAAGTCGGGCGTAACGCACTTCACGGCACAGACCGAGGAAGAAGGCCTGGCTCTAATAAGGAAGCTTATGAGCTACATACCTCAGAACAATATGGAGAATGTTCCCGAGGTTCCCTGTACCGATCCTATAAACCGCACAAGCGACATACTGAACACCATCATCCCCGACAACCCCAATCAGGCGTACGACATGTACAGAGTGATTGCCGAGGTTGTAGACAATGGCGAATTCCTTGAAGTGCACCGCGACTATGCACAGAACATCATAGTAGGTTTTGCACGTATGAACGGCAAGTCTGTAGGTATTGTAGCAAACCAGCCATGCAAATATGCTGGAGTTCTCGACTGCAATTCATCACGCAAGGGAGCACGTTTCGTACGTTTCTGCGACGCATTCAACATCCCCCTTGTAACACTTGTCGACGTACCGGGCTTCCTCCCCGGCACAGCTCAGGAGTACAATGCAGTAATCATGCACGGAGCAAAGCTCCTGTATGCCTACGGTGAAGCCACCGTACCTAAGGTAACGGTAACACTGCGCAAGTCATATGGCGGTTCACACATCGTCATGGCCTGCAAGCAGCTGCGTGCCGACCTCAACTACGCTTGGCCAAGTGCCGAGATTGCAGTCATGGGAGCCGCCGGTGCAGCCGAGGTACTATATGCCAAGGAGGCAAAGGAAGCCGAAGACCCCAAGGCATTCATCGCCGAGAAAGAGGCAGAATACAACCGTCTGTTCGCCAATCCATATCAGGCCGCGAAATACGGTTACATCGACGATGTAATAGAGCCACGCAACACACGCTTCCGCATCATACGTGCACTTGCACAGCTCGAGAGCAAGCGTCAGGACCTTCCACGAAAGAAACACGGCAACATTCCACTTTAAAAACAAGCGACCATGAGCGATAACAAGAAGATTGACAATGCAACAGCAGCAGCCATTTCAATGGCTCTTGCAAGTTACCTGGGCGACAACGTACACGACAAAGAAAGCGGCGTGCTCACCATCACATATGTAAACAAACATTGGAACAACCTGAATAAATAAAAAGCTATGAAAGAGTACAAATATACAATCGAAGGCAATAAATACGAAGTTACAATAAACGAAGTCAACGAAACAACAGCCAAGGTTACCGTAAACGGTACAGACTACACCGTAGAATGGGAAAAGCCTGTTGAAGAAAAACCGATTGTAAAGGTTCAGCCGGTTACAGCCAAGCCGGCAGCGGCAGCGGCAGCACCTGCGCCCGCAGCCAAGCCGACAGCACCCGTCAGCGGCAATGCAATCAAGACACCGCTTCCAGGTGTAATTATCGACGTGAAGGTAAGCGTCGGCGATACCGTAAAGAAGGGCGACACCGTTGTAATCCTCGAAGCGATGAAGATGGAGAACAACATCAATGCCGACCGCGACGGCATCGTTTCGGCAGTACAGGTAGCAAAAGGAGACACCGTTGCCGACGGTGCAGTACTCATTGTACTTGGATAACCGGCATAAAACACAAGGCAAGCACAACAGCTATTGCCGGGAATAACTATTGAGGGCGACCATTGGTCGCCCTCAATAGTTATGTTTGAATTTGCTTCGCAAACCATAACGGCTGGCCGGTCATTCCAGTTCTACCACCGTAATGCCAGCTCCGCCGAACTGCACGTGTTCGTCGTGGAAATGCCTCACGAACGGCAGAGTACTGAGGTATTGCCTCACAAGCGTGCGCAGAATTCCATTACCGGTGCCGTGGAGTATACGCAACTGATGCACATTGCACACTACCGCATCGTCAATGAAATAGCCAACAGTCTGCACCGCCTCTTCGCCACGCATACCGCGAATATCAATATCGGACTTGAAATTCATCCTTTTCTGATGCAGTTGCTCCTGCGTCTCACTAGTGAGGAACGAAACTTTGCGGACCTCCTCCTTCGGTGCTTCGGCCAGCTGCAACCTATCCAGGGAGACCGTTGACTTTATTGCACCAAAGCGCACCACCGCTCCCCCTTTGCCCACAGACATAACCTCGCCCACAGCCTGCTGCCCCGATATGCGTACATACATACCTTGTTCTATATTCGGCCTTTGAGGCACTGCACGCTGCAGAGCAGCATCACTCCCCTGATGGGTACTGTTCTTCTTATCCTTCTTGCCGTTCTTCTTTCGTTCCTGGCGTGCCAGAATCTTTGCCATTTCACGGTCGGCCTGCATCTGCAGTTTCTGCTGCGCAAGTTCTTCGAGCTGTTTTCCGAAGTCACTCAATTCCTGACGCGCCTGGCGGGTACGTTCCTTCTCGGCCTTAGCCTCTACTATAGTCCGTATGGTATTCTCAATCTTTGCATTAGCCTCACGCAACAGACGTTCAGCCTCCTCGCGCGCATCCTTGAGTATCTGTTTGCGGTTCTTTTTCAGCTCATCGCCCTGCTCCTGCACCTTGCCAAGCATATCATCAAGCTCCTTCTCCTTCTGGTGCACATTCTTGCGTTTACTCTCCCAATAGCGTTTGTCGCGCACAATATCCTGCAGATATTTGTCCGACTGTATGTAGTCGCTGCCCACTATCTGCGAGGCATCGCTGATAACCTCCTCGGGAAGCCCTATCTTGCGCGCAATCTCAACAGCAAACGAAGAACCCGGGTTACCAATCTGCAACTGGAAGAGAGGGCGCATCTCGGCACGGTCGTAAAGCATAGCACCGTTGACTATGCCGGGAGCGGAATCGGCAAAATGCTTCAGGTTCTGATAGTGCGTGGTAATAATTCCGTATGCTCCTCGCTCGTTGAAACGTTTGAGCAAAGCCTCGGCAATGGCAGCACCAATAAGCGGTTCCGTACCGCTGCCGAACTCGTCTATCAGTATCAGCGATTTCCTGTCGCAGTTCTTCAAGGTATGCTTCATGTTGAGCAGATGGCTCGAATAGGTACTCAAATCATCCTCGATGCTCTGCTGGTCGCCAATGTCGATGAACAAACTCCTGAAAAGACCGGCACGGCTGCGTTCGTGCACCGGGATGAGCATACCGCACTGAAGCATATACTGCAAGAGCCCGGCCGTCTTCAGGCAAACCGATTTTCCACCGGCATTAGGGCCCGAAATAAGCAGTATGCGGCGGTCGCCATCGAGTTCAATGTCAAGCGGCGACATTCTTCGTCCGTGCTTGCGCAAAGAGAGTTCGAGCAACGGATGACAAGCCGCGCCCCAATCAATCATCGGGCGGTTTACGAGCGATGGCTTTACTGCGTCAATGCGATGCGCAAATTCAGCTTTCGCACGTATGAAGTCGACCTCGCCAAGAAAACCGTAGGCCTGCAACAGTGCCGGCACTTGCGGACGCAGTTCGGCCGAGAAAGCCGACAGAATTGCAATAATCTCACGTTTCTCCTCGGCCTCAAGTTCGCGTATACGGTTATTTGCCTCAACCACCTCGGCCGGTTCTATGAATACCGTCTTTCCGCTGGCCGACTCATCGTGCACAATACCGCCCATCTTGCGTTTCAGGGCCGGAGCAACAGGGATTACCAAGCGTCCGTCGCGCATTGTAGGAGAAGCATCCTTCTCCACAAGCCCTTCGGCCTGAGCACGCCGCAATATGCTGTTCAACGTGCGTGAAATGCTGCCCGATGTGCGCGACAGTTCGCCACGTATACGTGCCAGAGCCGGCGATGCACTGTCCTTTACAGCCCCGAACTTGTCTATTATGGAATCGATGTCGCGTATGATTCGCGGGAACGCTTCAACCTCCCCGGCCAATGCACGAAGGCAAGGGTAAAGCGGATTATCGTTACCATCGGCCGAATCACCGCTCTGCTTATGCAGCAACGACAATATGCGCCCTATCGTGTCGAGAGAGCGGCGCAAGGCAAACAGTTCCTCTGCATTCATATACATACCCTCAATGCGTATGCGAAGCAACGGTTCGCGCACATCGAAATAGAAATCACTGGGGAATCCATCCTCAACCTGCATCAGGCGCAAGAATTCCACAACCTCATTCAATCGTGCATCAACTGCTTCAAAGTCTGTCATGAACAACATATCATCGACACGTTCCTTGCCCAACTGGCACAGACACTCCTCCTTGAGCATACGCCTTATGGCATCAAATTCTATTCTTGCTTCAAAATTCTGTGGGTAAATCATTGCTGCAGTTTCATTTTGGAACGCGAAGATACGCTAAAAAAAACGTAGAACAGTGCTCTGCGGAAAAAATTAAGCCACAAAAGCAAGTTTTTGCCCTTATATTAAAGAAAACAGATAAATTATGTTATTTTTGTAGTTTGTCCAGAATAGGCTCAAATAACAATCAACAACCATAAAGAAATGAAATTAAACAGAAGAAAACTCAGAGCAATTGTACTTTCGGCAGCATTGGTAATTGCCGGCGGTGCAACAGCACAGAAGAGCGATGCCGGCAGCAATAGTGCATCAGTGGAATCGGCAGTACAGATTAACCCCACAGCCATTGAACTGCGCCTGGCAAGCAACCAAAGAATCACTCTCGATTTCTACGGAGACAACATCTTCCGAATGTTCCAGGACAACAATGGCGGCATAGTGCGCAACCCCCAGCCAATGTCCGGTTACCCGGATGCACAGATTCTTGTCGACAATCCGCGCAAGGCTATGGAAAGGCTCGACGTTAAGGAGAGCGACAAGGCATACACCATAGCCACAACCAAAATCGAGATTATTGTATGCAAGAAGAGCGGTGCCATAAAGGTAAAGGACCTTGCGACAGGCAAGACCGCCTTCGAAGAGACAGCACCGGTGCTCTTCAAGAACGCAAAGACAACCATCACGCTCAAATGCAACGAGGGCGAGTTCTTCTACGGTGGTGGCGTGCAGAACGGACGTTTCTCGCACGCAGGCAAGGCTATTGACATTGAGAACCAGAGCAGCTGGACCGATGGCGGCGTTGCTTCGCCCACACCCTTCTTCTGGTCTTCAAACGGCTATGGCTTCATGTGGCACACATTCCACAAGGGCAAGTACGACTTCGGTGCAAGCGAGGCCGGCAAAGTGTTGCTTACACACGAAAGCGACTACCTCGACGTATTCTTCATGATAAACAACGACGGAATTGCACTGCTCAACGACTTCTACCAGTTAACAGGCAACCCGGTACTCATGCCAAAGTTCGGTTTCTACATGGGGCACCTCAACGCCTACAACCGCGATTACTGGACCGAGAGCAAGGACGGCAGCGGCATGCTCTACGAGGACGGCAAGCGATACCGCGAGAGCCAAACCGACAACGGCGGTGCAAGGGAGTCGCTCAATGGCGAAAATGGCCCTCACCAGTTCTCGGCACGCGCAGCAGTTGACCGTTACCTCGACCAGGACATGCCACTCGGCTGGTTCTTACCCAACGACGGCTACGGCGCAGGCTACGGACAGACAGAAACACTCGACGGCAACATACAGAACCTTAAGGAGTTCGGCGACTATGCACGTGCAAAAGGTGTTGAGATTGGTTTGTGGACCGAATCGAACCTGTTGCCACGCGAAGGCGTGAGAGCACTCTTGCAGCGCGACCTTACAAAAGAGGTGCGCGATGCCGGTGTGCGTGTACTCAAGACCGACGTTGCATGGGTAGGTCCCGGCTACTCATTCGGTCTTAGAGGCGTTACCGATGCTGCAAACATCATGACCTATTACGGAAACAATGCCCGTCCTTTCATCATCTCTCTCGACGGTTGGGCCGGAACACAGCGTTTCGCTACAATATGGAGCGGCGACCAGACCGGCGGCGAGTGGGAGTACATACGTTTCCACATCCCGACATTCATTGGCGCGAGCCTCTCAGGACAGCCAAACATCACATCGGACGTTGACGGTATCTTCGGCGGAAAGAACACCCCCGTATTCGTGCGCGAATACCAGTGGAAGACCTACACCCCAATGATGCTCAACATGGACGGCTGGGGCTCCAACGAAAAATACCCGCACGCACTCGGAGAGCCGGCAACATCCATCAACCGCACATACATGAAGATGAAATCGGAGCTTATACCCTACACATACAGCATCGCACGCGAGGCCGTTGACGGCAAGCCGATGGTACGTGCAATGTTCCTCGAGGACGAGGCAAACGCCTTCACCATGGGTACAGCAACACGCTATCAGTACATGTATGGTCCCTATTTCCTTGTAGCTCCTATATACCAGGAGACCGCAATGGACGCAAAGGGCAACGACATCCGCAACAACATCTACCTGCCCGAAGGCACATGGTACGACTATTTCACCGGTGAGACATACGAGGGCGGACGCATCATAAACAACTTCGACGCCCCTCTATGGAAGCTACCGGTATTTGTAAAAGCCGGTGCCATCATTCCGATGACCGCTCCTAACAACAACGTAAAGGACATTGACAAGGCACTCCGCATATATGAAATCTACCCACAAGGCGAGACTGCATTCGTTGAGTATGACGACGACGGTGTAACAGAACTCTACCGCGCCGGCGAATACACGACAACCATCATAGAACAGTCACTCGACAGCAAGGGCAACGTCACAGTAACAATCAACCCCACAGAGGGCGACTTCAACGGCTTTGTAAAGGAAAAAGTTACCGTATTGAAGGTCAACGCAAGCGCAGCACCCAAGAAAGTTACAGCAAAGGTTGGAAAGAAAAGCGTTAAACTTACTCAAGTTTCCAGTATCGAGGATTTCAACAACAGCGAAAATGTATGGTTCTACGATGCACAGCCCAACCTCAACCGCTTCGCTACAAAGGGCAGCGAGTTCGAGAAAGTCGAAATCATAAAGAACCCTGTAATCATGGTCAAGCTTGCAAAGAGCGACGTTACAGCAGCTGCTGCAACAGTTGCCATCAAAGGCTACGAAATGAACATTCCTAACAGCCTGCTTGCCAGCGAAGGAGTTCTTGATGCACCCAAGACAAGCATCACTGACGAGAACTGCCAGGCATACACCGTTACACCATCCTGGGAGAAGGTTGCAAATGCCGACTACTACGAAATAAAGTTCCAGAACCGCATCTACAGCACAATCAAGGGCACAAGCCTGCTGTTCGAAGACCTTACACCGGTTACCAATTACACGTTCGCAGTACGCGCCGTGAACAAGAGCGGTGCAAGCGAGTGGAGCGAAGTCAAGACAACCACAAAGAGCAACCCGCTCGAGTGGGCACTCACAGGCGTAACAGGCACAACAACATGTGCCAATCAGGGCGGACAAGGCGCAGACCGTCTCTTCGACTTCGAGGAGGGCAACATATGGCACACCGCTTATGGCCAGAATGCAATCCCATTTGACCTTGTAATTGACCTCAACGGTCTTTCTGCACTCGACAAGCTGCACTATCTTGGACGCGAGGATGCCAGCAACGGCACCATCACCAAGGGCACCATCAGCTACAGCACCAACAAGGAGAACTGGAGCGAGCCTGTTGCAATCGAGTGGCCACGCACACCCGACACCAAGGTGTTCACATTCGAGGGCAACCCCAAGGCACGCTACATCAAGATAAGTGTATCCGAGGCTGTCGGCAACTTCGGTTCAGGCCGCGAAATGTACATTTTCAAGGTTCCCGGCAGCGAGACATACCTCTCGGGCGACATCAACAAGGACAAGAAGATTGACGAGAACGACCTCACATCATACCTCAACTACAACGGCCTTCGCAAGGGCGACAGCGACTTCGATTATGTAAGCATCGGCGATGTAAACGAGAACGGTACTATCGACGCATCGGATATCTCTGTTGCAGCCACACGCATCGGCGACGGCGTATACGAGAAGCCCGAGAACACTATCGGTGGAACAATCACAATCGCAGCCGACAAGAAAAGTTGCAAGGCTGGCGAGGAGGTTGTAATCACAATCAGTGGCCAGAACCTTGCCAACGTGAACGCCTTCGGCCTTGCACTCCCCTACAACCCTGCCGAGTACGACTATGTAGGCATTGAGGCTATCGGCACAGGCAACATGGCAAACTACAGCAAGAACCGCCTGCACACAAACGGCGAGACCGCTGTTTACCCCACTTTTGTCAACGAAGGCAACCAGGCAACCCTGAACGGCGACGTTGAACTTGCAAAAATTACGCTCAAGGCCAAGAAGAACGTAAAGTTCAACATCAAGGCTGTTAACGGCGTAATCGTCGACAAGCATTTGAACACTGTGAAGTTCTGACCAGACATAGCACACTATCCACATCTCCGTCTTTGGCAACAAGGACGGAGTTTTTTTATGCATCCCGACAATATTCGGCCATTAGAATCGATAATATTAAGATAGAATTCACTATCTTCGCAAGAGAAAATATATTCCTATAATGACTTTCCATTACAACAACATAAATGTCAACATAAACGTGGTAGGCGAGGGAGCCCCTGTCCTGCTGCTTCACGGCTGGGGCTGCACAGGTGATATATTCAAGAATATCCGCGATGTACTCTCAACGGCATACACCACCTACAGTTTCGACTTCCCCGGTTTTGGGGCATCGGACGAGCCCACCGGAGTTTGGGGAGTGGAGGAGTACACCCGTATGGTCGAGCAATTCGTAAAGGAAAACAGAATTGAAAGGCCGGCACTTATGGGTCACTCGTTCGGCGGCAGGGTAAGCATTGTGTTCGCATCGCGCAACGAAGTGAGCCGCGTGGTGCTTGTCGATGCAGCCGGCATAAAGCCCAAACGTCCGTTCAAGTATTACTGGAAGGTATATACATTCAAGGCCATGAAATGGCTCTGTAACACATTCCTGCCAAAGGCTAAGGCACAGGCCATAATAGAGAAACGCCGTAAAGGTGCCGGGTCGAGCGACTACAGCAACGCATCGCCAATGATGCGCGCAATACTCTCGAAGGTAGTGAACGAAGACCTCAAACACCTTATGCCAAGCATCAAGGCTCCTACCCTGCTCTTCTGGGGCAACATGGACACCGCCACCCCATTGAGCGATGCAAAGACAATGGAAAAGCTCATTCCCGATGCCGGCCTTGTAGTGGCACACGGTACAGGACACTTCTCGTTCCTCGAGAACCCCGGGCTGTTCACTGCCGTAATAAAGAACTTCTTTAAAATCAAATAACCTAAAATGGACAAAGTCACCATCATATATGCCCTTGTAGCAGCTATCTTCTTCCCAGTGATAGCAAAGTACGACATCCATATGTTCCAGCTCAGTTCCTACCGCTACAGCCGCTATTTCCGCTGGCTTGTACCTGGCAACATCATCTCAAAGAAGAGATTCCTGGCCATACTGATGATTCTGCCGGCATTCATTCCCGGATACCTGGGCATAGGACACGCAACCGGAATTACCGCAGCAATCTGGCTTTACGCCTGGAGAGAGAAATTCAAGACCCCTCTCGTATATACCATGCGTGCAAGGCGGCTTTTTGCCACAAGCACAATACTGTTCATTGCAATAGCTGTTGCAGCCCTGCTGCTTGCCGGAAAATGGGTCGTTGCAATCATCGGTGCCACATTGGCATTATCCAATGCCGTGATGCTGCTTGCCAACCTCATAAACACACCTGTTGAAAAGGCTATCAACCGCAGCTACTACAACGATGCGAAAAGAATCATCGAAAGCCACAAGAACCTTATAATAATTGGCGTAACAGGCAGTTTCGGAAAGACAAGCACCAAGAACTACCTTGCAAGCGTGCTTGCCGAGAAATACAACGTGCTTGTTACCCCCGGCAATTTCAACACCCTTTTGGGCGTTATACGCACCATACGCGAGCACCTGCGCCCCTACCACCAGGTATTTATCGTGGAGATGGGAGCGAAGCAGAAGAACGACATCAAGGAGATATGCGACCTGGTGCACCCAACAATAGGAATTGTCACAGCTGTTGGCGAGATGCACCTCGAAACCTTCAAAAGTGTGGAGAACATACAGGAGACAAAGTTCGAGCTTATAAACTCCCTGCCCGCCGACGGACTTGGAGTCATCAACAACGATTCGGAGTACATAAGAAGCTACAAAGGCATTACAACCCCTTGCAGAATTATAAGATATGCAGTGGAGAACGAAGGCGATTACAGAGCTACGAATGTCAATTACGGAGCCGGCGGAGTATCGTTCACCCTCAACGGAAGCGAGCAGTACAGCAGCCGCCTGCTTGGTGTCGGCAACCTGCTCAACATCCTTGCATCAATCGCTGTAGCCGACCGCCTTGGCGTGCCGGCAAACAAGCAGCGCAACGCAATAGCACGTCTGCAGCCTGTTGAGCACCGTCTCTCCATGAAGGTTTCGGGAGGCATAACAGTGCTTGACGACGCATACAATTCGAACCCGCAGGGCGCAAAGATGAGCCTTGAGGTACTGAGCAACTTTGCTGTAGCCGACGGCAACAAGCGAATAGTCATTACTCCGGGATTTGTGGAGATGGGCACAAGACAAGCCTATGCAAACAAGGAACTCGGGCGCACCATAGCCAAGAGCTGCGACTATGCTATCATAGTCAATGCCGTAAACCGCGAAGCAATAAAGAGCGGACTTGACGAGAGCGGTTTCCCGGCAGAGAAGTACTTCCTTGCCGACTCGCTCAACCACGCACATGCACGTCTGGCACAGATTCTGCGCCCCGGCGATGTTGTGCTTTATGAAAATGACTTGCCTGACAATTTCAAATAAATTGTCAGACAAATTATTTTCAACAAAAGAAAACAAAAAACACATATATAAAAATGAAGACAAATGTAGGAGTTGTATTCGGCGGACGTTCCGTCGAGAATGAGATTTCAGTTATCACAGCCAACCAGGCAATGGCGGCAATGGACAGAGAAAAGTATGACATCACCCCCATATACATAACCAAGGAGGGCAAGTGGTACACCGGCGAAGCACTGTTGAACGTAGCCAATTACCGCGACACAAAGAAACTTCTGGCCATGTGCGAGGAGGTATACATGAAACCCATCTATGGCGACACGAACCTCTACCGCGCCAAGAAGGGAATGTTCCAGAAGGATGTTGTAACAAAGCTCGATGTAATGCTGCCTGCACTGCACGGCACAAACTGCGAAGACGGTACGTTCCAGGGCGTAATGGAGTTCTCGGGCATACCATACACAGGCTGCAACACCCTTGCATCGGCCAACGGCATGGACAAAATTACCATGAAAATGATTCTCAAGGAATGTGGCATACCGGTTATCGGCTACTGCTGGTTCAGCGACAAGGAGTGGGACGACAAGCAGGAAGAGACCATAGCCAAGGTTGAGAAGGAACTCGGTTACCCGGTCATAGTAAAGCCGGCCAACAGCGGTTCAAGCGTTGGCATACGTGCAGCACACAACCGCGAAGAGTTCCTCGATGCAGTAGACTACGCAATATCGTTCACAAGCCGTGTAATCATAGAGAAATATGTGCAGAAGCTCAAAGAGGTAAACTGCGCCGTGCTTGGCAATTACTACGACTGCCAGCCATCGGTGTGCGAGGTTCCGGTGCGCAGCGGCGAGATACTTTCATACCAGGACAAGTACATGAACGGCGGCGGCAAGCAGTCACAAGGAATGCAGTCTACGGTACGCGAAATTCCGGCAAACCTTCCTAAGGAGAGCACCGATTTCATTCAGAAGGCAGCATGCGACACATTCCGTGCGCTATCGTGCGACGGCGTGGCACGTATCGACTTCATCATCGACGAGGCTACAGGAGAAATCTTCGTCAACGAAATAAACACCATACCCGGTTCGCTGTCGTTCTACCTTTGGGAATACAGCGGCATAAACTTCACCGCACTCATCGACAAACTCATAGAGATTGCATTCCGTCGCAAGCAGGATGCCGGATTCAAGGCTGTCAACTACGGCGAGAATATCTTTGCTGCAAAGGGTGCAGGCGGCACAAAAACCGGTGGAAAAATGGGCATGAAATTCGGTAAATAACAATGAAAAAACTATTATTTGCCACACTTGCCCTACTGTTCTTCTCAACCACACAAGCAGCCGAGAAAAACATCGTTCTCGCTACCCCCACTGGAGACATTCATGGCGTGCTGCTTATGCCCGAGACAGAACAACCCTGCCCTTTAGTGATAATCATTGCCGGCAGCGGCCCCACCGATATGAACGGCAACACCTCAATGGCCAATCTGAACAACAATTCCCTTAAGCTTCTTGCCGAGGCTCTTGCAGGCGAAGGCATAGCCAGCATCAGATACGACAAGCGCGGTATTGGCAAGAGTGCTGCGGCAATAATCAGCGAAGAGCAGTTGCGCTTTGAGCACTACATTGACGATGCTGCAGCCTGGGCCGACATGTTTGCAGGCGACGGGCGGTTCAGCACCATTGCCATTGCAGGGCACAGCGAAGGCTCCCTGATTGGAATGATAGCAGCACAGAAGAGCAATGCCGTCAAAGCATACATTTCCATTGCAGGATGCGGCAGACCGGCATACGAGGTAGTGGAAGAGCAGTTGAGACGGCAACCCGAGCATATACAGCGCAAGGCTGCTGCCATAAACAAGGAACTGTGCGAAGGACGCACCGTTGAGGCTGTGCCCAACGACCTTGCTTCGCTCTACCGGGCAAGCGTGCAGCCCTATCTCATCTCCTGGTTCCGCTACAACCCAGCCACAGAAATTGCCAAACTGAGAATGCCGGTACTCATTCTGCATGGCGACAAAGACATTCAGGTAGCGACCGAAGAGGCACAGAAGCTGTATGCAGCACGTCTCTTCTCATCGTTCTACATTATAAAGGATATGAACCACGTTCTCAAGCATTGCGAAAGCAACGATATGCTTGGACAGTTGGACGCATACCAGAACCCTACCCTGCCGGTCAAGCAAGAACTTGTTGAACACATTGCGCGTTTCCTCATAAGAAAGTAACAAGCGAAAATGAGCAGCATCGACCTTTTCACGCCAAACGAAGAAAGCGGCACTGGAATTCCGCTTTCAGAAGAGCGTGTGGCAGCCGGGTTTCCATCCCCGGCCGAAGACCACATATCGCTCAGTTTAGACCTCAACAAGGCACTTGTCAGGAACCCGGCATCGACGTTCTATGCAAGGGTAAGCGGACTGTCAATGATTGAAGAAGGGATAAACGACGGCGACCTGCTTGTCATAGACAAGAGCATTGAGCCATATGACGGTTCTCTTGCAGTGTGCTACATCGACGGCGAATTCACCCTCAAACGTTTCGAAAGACACAAGGATTACGCCCTTCTTCTCCCTGCCAACAAGGAGTTCAAGCCAATAAAGGTAACCGCCGGGAACGACTTCTGCATCTGGGGAGTAGTCACATACGTCATAAAGAAAGTTTAAAGAACCTCCCACATCACACCTTCCACTTCTCATGTTCGGGCTTTGCGACTGCAACAATTTCTTCGTCTCGTGCGAACGGGTATTCAATCCCTCGCTTGAAAACCGGCCCGTTGTTGTACTGAGCAACAACGACGGTTGCGTGGTGTCGCGCAGCAACGAGGCCAAGGCACTTGGCATAAAGATGGGACAGCCGCTTTACCAGATACGCGACTTCATAAAGAGGAACAACGTAGCAGTGTGCTCAAGCAATTACCACCTGTACGGCGATATGTCGCAACGTGTAATGACAACACTCAAGCAACATGTCCCCTCCATAGAGATATACTCCATCGACGAGGCATTCCTCTTGCTCGACGGACATCCCATCGAAAACCTGAAGCAAATGGGCGAGCAGCTTGCACGCACCATAAAGCGCAACACCGGCATACCCGTAAGCATTGGAATTTCCCACACAAAGACACTCGCCAAAATAGCCAGCAAACTGTGCAAGCAATACCCCAAGCTCAACAGTGCCTGTCTTATGAGCCGCGATGCCGACATACGCAAAGTGCTTGAACGGTTCCCTATTGCCGACGTATGGGGCATTGGACGCCGCCAGGCAAAGATGTTCCATGAATGTCGCATTCAGACAGCCGCACAGTTCTGCGACCTCCCCGAAGAGTGGATAGACAACCGCCTGAACATTACCGGCAAACGCACCTGGCTGGAACTGAAAGGTACACCCTGCATCGACTTCAGCCACGATATTGCCGACAGACAGTCTATTATGGTATCGCGTTCCTTTTCCAAGGAACTCTACAGCCTCGACGACCTGCACGAGACAATTACTACATTCGCAGCAATAGCAACCGAAAAGCTACGCAAGCAGAATAGCGTAGCACAGGAACTTCAAGTATTCATACTCACGAACCGCCACCGCGACGACCGGCCCCAGCACTTCGAGTGCACACAAGTAGAGTTCCCCACAGCTACCGACAGCACGCTGGAGATTGTAAAGGCAGCAGCCACAGCCCTAAAGCAAATTTACCGTCAAGGATACGGCTACAAGAAAAGCGGAGTGCGCTTGAGCCGCATCACACCGGCAAACGCAGTACAGGGTTCACTGTTCGACACCGTAGACCGCCCCAAGCATAAGGCACTCATGCAGGCAATAGACCGCATTAACGCAGGACAGGGGAGACCGAGTGTCAAACTTGTGTCGCAAGGCACAGTAACCGGGCACACCAACCGTGAGCACCTCTCGCCACAGTACACCACCCGTTGGGAAGACATTCTGGTGGTGAAAGTCTGATGACAGAAGCGAGCATTCCCGGCAGCCCATGCCGAAACCCCTCCAACGTTTAGGGAATCCCCCTGCGACGAATAGGAAAATTCAGTTGC
>CAZAIM010000029.1:0-21861 GCA_964485215.1 uncultured Bacteroidaceae bacterium | reverse complement strand
AGTGCTCCTCATGCGAAGAGGAACTGTCACGTAGTGACTGAGGAGTAGGAATGTACCTAAGATTTCTTATATCGAATTCACGTTATTTTAACACAAGACTTATAGATTTGTTCCTAAATCATAATTCAAAAGAGAAAACAAGTGTTGAATCTATCGAATCTGTATTAGACTTATGATATGCACAAGAAATCTCGAAAATTTGTGCATAATGAAGATAATATGCACAAGAAAGAGCGTTTTCTTGTGCACGACAATATGAACGTGCACAAAAAATGGCAAAACCTTGTGCATAAGATAGAAAAAGAAGGTCTATCTTTACCACTACCGCAGACAAAATGAAGAAACTTGTTAACGGAAGAACTTTCCAATCACCGGCATCCGTTTCAGCGACAGGTCTTTTTTCACGAAATATCCAACGAATACAAGCAGCAGGAACGTATTCATGAGCATCTTGAGAATACTGTTCTCTATTGGATTTGCCAATGAAACTCCGTACACCACGGCAAAGAGTGCCGTATATTTGAATATTCCTCTAAGGTCATATTTTATTGGGTTTCTCTTTTGTCCTACGATGTACGAAACAACCATTGCTACGAAGTATGCAGCAAACGATGCCCATGCACAGGCTATGTAGCCGAACCTTGGCACGAATATTATGTTTATTGCAAAAAGCACTGCACAGCCAAGGAACGAGAAGATTGCGCCCCAATATGTCTCATCGTTCAGCTTGTACCAGAACGACAGGTTGAAGTATATTCCCATGAATATCTCGGCTGCCATAATTATTGGCACCACCTTCAATCCTTGCCAGTATCCAGGGCTTATGATGTTGCGAAGAATATCCATATAGAACATAACTACAAGGAATGCAATCATCGCCACCACAATAAAGTACTTCATAGCCTTTGCATACAGCACTTTGCTGTCCTTTTCCTTGCTGTTGCCGAAGACAAACGGCTCATAGGCATACCGGAAGGCCTGCATAAGCATAACCATTATTGCAGCAACCTTTACACAGGCACCATATATGCTCAGGTCTACAATTCCCTCTTGCCCAGGAACAAGATAGGTGTATATAATCTTGTCGGCATTAAGGTTCAGTATTCCGGCTATTCCCAGCAGCAGCAACGGCCACGAATATCTGAGCATCTCTTTCAGCAGCCTCTTGTCGCCGGTGAAACGGAACATCTTCAGTTCCTTCACCATAAAGAGTGTTATGAACGAAGTACATAGCAGGTTTATGAAGAATACATAGAATGCGTGATTGTGAGGGTCGTAGAACTTGCCGAATATGCCCGGTTCCTTTGAGTCGATATAAGGCATTGCCACAAACACGAATATGTTAAGCCCGATGTTAAGGAATATGTTCAACAGCTTCAGCGATGCGAACTTCACAGGCCTTTTCTGGAACCTTAGAAGCCCGAAGGGAATTGACTGCAGCGCATCGAGTGCCACTACAACAGCCATCATTGCAACAAATTCCGGATTCCGGGCATAGCCCAGCGCGTCCGAAACAGAAGGCAGCAACAGGAACACCGCAAGCAGGAACACTCCGCACAATGCCCCAACAACCTGCATCGACATTGAGAAGACCTTTGAAACATTACCGTTCTCCTTGCTTGCAAACCTGAAGAATGTTGTCTCGAACCCGAAGGTAAGGAACACAAGTATAATTGCAGTCCAGGCATAAATGTTTGTAACGACACCATAATTGCCCGACTCTACACTCATCTTGGCTGTGTATAGCGGAACAAGCAGATAATTGAGAAAACGCCCCAGTATGCTGCTCAGGCCATATATGGCCGTGTCCTTGGCTAATGACTTCAGTTTGCTCATCGTTGTTGGAAGCTGTTGAAAAAGTTGTTTGGTTCCTTCAGAATAGTGTTCCCTGTTCACCGTTGCCGAAACGGCTGCGTCCCAGGTGTTTGTATGCAAGGTCAGTCACCTCACGCCCACGGGGAGTGCGTTTTATGAACCCTTCCTTTATAAGATACGGTTCATAAACCTCTTCTATCGTGCCGGTGTCTTCACTGAGTGCCGTGGCAATGGTACCGATGCCTACAGGGCCGCCCTTGAACTTATCAATAATTGTACATAGTATCTTGTTGTCAATCTCATCGAGGCCATATTTATCAATGTTAAGTGCCTCAAGTGCCATTTTTGCAATGGAGTTTGTAATGTGCCCGTCGCCCATCACCTGAGCAAAATCGCGTACACGGCGCAACAGTGCGTTGGCAATACGTGGCGTTCCTCGGCTTCGGCGTGCAATTTCATATGTAGCCTCATCGTCAAATGTCACACCAAGTATCTGCGCCGAACGGCTTATGATTCCGGCCAATGTCTTGCTGTCATAGTATTCAAGATGCATATTGATACCGAAACGTGCGCGCAGGGGTGCAGTGAGCAGTCCGCTGCGTGTTGTTGCTCCAATGAGCGTGAATGGACTGAGGTCTATCTGTATTGACCTGGCCGACGGCCCTTTGTCAATGAGAATGTCTATCCTGTAGTCCTCCATTGCCGAATAGAGGTATTCTTCCACTATAGGCGAGAGACGATGTATCTCATCTATGAAAAGTACATCGTTCGGCTCAAGCGACGTAAGTATTCCGGCAAGGTCACCAGGCTTGTCGAGGACAGGGCCCGATGTAACCTTGAACCCCACCCCAAGTTCATTGGCTATAATGTTGCTGAGCGTTGTCTTTCCAAGCCCCGGAGGACCGTGAAGCAGCACATGGTCGAGCGACTCGCCGCGCATCTTGGCAGCCTGGACAAAAATCTTCAGGTTGCTCACAATCTTCTCTTGCCCGTTGAAATCGGGGAAAGATAGCGGACGCAAGGCGTTCTCGAACTCCTTGTCGCTGTTCTTGCCACGAATATTGAAATCTCCGTTCATATGTCTCAGACGCGGTTAAAAAATAATTTATCTTTCTTGAAGCAGCCGCACCGTTGTTCTTACATGAAAGCCAACGGAAAAATCCGGAACAACCTCTTTTTTATCTCTACTTCTGCAAAATTAGTGTATGCACAGGGTATTTTAAAATTTAAACTCTCTTTTTTGCCCCGTCATGCACAATGCAGGTTGCACAAAATCACAAACACCTGTCAATTACCCGGCTACCCAAATGAAAAAAACTGTTACAAAAACTAACAGAATGAAAAAAATCACACCCCTTCGCTGTCCTTTTGTAAAATATAAATAATTTTTCATATTAAAATATACTACATTAAGCAATGTTTGTATCCATTATAATACTTTTGTGCAAGGTTCAATGACAAATTTATAAATAAACTTGTTAATAATCCACAGCAAAATAATATTTTATGAAAAGGATTCTCACAACCATAAGAAAATACCCGTTCTCACTGCTTATTCTGGCAGCAATATCATTTGCGACATTCTGCAACACGGGTAACTCGCTCGCTGCTTTGCAGAATTTTGACAAACTGATACATTTTGCACTGTATGCCATTTTCTGCACGGTGCTTTGGTATGAATATTTCAGAAGCCACACGATAGTCGACATTAACTGCATATTCCGTTGGGCGTTCATTGCGCCAATAATTTTCAGTGGCGTACTTGAACTTCTCCAAGGCACAATTACAACTTACCGCACCACCGACCTTGTCGATTTCCTGTTCAACGCCCTTGGTGTTGTGTTTGCTGCCTTTCTGGGATTGATTGTCATAAGGCCGACGATGCGCAAATATTTCCAATAATAAATGCAGGCTCTGGCCTGCATTTATTATTGGAAATATTCAATCTCTCTCCTTTCGGAATATATGTGCTCTTCGGGTTCAGAAGCCCCGTTTTCCACTCTTTCGGTTGTGCGCAACCCTTTTCTTTCGGTCCAGTTGCCTTGCTTGTCGAAACCAACATATTCGTAAACTGTCGTTTCTTTCAGAGCGAAGTCAAAAGAGGAAGCCTCGAGCAAGGTTCCTGCAAGACGCTGTTCCTTGTCGTACTCCATTCTCTCCGTAACGCAAATCTCTTCGTACCAAGTTGAATTTGAACCGGCAAGCGACCCGTTATCGTTGTATGAATATACAGAACTTACCTTGTAAGCACCATTATCCTTGTTCTTCACCGAATAGGTTGAAATGCGCCCATTGCCATCGCGCTCAATCTCAACAGCAACATCTTCGTCCTCCCACACCTCGTCATACCTGTGGGATATTGCCATTCCGTCGCTGTTGAAGGCAAGAGAAAAAACCAGTTCATCAACACCATAGTTGTTGAAATACCATTTTACGCTTTTCACATTGCCTTTTAGTTCATACAGTTCCCTGTCGGGGTAAGTCTCGGCTTTGCCGCTCTCTTTCTTGGCAGTTCCAATGCAGCCGGCCATCACCAGGCAGCAGAGCACTGCCAATGCTTTGAACAATGTAGCTTTCTTCATACATCAATTGTTAGAAACTGTTTTTAAAGCATCTTGAATGGAATCCCATAGGCTATATGGGAAACGGGTAAGGCTCGAGTTGTAATATCTTTTGTCGCCTGTGACCTCTTTTCCAAGAAAACCCGGCTTATCAAATTCTTCATCGGCACTTTCCAGTTCAACCTCGGCTACCACAAGTCCCTGATTATCTCCGTGGAACTCGTCAACCTCAAAAGTGTGTGAGCCACACTTTACCAGGTAACGCGTCTTGTCTATTATTCTGCCGTGGCACAGTTTCATAAGTTCCCAAGCCTCGGCTGCCGGTATCTCCTTCTCCCACTCATAACGGCTAAGGCCATTGTCGGCAGAAGGTCCCTTAATTGTGAGGAATCCTTTTTCACCACGCACCCTAACGCGTGCCGAGTTTCCGCCCTCACGGCACAGATACCCTTGCGCTATGCGGTCGCTGCGGAAAGCCATATCCTTGTAGCTATCGCCGGTGACAAGGAATTTTCTCTCTATCTCTATCATAGTGCATAGCGGTTACTCGCCACCCTCGGCAAACTCCATAAGGTATGCCTTTATGAAACCGTCAATCTTGCCGTCCATCACACCGCCAACGTCCGATGTCTGATAATTCGTGCGGTGGTCTTTCACACGTCGGTCGTCAAAGACGTAACTGCGTATCTGTGAACCCCACTCTATTTTCTTCTTGCCGGCCTCCACCTTTGCCTGCTCCTCCATACGGTGCTGCATCTCCTTGTTGTAGAGGATTGAGCGCAACTGACGCATAGCGTTCTCCTTGTTCTTCGGCTGGTCGCGCGTTTCGGTGTTCTCTATGAGAATCTCCTCTTCGGCACCTGTGTAAGGATCCTTGTACTGGTAACGCAAGCGCACGCCTGACTCTACCTTGTTCACGTTCTGTCCGCCGGCACCTCCGCTTCGGAAAGTATCCCAGGAGATGCGTGCCGGCTCTACAACAACCTCAATGCTGTCATCGACAAGCGGTGTAACGAACACCGAACTGAACGATGTCATTCTCTTGCCCTGCGCATTGTATGGGCTCACGCGTACCAGACGGTGAACGCCGTTCTCGCCCTTGAGGTATCCGTATGAGTATGGTCCTTTCAGTTCCAGCGTAACAGTCTTGATGCCGGCATCCTCGGCCTCCTGAAGATTGGCTACAGTTACCTTGTAACCATTAGCCTCGGCCCAACGCATATACATACGCATAAGCATGCTTGCCCAGTCCTGTGCCTCGGTGCCGCCTGCACCTGAATTTATCTTCAGCACACAGTCCATATCATCGGCCTCGCCACGAAGCATATTCTTCAGTTCAAGTTCCTCTATGGCAGCAAGCGCACGCGCATAGGCATCATCGACCTCGCTCTCCTCGACCATCTCCTCGCGGAAGAGTTCCATAGCCATTTCGGTCTCCTCGGTGCGGTTGTTCACCTCCTTGTAGCCATCTATCCATGCCTGCAGCCCCTTGACCTTTTTCATCTGCGCCTCGGCCTCCTTGGCATTGTCCCAGAACCCCGGAGCCTGCGTGCGCAACTGCTCCTCTTCTACCTGAATTATCTTCTCATCGATAGCAAGATACTGCTTCAACGATGCTGTACGCTCCTTTATATCTTTCAGTTGGTCGGCTGTAATCATCTCTTTTTTCTATTGTTGTGAATTATTCTGCGAAGATACAACGATATTCAAAAATACGCAAGCATATACGCGCGTAAAAGCTCCTCCGTGGCCATGCAGCCTGAGAGAAAACTTACCCGTGTTGATAAATAATCCTTATGCCGTTTTGAAAATGAACATTTCCTGTTGTACCTTTGCCGTGTAATTCAAAGGATATGGTAATAACGGATGCTAATGTAAACAGGGCAGTAGAACTGCTGAAAGTACTGATAAACACACCCTCCCCAAGCCGTGAAGAGGGCGATGCCACTGACAGGCTGCAACTCTTCATTGAGCGTGGCGCACCGGTCCAGTGCGAGATTCATCGTCACCTGAACAATCTCTGGTGCATAGCACCCGGGTTCGATGCTTCACGCCCGACACTGCTGCTCGATGCACATATCGACACGGTGAAGCCGGCCGGAGGATGGAGCAAGCACCCCTTTACACCAATTGTGGAAGGCGACGTAATATATGGCCTTGGAAGCAACGACGACGGTGCCTCGCTTGTAACACTATTGCAGGTATTCTACAAGATATGCCAGAAACCACAGAAATACAATACGATATTCCTTGCATCGGCCGAGGAGGAGGTTTCGGGCAAGAACGGAATAGAGGCCGTCATCCCCCTTCTGCCACCAATAAGCTGCGCCATCATAGGCGAACCGACCGGAATGCAGCCTGCCATAGCCGAGAAGGGGCTTATGGTTCTCGACTGTGTTGCCAAGGGGTGTTCGGGACACGCAGCCCGTAACGAAGGCATCAACGCCATATACAAAGCCATGGAGGATATAAACTGGTTCAAGAACTATAAATATCCCAAGTCATCGGCACTTTTAGGCGATGTCAAGATGACAGTCACTCAAGTCAATGCCGGCACCCAGCATAATGTAATCCCCGACAGCTGCAGCTACGTTGTCGATATACGCAGCAACGAGTGTTATTCAAACATCGAACTGCTCGAAATAATAGGCAAGAATGTGGGAAGCGAAGTCAAGACGCGCTCTACACGTCTCAATTCATCATCTATTTCAATCGGGCATCCGCTTGTCAGGCGCGCTGTTGAACTTGGCCGCAAGCCATTCGGCTCACCGACATTGTCGAACCAGGCACTGCTCAGTATTCCCACATTGAAAATGGGACCGGGCGAGTCATCGCGCTCGCACACAGCGAATGAGTTCATAAGGATAAGCGAGATACGCGAGGGCATAGAGCTATTCGCAAGGATGCTCGACGGACTGAAGCTGTAAGGCCGAAAACATTGACAAATCGGCAACCCTCTCCGGTGTTGCGCAACGGTTTCTCATTAAATTTATAAAAAAAACGTTTAAAACTTGACTAATGAAATGTTTTATTATATATTTGTCTACGTTTTGTACTTAATCTGACTATTGTAAAACACTTAATGCTTTTCGGTTATGGAAAATAATAGACAAAAACCGGCTTCGCACCTTGCGTGGGCTATTGTATCTACAGTTCTGTTCTTCATTCCCTTTGGAATAGTCGCCATCGTTTTCGCTTCCAAGGTAGAAGGCTTGTGGAACAGAGGACTTTATGAAGAAGCATACAAAGCTTCTGCTTCGGCAAAGAAATGGGCTTTGGCATCTACAATTTTAGGTGCGATACTTAATGCCATTTTTATCACCTTGTGGATTATACTCCTGTGTGAGGAAAGTTCTTCATATTACGATTACTACGATTATTACTACTATTGATAACAATGTACGTATAAGCAAAATAGGGTGACAGCCGCGCTGTCACCCTATTTTGCTTGGGTTTTGCTCTTTCTCACATACCAATAATTGCAAGTGCCTTGTTTTCGCAGGCTTCCATAATTTCGCGTTCACCCTCGCCCTTGTCGTTGATGCCGCACAGGTGCAGAATACCGTGGATTATCACACGGTGCAGTTCCTGCTCATATGTTGCTCCCACCATCTCGCTATTGCTACGCACCGTGTCGAGTGATATGAAGAGGTCGCCGCTGATTGTATCGCCCTCGCAATAGTCGAATGTAATGATATCGGTGTAGTAGTCGTGCTGCAGATATTCACGGTTCACCTCGAGAATCTTCTCATCGTTGCAGAATATATAGGCAACATCCCCCACTTTCTTTCCGTGCGAAGCAGCAACAGCCTTAATCCACGCACTTGTCTCACGTCTTTTTATCGCGGGCATCTTGGTGCCCTCAGTCTGGTAGCTTATCATGTCGTTATAAATTTATCCAAAAAATATGTAAGCGACAATTATTGCCGCTATTATGCCGGCAAGGTCGGCAAGCAGCCCACATGTAACCGCATGGCGCGTCTTGCGTATTCCAACACTGCCGAAATACACAGCCAATATGTAGAATGTGGTGTCGGTAGCTCCCTGGAACAGACAAGCAAGCCTTCCGGTGAACGAATCGGCACCGAATGTGTTCATGGCATCTACCATCATACCGCGCGCACCACTGCCGCTGAGAGGCTTCATTATAGCTGTTGGCAGCGCGCCTACAAAATCACTGCCGATTCCCACCGACTCGGCACACCAGGCAATGCCGCTCATAATAACATCCATTCCTCCCGAAGCACGGAATACACCAATGGCCACGAGAATGGCTATGAGGTATGGAATTATGCGTACAGCGGTGTTGAAGCCATCCTTTGCCCCCTCGATGAAGGCATCGTACACGTTTATGCGGGCAATCATTCCAGAAACAATGAACATAATTATAACCGCGAAAAGTATTATATTGGCAAGTGAGGTAGAGAATATCTCTATCTGCGCCTGCGATAGTTGCATAACTCCCCAGGTGCCGCCTGCGACAAACAGACATATTCCAAGCAGGAAAAGAATCATAGTCCTGTTAAAAAGGTTTATCCTCTGGTAAATGCTTGTTGCCAGCAGTCCGACAAGGGTTGACACCGTTGTTGCTATGAGTATCGGAATGAAGACATCCGTAGGGTTGGCGGCTCCCATTTGAGCGCGGTACAGCAGCACCGATATGGGTATAAGAGTAAGTCCCGATGTATTCAGCACCAGGAACATAATCATAGGATTGCTTGCCGTGTCTTTCTTCGGGTTTATCTGCTGCAGTTCCTGCATCGCCTTAAGCCCCATCGGAGTCGCAGCATTGTCAAGTCCCAGCATATTGGCCGAGAAGTTCATGAACATAGTTCCCATTGCCGGATGTCCTTTGGGAATATCGGGAAATATCTTGCCCAGAACCGGGCTTAGCAGCCTTGCAAATGCAGAGACAAGCCCTCCCTTCTCGCCAATTTTCATTATACCCATCCAAAGCGACAGCACACCTGTAAGCCCGAGCGATAGCTCAAAGGCTGTCTTTGCCTGCGCAAAGGTAGAATCCATTATCGCCGGGAACACAGTTGTGTCACCAAAAAGAATAAGCTTCAGAATGGCTATTACAAATGCAATTATAAAGAATGCAATCCAAATATAGTTAAGTACCATAGTCCGTTCGGTTGTTTGCTACGTGGCGAAGATAATAAAAAGTGCTGGAATAAATGTCAATTCTACTATCTTGATTACCTGTTATGTATATTTCTTTGTGAACAGGCAAGGTGTCTCGTTGAAGGTGGACGGTCTTATGGGACTAAAGTTCACTGGCCCGATACGGCTTCAAAGCACCCTCTTATATATTCCTTTTCTTGTATAACGCCTTCACAATCTTGCGGTAAGCACTAATGCTTGGCATTCCACGGAACCTGGTCTTTATGTAGGGCATCGCAAGTATAAGCAACAGCAGGATTATTCCGCCAATTGTGAACCACCCCAGAATCTGCTTCATGCTCACAAGCATTGCCTGCTGCATAAGTGTACCGTAAAGCACACCTGCAGGCAAGTGTGCTGCAACGGGGTTCACAGCGTCAAGTTCCATACCAAGCATCATGCTGTTCTGGGCTACAAGGTGTGTCATCAACTGTGTGACAAGTGCTGCGGCCGCAGCTGTGCCTATACCGGTACGTATGAATCCCAATATACCTACAGGCTGCAGAAAATACTTGAAAGGAATCTGCCTTATTGCATACAGCGTCAGCACCACATAAAGTGTAGTGTAACCGAAGCCGTGCAGCAGCGATGGCAGATAGAACATTTCGAGTGTCATTCGCGGATCAATTATAAAATACATTATGGCCTGATAACTGACAAGAGAGCTGAACCCAAGCAGTATAATCCATTTGTAGCGGACTCTCTTTAGCGCAAGCCAATAGAAGGCGTTGAGAGAGCCAAGAACACCTCCGCCTGTTACCACCCAGTTTATACTCATTGTAGCTTCACTGTCGAACTTGAGTATGCTGCCCAACATTGCCCCTTCGATGACCTTGGGTGTCGCAAGCAGCAAAATCATTGCCGTTATAAGACCACAGGCTATGTGCAGGCTCTTGAACCTGAAGAGTTCCGGGTCGAAATAGGATTGAGGAGTATGCAGCATCTGTCTTGCTGCCAGCAGCAGCGACAGTATACACACAACCGTTCCCGTGCGTATGTATGGCGATTCAAACCATTCGAAATGCTTGCCGAACAGCAGAGTGAAGCATCCCGATAACAGGAATAGCCCCCACAGCATCATACCTGTCCAGTCGATACCCTTGAACGGCATTATTTCCATAAGCCTTATGCTCTTCATCATCGTCAATGCGCAAAGTGCCACAGCCAGCATAAGCATCGCGCCTGCAAGGTGCATATATTCCCAACTGTAAAAGAAATCCATATATGTGACAGTTACTCCCGACAGCTGTATGGCGGTGAGAATTATGCAGAACAATACGCAAAAGAATATCGTCTGGTCGTGGTTCGGTGCGAGTTTGCCCTGCAGCGTAGACATACACTCGAAAGTGCCTATCAGCCGGCAGCTGCCGGCAACAAGGCCGGCTGCGCACAGCGTAAACGGATTGCTACTGTGCATTGTAACAATATTGCACAACGCAAGAACCAGTGCCGTTGAGATTATGATGTTGCGCGACTTGAAGCGGAACTTTATTCTGAACAGCAGAGGAAAGGTAATTGTCAGTCCAATGAATGATGAATAAGCAGCCATCATTATCTCCTCCTGAATCAGTGCACGTGTTCCCATCATATGGTTCATTCCGCCCAGATAGACACTGCCTACAAACTGAAAGCAAAATGCGAATGCTATGAGCATTGCAAACCTCACATTGTGCGGAACCCAATCCTTGAATGTGGGAATACGGAATGGTCCCTGTTGCCAATCTCCAGCCATCAGTATGCAATTTTACATTCTGCATTCATACCGCTGCGCAAGCGTGAAAGTTCACCTGCACTGTTCCCTCCGGTAAACTCAATGCGTACAGGTATACGCTGCTGCACCTTGACAAAGTTGCCGGCCGAGTTATCTGTGGGAATAAGCGAATATTGCGCACCTGTAGCACCGGATATTGCATGCACTGTTCCTCTAAAACAGATACCGGGCACGGCATCAACTTCAATTTCTACTTCTGCCCCCTCCCTGATGTTGGCAATCTGGCATTCCTTGTAGTTGGCTGTAATCCACACTTCTCCATCCTCTACGATATCGGCAACGGTTTGTCCCGGTTGCAGCAACTGTCCTGGCTGTATGTTCTTGTGTCCCATTACACCATCGGCCGGTGCCGTGATTACTGTGTAGGAAAGGTTTAGCCTTGCAAGTTCAAGAGCTGTCGCTGCAAGTTCGACAAGCGTGTTCTGCTGTTCAAGACGCTGCGAAAGCTCGCTGCTCACAAGAGCGGTACTCTTGCGTTGTTTCATCATAGTATTATACTTTGCAAGGGTTGCATCGTATTGTGTCTTCACGGCATCGTACTGCTGTTGTGTAACAGCACCTTGTGCAAGAAGTTTTCCGTAACGCTCTTTTTCGCTTCCTGCATTTTCGAGCAGAACCTCGATTTCGGCTATCGAGGCATCACTCACGCCAATGTTGTTCTTTGCAGTACTTGCCGTTGTGCCGGCAGCAGCAAGGTTCTGCCGTGCACTTTGCAAAGAAGCCTCGGCCTGCAATACACGCAGGCGGTATTCGGTGTCTTCAATGACAACGAGCGTATCTCCTTTCTTCACACTCTGGAACTCGTTGAAACGTATATCCTTTACAAACCCTTGAACCCGGGAACTTATAGGTGTTATATTCTGGCGCACCTGGGCATTGTCTGTATACTCTACACCCAGGTGAATGAACTGTGCCGAAATCCAGGCAATACCACAAACAGCAATCATGAATATGAATATGTTTACTATGCTTAACCTTCTTTTCTGTTTATTATGCTTTTCCATATCTGTTTTTTTTTAGAAATTAAGAAGCTTCTTAGAAGCTGTTTGAAATTTATTTTGCGATTGTTTGAGGATTGTTTTTTAGAAGATTTTGCTACTTTAAATGCAGGGAATAGTGGACTATTTCCAAATTTAAAGGAGGAAAAGGTACAAAAAACAGACTAAAACAAGCCAAAACATCACTTTACTCAGCTTTGATATATTTTTATAAGAAATTTAAACAGCTTCTTATAATGCACCTGCAGCGTGTTGCAGGCTATAGAAACTGTAAATTATGTTTATACGCGCATTTACCAACTGCAGTTCGGCAGCAAGCAATGCGTTGCTTGCGTCAATCATCTCCGTTACAAGGGCAAGCCCGTTGAGATAGCGGTTGTTTACTACATCGTAGTTGCTGCCTGCAAGAGAAACGCTCTTCTTCTCCGTATCCATACGCTCAAAGGCCTGCTGAAGCCCGATAAAGGCACTGTTTACAGCAATGTCGCTCTCTTCGCGGAGAAGTTCAATATTATGCTTTGCGCGCAGTGTCCCGGCCTTTTCGGCACGTCTCTTGCCGCCGTTCTTCCATAGCGAAGCAATGTCATAGCGCATTCCTATCCCCACAAACCAGTAATTGAAATTCTTGTCAATTGCAGGAATCTCAATTGTTATCGGACCATTAAAATTATTCTCGGCAACAAGGGCAATCTGCGGCATGCGTCCAGCCTTTACAACGCGTTCTTTCTCTTGCTGAATCTTCAGGTTCAGGTCTGCAATCCGCATCTTAGGACTCTTCTCTGCCATCTGTTGCCAGTCGTCACAGGCTATCAGCGGTATATGTTTCTCTATAAGGCAACTGTCGGGCAGAATGATTGTCGACTCAGGCAAACCCAATGTTGCGGTTATCTTATAGTTCATTATGCTTATGGCACTCTCAACCTCGCTCAGTGCCAGTCTGAGTTGTTGTAGCCTGAGTTCGTGGCGTGTGACATCGTTGCTGAGTGCCGCACCTTCGTTGTAACGTGCTTTTACCTGTTCAAGCAGCATTCCTGTCTGTTCTATGTTCTTCCTGTATACCTTCACCTGGTTCTGCAGTTTATAGAGTTCAAGATAGTTGCCAAGCATCATAAAACGTATGTTCTGACGTGTAATTTCTGTACTCTGTGCTGCTATCTCCTTTTGCAGTTCGGCCTGCCTGATGCCGGCATCAATAGCTCCACCGGCATATATGACCTGAGATGCCTTCAATGCAAAATTATTACCGAAGTGCGGCATTCCTGCCTTGGTCACATCGCCAAAGTCGCGGTCAATTACATACCCGTTGCCAAGGAAACTTACCGACAACGATGCCTCCAATTGCGGCAGCCTTGCGTTCTTTGCAACCTCTATTCCCTCTGTCGCTTGTTCGAGAGTGGCACGTGCCACTTCAAGGCTACAACTATTGCTGTCGCATAGACGGAACAGTTCATCTATACTCATGACACGCTCTTGGGCACGTGTCTCGCATACACACAACAGCATAGCAAATGCCGTCGTGAGCAAAAATTTTTTACTCATTAGAATGAATATATTATAGGGATTAATAAGAAACTGTTTGTTGATACAGATTATTGACAGTGACCGGAAAGCCACCTCCTGTTTCACGCGCAGAGTCAGTCGAAAAGATAGTTCCAGAACGGAACGATAGTGTGGAAACTCTTCGCGTAATCTTCGTATTGTTTTATATAGTTTCTGGTGTTCATCGCTGCAAAATTATAAAAATAATCGATAGGTTGTGACACCCGTTTTGTCACTCCGCTATGCATATTGTCCAATGATTTTACATCTGCTGTCTAAAAAATAGACAGAACAGAGCCTTTCCAAAATCGCCCAATTAGCTAATAATAAACGATTTGGATATTTTGGCACGCTTTTGGCACATAATCTTGCAGAATTGATTTACGTATGAAAAAGATATTTATGATTATTACAGCCTGTTGCCTGCCGTTTATCTCCACACCGGCACAGGTAATGACTATGGATGAGTGTATGAGCTATGCAGTCGAGCATTCGGTTTCAGTAGGAAAGCAGAGGAATGCTCTCGACAATGCCAAGATGAGCTACAGACAATCCGTTGCATCACTTTTTCCGTCGGTGCAGGCAGGTGTTTCGGCATCGGCCAATTTCGGCCGCTCCATCGACCCCGAAACGAACAATTACACAACCGTTTCAACAATGGGCAACTCCTATAGCCTTTCGGCATCGATGCCGCTGTTTGCCGGCTTGCGATATGTCAACAGCATACGCGCTGCAAAGGTTGCACGGGAAAGAGGGTACAGCGATTTGCAGATTATGCGCGACAAGGTTGCAATGGAAGTAATGAAAGCATATGCCGATGTCATGTATTACAAAGGTGCGGTAAAGATAGCCGAAGGGCATCTGTCTGCATCACGGGAAACCCTGCGCCAATCAAGGAAGCTCTATGAACTGGGACGCAAGAGTGCTGCCGAAGTAGCCGAAATAGCATCACAAGAGGCCAATTACGACTACCTTCTCACCCAACAGCAGAACAACCTTGAAATGGCTTGGATTGCCTTGCGCGAGGCTATGAACTGCCCACAGGAAATGATTTTCGATGTCGATGACAAATGTTGTGTCATACCGACAAAAAATGATATTTCCAAGGAATCACTCCTCGAGTATGCTCTTGCAAACAACGCGCAGATGGTATCATCGGAACTTGCCGTAAAGGAGTACAAGTATCATCATATGCGTGCAAAGGGAGCATGGTTCCCTACAATAAGCCTTTCGGCAGGTATGAACACAAGCTACTACACCAATTTTGACAACAAGTCGGCCTACCCCTCTTTCTCATCGCAGTTCAAGAACAACAGAGGCGAATACATTGGAGTTTCAATGTCCATACCTATATTCTCAAACCTAAGCCGCAAGGCCTCGGTCCGCAGTTCGCGCAACGCATTGCTCAATGCCGAACTTGAAAGGAATGCCACGCGCAATGCCGTGGAAAGCGAAGTTCTGAAAGCCTTCAGCCAGGTGGAGGGATATGCAAAGCTCTATAGCCAGGCAATACAAAAGGTTGAAGCATCGCAGCTTGCCTATGACGGCATTGCAGCAAAGTTCGAGAAAGGCCTTGTCACAGCAATAGAACTGCAGAACGCAGCAACAACACTGCTCCAGGCAAAATCAGACCGTCTGCACTCGCAGTTGCAGTATATGATAGAGAAACGTATGGTCGATTATTACAGCGGCAGGCCTTTGGTAAGATGAAAGCAGAAAACAGATAAATAAAAATTATTAACTACTATGGATATAAAAATAGAAAAGAAAAAGGGATTGAAGGCAATTTTCCGTATGAAGAACCTTCCTTGGGCGTTGGGCATAATGCTTGCAGTCTTTGTTGTCTGGCTTATGCTGCGCGACAAATCATCGACCCTGCGTGTCGACTCCCAGCTGGTCAATATCGTTTCGGTAGAAGAGGGTGAGTTCAACGATTATGTAAGCCTTAGCGGCACAGTGCAGCCTATAACAACAATGCAGCTTTCGCCACTTGAGAGTGGAGTTGTTGAGCGTATTGTGGCCGAGGAGGGAACCGCAGTAAAGGCCGGCGATGTTATTCTCGAAATGACAAACAAGCAACTCTCGATGCAGATTCTGCAATCGGAAGCCGACCTTGCCGAAAAGCAGAACATACTGCGCAACACTCTCATATCAATGGAACAGGAACGCTTGTCGCTGCGCCAGGAGATGCTGCAGCTCGACCTTGATGTTTCCCGCAAGCAACGTACATATGAGCAGAACGAGGAACTCTACAACGAGAAGCTTATTGCCCACGAACTCTATCTGCAGTCGAAAGAGGATTACGAACTGGCAGTGAACAGGCGTTCTCTTGTGCGCGAAAGGCAGAAACAGGATTCTCTCTACCGCACAGTCCAGGTAGCACAGCTCGACGAAAACCTGCGTTCAATGCAGCTCAACATGCAACTTATCCGTGAGCGCGTCGATAATCTCAAGATAAAGGCACCAATTGACGGCGAGGTAGGTATGCTCAACGTTGTCCTTGGACAAACCCTCTCACAAGGCAGCGCAATAGGACAGATAAACGACCTTTCGGCCTACAAGGTAACCGCAATGG
Source organism: uncultured Bacteroidaceae bacterium (assembly GCA_964485215.1). Lineage (GTDB taxonomy): Bacteria > Bacteroidota > Bacteroidia > Bacteroidales > Bacteroidaceae > HGM04593. Next base: position 5,436 of record CAZAIM010000029.1, on the reverse strand, counting down.
TCGACGAGCATTACATAGACCGGGTTGTAACCGGGCTCACAGCATCATTCGCACGCCAGGACAACAGTTTTGAAATGGAACTTCACAAAGTATATCCCGAGGTGCGCGATGGCAAGTTCAAAGTCGATTTCACCTTCAACGGTGGACAGCCCGACAACATACGCTCAGGACAGACATACAACCTTAACCTGCAACTTGGGCAGCCTGTTGAGGCGGTTTATATTCCTCGTGGTGCATTCTTCCAGAAGACAGGCGGCCGCTGGATATATGTTGTCGACGCCTCGGGCGAGAAGGCCTACCGTCGCGATATACTCATAGGGCGTCAGAACCCCAAGTACTACGAAGTGCTCGACGGGCTTTCAAAGGGCGAAAAGGTCATAACATCGTCATACGATAATTTTGGTGACAACGAGGTGCTTATACTTAGAAAATAGTTTCTAACTTTACATTACAAACATAGGAAATATGTATTTCAAGAATTTTATAATGCTGTTGAAAAGGTACACGACCTCATCGGTACTGAATATACTTGGTATGGCGGTCGCCTTTGCTGCGGTGTACCTGATAATGGTACAGGTAAGTTTCGACCTGTCGTATAACAAGGGAATACCCAATGCGCAGAATATATACCGCCTTGAGTATCCTTGCTGGAGCGAAGAGGGGTATTGGAGTACCACATGGGCACGCCAGTTACCCGATGACCTCTGCCAGGGTGTGCCTGAGATAGAGAAAAGCGGTACAATTTGGCCGTCGAGCAACTACAATATAAACTCCGACTATTCAAGAAAAAGCGATACGGGAATAGAGCATCTCTATTTCAATCTCTGCGAGGCTGAACGCGAGGGACTGGAGATTTTCGGGCTTGAGATTATCGAGGGTTCGCTCGATGGTTACCTGAACCATTACACATTGGTGCTGAAGGAGTCTGCGGCCAAGAAATTCAACATCTCGGCAGGCGATGTCATTTGCTATGGCCGCGAGGCAAGCGAGGAGTATACCGCAACCGTTGTTGCAATATGCAAGGACCCTGCTTCGCCGAGCATTCTTGATGAGTGTGACGGTTGGGGCGGCATGTTCCCGCAAGAGAACGACAACTCAGGCAACTGGAACAATCCCTATTACATACAACTATGCGACGGAGCATCGCCCGATGCTGTCAGCGAGAAGATGAGAAGCAATCTCATGGAAGCACTAAAGGCTCAGAATGCGAGTGAAGAAGAGATTGCAGATTTTCTTGAACGCGCCAATCCGCGTCTGAACCCACTTGCAGAACTCTACTTCTCAAGGGATGTAAGCGGTTCATACCACGCAACCGGCAACAAGACTACCACATATACATTGCTTGCCATAGCAGTGCTGATTATGGTAATCGCACTCATAAACTTTGTCAATTTCTTCTTCGCGCTCATTCCGGTACGCATACGCACAATAAATACATGCAAGATATTCGGAGCATCGGAGACCGGCTTGCGCCTGAACTTTATATTCGAAACAGCAGGCCTTGTACTTATTGCCCTTGGCGGTGCGGCCATAATTGTAGCTCTGTTCACCGAAACGCCGCTCACAGAACACATCTCGACATCGATATCCTTTGCCGACAATGCAGGTGTTGCCATTGCAGTTGCTGCAGTTGCACTCTTTGCTGGAATGATTGCAAGCATATACCCGGCCTGGTACATCACACGCTTCTCCCCGGCAATGGTATTGGGTGGTTTTCAGGCCACGGCTCCCGGCCGACGCTTGCGATACACACTCGTGGCTGTGCAGTATGTAATTTCAATAACGCTCGTCATCTGCTCACTTTCCATATACAGGCAATATGACTATATGCTAACTCACGATATGGGCTTCGACAAGGAGAACCTTCTTGTTGTGAGCAATTTGCCCAGTGAAGCAGTCTTTGAGTCCTACGACCCCGAGAACGGAATTTCGCACAGCAGGCGTGAAGCATTTGCCGGCAGCCTTATGAAGAATCCTGCAATCAAGGATGTCGCTTTTGCCGACGGTTCGTTTATAAACCCTACAAGAATGACATGGGGACGCGATTTCAACGGCCAGAACATGTACAATCAGGTATATCCTGTCTCTTGGGATTTCCTTGCTTTGATGGGGATTGATATTGTAGAGGGCAGGGATTTCCGCAGCAGCGATGAGCTGAGTGCAAATGGAGTATATATCTTCAATGAGGATGCTGCGCGCAAGTACGGAATAAAAGTAGGGGACAAAATCTCGGGACATCTGTCGGAAAGCGAGGTTGTAGGCATATGCAAGGATTTCAATTTCCGCCCTATGCAGTACAATATCGAACCGTTCGCATTCTATATCTTCGGCAAATACCCATGGAGATTGTTGAATCATATGTATGTGCGTACATCGGCAGGAGCCGATATGGCGGCTGTGCGCGAGCATATTATGCAGACGATTGCAGAGTATGCACCCGATGTGGCTCCCGACTACTACGATGTCTCGTTCTTCAATGCCGAGCTCGAAAGCCAATACAAAAAGGAGAACAAACTGGCCTCATTGATAATCCTGTTCACCGTGCTCTCGATATTCATATCTGTAATAGGAGTCTTCGGCCTTGTTCATTTCGAGACACAGTATCGCCGTCGCGAGATTGGAATACGCCGTGTTCACGGAGCATCGGTAAGCAGCATTCTGGAAATGTTCAACCGCAAGTATCTCTACATACTCGCAGCCTGTTCGGCAGTGGCAGTTCCTGTAAGTTTCCTTATTATAAAAATGTGGACACAGCAATTTGTCTATCAGGCACCGTTTGCACTGTGGGTCTATCTGCTTGCCATTATCCTTGTTACGGCTATTACAGTGATTACCATTACCGTATGCTCATACAAGGCTGCCAACGACAACCCTGTTGATGCAATAAACAAATAAATTTAAAAAAGACTACTATGTATTTAAGGAACTTTATAACCCTTTTACGCCGCTATACGGCATCCTCTACACTTAATGTCTTGGGTATGGCAGTTGCCTTCGCTGCTGTCTATCTTATCGCCGTGCAGATAAAACACGACCTGTCGTACAACCGGGTAATCAAGAATTCGGAACGCATCTATCGTCTTGAACACCCATCGTGGATTGGTGACGGAAGCTGGGATTTCAGCTGGAATCGTCAGACCCCGGAAGAAATGTGTGCTGTATGTCCTGAGATTGAAGCCAGTGGCTCAATTTACGAATTACAGAACGCAATGTACTACTCGGGCGATGTATCAATAAAGCGTAATGGTACGATTGATAATTTTGTCATCCGATTTGGCGCAGCGGAACCGGAAGTACTAAATGTTTTTCCTTTTGAGTTTATTGCAGGAGGTGCATCATCATACCAGAACGGATACGATATTATCATTACTGAGAGTGTTGCAAAAAGTTGCAATATATCTGTAGGAGAGAAGTTGCATTATGGCCATAATGCCGAGAGCGATTTGCTGTTTACTGTTGTAGGCATCTACAAGGATTTTCCACACCCTTCTACAATCGCTATGTCAGAAGGCTTTTGCTATATGGAAAAGGCGAAACCGGAAGAAGAAGGCAACTGGGGTACTCCATACTATGTACTTTTAAGAGAGGGTGCATCGCGTGAGGAAGCTGAGTCGAAAATGTACCAGTACGTTCTTGATGATTGTAAAAAGAGAGGACTGAGTGAACAGGAAACAGAAATTCAGATTTCACGTATCAGGCCACGCTTAATGCCTATCAATGAACTCTTCTTTGCAGAGGATACCCATAATATCGGTATGTCTGGAAGCCGTACTACGACTTACACACTTATCGCTATCGCTGTGCTGATTCTCGTTATCTCGTTTATCAACTTTGTAAACTTCTTCTTCGCACTTATTCCTAACCGTATCCGTGCGGTCAATAGCTACAAGATATTCGGTGCGCCTACCTGGAAACTGCGCTTGAACTTCCTCTTTGAAACTGCTGGGCTTATTCTGCTTTCGTTGTCCGGCGCAGCAGTTGTAGTGGTGCTATTCGCCGAAACGCCACTTAAAGAGTATATCTCTACATCAGTTGCTATCGATGAGAATTGGGCTGTTGCGTGTGCGATGGTTGCAGGCACCCTTCTGTTTGGAGTTCTTGTATCGCTCTACCCAGCATGGTATATCACCAGGTTTTCGCCTGCATTTGTCATAAAAGGTGATTTTTCGGCATCACGCTCAGGCCGTATATTGCGTTACGCGCTTGTTGGTGTGCAGTACACTATCTCTATTGCACTCATTATCTGTTCTCTATTTGTATATCGCCAGCATCAATATATGCTCACAAGGGATATGGGCTTCGACAAGGAAAATATCTTGACCGTAGAGATTCCATACGATGCAACTTATGGCTGGACAATGGAGGATGGTGTTACGATGGACTACACGAAGCGAAATGCTTTGGAGGATAAACTCAAGCAGAATCCTCAGATTACAGATGTCGCTTGGGGGCAAGGCGAATTTATCTCCGGGGGTATGATGCAATGGTCGCGCAAGACCGAGGATGGACAGAACGTGACTTTTAAAGTATATCCGGTGTCATGGAATTTCTTGCAGGTTATGGGCATTGACATGGTTGAAGGACGCGACTTCCTTCCATCGGACAACGAAGCGGTAACAGGTGCATTGATATTCAACGAAAAGGCTGCTAAAGATATGAATCTTACAACGGAAAGTAAAATACAAGGGCATATCAGCAATATGCAAACACAGGTAGTAGGCATTTGCAAAGATTTTGATTTTCAATCAGCTCAACATACTATCAAGCCGTACACATTTGTCGTTTTCGGTCAGTATGGTTGGGACTTGCCACGCCGAGCTTATATTCGCACAGCAGCAAATGCTGATATAACAAGAGTAAGAGAGTATATCCACCAAACGATCATTGATTTTGCACCCAGCATTGCACCTGAGAAGATAAATGTAAGATTTTTTAATGATGAAATAGAATTCATTTACCAAAAAGAGGACAAGCTCTCGACCTTGATTGCAATGTTCTCGTTCCTCTCGATTATAATTTCTATTATTGGAGTCTTTGGCTTGGTGCTATTTGAAGCGCAGTACCGCCGTCGCGAGATTGGAATACGCCGTGTTCACGGTGCATCGGTAAACAGCATTTTGGCAATGTTTAACCGAAAGTACATCTACATTGCTGCCATATGTTCGGCTGTTGCTATACCTGTAAGCCATTATATCATCAGCCGTTGGATGGAGCAGTATGTCTACCGCACAGATATGGCGTGGTGGGTATATGCTCTTGCGATGGGAGTTATCCTGCTGATTACTATCGTTACCGTATCACTTCGTTCGTGGAGTGCTGCCAATGAAAACCCAACAAAATCTATTGAGAGATAAATAGTCTGAAGTTTTATAACAAAAATAAGAAGCTGTTTGAATTTATATCGCCAAATTTTTTATAGAGCAAAAATAGGATGTT
>CAZAIM010000028.1:0-22194 GCA_964485215.1 uncultured Bacteroidaceae bacterium | reverse complement strand
TACGCGGAGCAGGCAATCTGCTTGGAGCCGAGCAGAGCGGTTTCATAGCCGACCTGGGTTACGAAACTTACCAAAAGATTCTCGCCGAGGCTGTACGCGAACTGAAGGACGAAGAGTTCAGCGACATTCTCACACAGGAAGATGATGACAGGAACGACGTTACACGCTATGTGAAGGAGTGCTTTGTAGAGAGCGACCTCGAACTGCTTTTCCCTGCGATATATGTGCCCGACAGCAACGAGCGCATACTGCTCTACCGCGAACTGGATTCAATTACCGAACTACGCGACATCGATACATTCAAGGCGCGCCTGCGCGACAGGTTCGGAAAAATTCCGCCCGAGGGCGAGGAACTCATACGCATGGTAACCCTTCGCCGCAAGGCACAGAGCATAGGAGTGGAAAAAATCTACCTCAAGGGGGGCAAGATGAACCTGTTCCTTGTAGACACCCGGAACGAACGATACTACACAAGCGAGATATTCGGCACCATTATGAGTTTCATTCCTTCCTGCCAGTTTAAATGCAAGGTGCGCGAAGGCGACGGACGCTGCATAATAACCGTTGAAAACGTGAAAAATGTAGAGACAGCACTCGCATTTGTTGAAGAAATTCAAAGACATTCCATTACACCCTAACCGTTCAACTATTTTTAACAGCTGAGGGGAGGATTTCAGTCTCAGGCACAGGAATAACCTATACAGACAACGGCTTTTGCTTTTTATAAATAATTCACTATCTTCGCAAAAAGAAACTAAAACCAAATACTACGATATGAACAAGACAAGAATTTTTGGTTGCATTGCAGCAGCACTGTTGCTTTCGGCAGGAGCAACCGCACAGGAGAACAAGGGTGGCATCGACCCGCAGATGCTCCAGGAACTAAAGGATAGTTACAAGCCAACTGGCGCAGAGAAGGCATTGCAGAATGTGATGCTGGCAAACTCGGTAAAGGTGCTTTCAGTTAATCAGGAGAACCTTAACGAGATGGACACACACTTCAGCCACAGTGTAAACTCAAAGGGCATCACCGACCAGAAGTCATCGGGCCGCTGCTGGCTCTTCACCGGCATGAACGTGCTGCGCGCCAAGATGATAGCAAGCGAGGACCTCGGTGCATTCGAGTTCTCACAGGTATACAACTTCTTCTACGACCAGCTGGAGAAATCGAACCTTTTCCTTCAGGGCGTTATCGACACACGCAAGAAACCTTACGACGACCGCACTGTCGAGTGGCTCTTCAAGCACCCTCTGAGCGATGGTGGCACATTCACCGGCGTTGCCGACCTCATTGCAAAGTACGGTGTCGTGCCTAAGGGAGTAATGAAAGAGAGCTACACAAGCGACAATACAAGCGCATTCTCGGCACTGCTCACAACCAAGCTGCGCGAATTCGGCCTCGACCTGCGCGAAGCACACGAGAAAGGAGCCAAAGAGAAAGAACTCCTAAAGATGAAGAAGAAGCAGTTGAAAACCGTCTACAAGATGCTTGCACAGGTATATGGTGTTCCACCCACTGAGTTCACCTGGGCACCTAAGGATGCAAACGGGAAATATCGTGAGGAACCTCAGAAATACACTCCGAGGAGCTTCTACGAGAAATACCTGAACATAAACATGCAGGATGACTATGTAATGTTCATGAACGACCCCACACGTCCCTACTGGAAGAGTTATGAGATAGAGTATGACCGCCACCTCTACGACGGACACAACTGGCTCTACATTAACCTGCCGCTCGACGAGATAAAGAAAATGGCCATAGCTTCAATCAAGGACAGCACCATGATGTATTTCTCTTGCGACGTGGGTAAGTTCCTCGACTCGAAGCGAGGAACACTCGACCTGAAGAACTACAACTACGGCGAGCTGTTCGGCATCGAGTTCGGCATGGACAAGCGTGAGAGAGTGATGACATTCGACAGCGGCTCATCACACGCCATGACACTGAAGGCTGTTGACCTTGACAAGGATGGCAACCCTATAAAGTGGCAGGTAGAGAACAGCTGGGGAGCAAATTCAGGCTTCCACGGCACACTAATAATGACCGACGAATGGTTCAACGAGTATATGTTCCGCCTTGTGGTAGACAAGAAATATATTCCGGCAAACATACTGAAGGTCCTTGACGGGAAACCGACGATGCTTCCTGCGTGGGACCCAATGTTCATGCCCGAGGAGTAATTGCCATCGCTTCAAAACAGTCAGTACGGATTCAGCTGAATCCGTACTGACTGTTTATATACGAAGGTGAACTCCCGACCGCACACCACACAGTGCAGAATACTTCCATATTCCACTCTATCTATCGACAAAACCGATAGCTAAAATTGCGATTAACTATAATCTGCAAGAGTGGCAGCCTGAAAAAGATTGTACTTTTGCAAGCTCTAATCAGAAGTTATGACAAACAACTACAGTTTCAAGAGTATGGTAAAGAAATATGTCTCTGCCAGCACCGTACTTATTATTTTTACGCTTCTTGCACTTATTATAGCAAATTCACCGTTGAAGAACGATTATTTTGCTTTTTGGGAAAAGGAGATACATCTTTCTATAGGAAGTTTCAACTTCTTCAGCCACAACGGACATGCAATGAGCCTGCTTGCCGTCATCAACGACTTCCTAATGGCCATATTCTTCCTCTCCGTAGGACTTGAAATAAAGCGGGAAGTTCTTGTAGGCGAACTTTCTACGCGCAAGAAAGCGATGCTGCCGATTGTCGGTGCCTGTGGAGGTATGCTCGTGCCTGTAATCATATTCTGGCTGACCTGCCCCGACAACCCCGAAATGCTGCGTGGTGTTGCAATACCAATGGCGACAGACATCGCATTTTCACTTGGCGTACTGTCGATATTCAAGACCAGAGTTCCCATTGGACTGAAGATTTTCCTCGCTGCACTTGCCGTTGCAGACGACCTCGGCGGAATAATAGTAATCGCCCTCTTCTACTCATCAAGCATAAACACAAGCTATCTGCTCATGGCTATAGCCTGCACAGTTGTTCTCATCATTGGAAACAACAGGAAGGTAATGAGAAAATCATTTTACCTTGCAACAGGACTAGTACTGTGGTATGCTATGCTCAATTCGGGCATACACGCGACCATTGCAGGAGTAATTGTCGCATTCTGCATTCCGGCATCATTGCACAAAGGATCGCCCTACTACATTGAACGCATACGTAAGAACATAGGCAAATTCCCCGTCACAAATGTAAACGGCAAACACCACACCGTAATTCTTACACACGATGAAATACATACATTGAAGAGCATTGAGTCAGCAGCCGACAAATTGATAAGCCCGCTGCAGGAACTTGAAGACAACCTAAATAAAATAATAGGCTATATTGTGATTCCGCTGTTTGCATTCTCCAATGTAGGCATAGACCTGTCGGAAATGAATCTTGCAGAACTGGCAAACGGAGTGGGCCTGCCGGTAATAGCAGGACTTGTACTGGGCAAGTTCATCGGTGTATTCTCTTTCTCATATGCAGCAATAAAATTCGGAATTGTACAATTGCCGAACGGAAGTAACTGGAAATCATTTGCTTCGGTATGCGTACTCTGCGGAATTGGGCTTACCGTATCTATCTTCATTGCAGGCCTCTCCTACTCTTCGCCCGGAATTCTTAATGAAGCAAAGGCCGGAATTCTGTGCGGTTCGCTCCTTTCGGCAATCATCGGCTGCATTATGCTGAACCGATACCTGCCGAAACAACAGGAGATTCAATAGCTGCGGACATTGGCAAGCCGCCACACACAAAGGGCGGCTGCACGTGTTATGTCGGTCAATTTCGGATAATTGATTTTTTCCATGCTGTCGCTTACACGATGATAATCGGGATGTCCTTCGGTGTGATACCATACTATGGGTATCCCTTTCCTTGCGAAAGGAGTGTTATCGCTGCCACCGATAAGGTTCTCTGCGGCATTGTAAAACGGCTCAAAGCAGAAACCGTGTTTCTTGACATCGGCACGCAGCCATTCGCCAAAGAGCGGATTGCCGGCACTGTACATGTAGCTTAAATGCCTTGGTTTCTCTGCAGGGCCACGACCAATCATATCAAAGTTCATATAGGCCGAAATATCCGATAAAAAGGGGCATTTTTTCACAAAGAACCTTGAGCCGAGCAGGCCTTTTTCCTCTCCATCCCAAAATGCAAAGACTATAGTGCGCCGTGGTCGCTTGCCCGCCGCTTTCACAGCCTTTGCTATTTGCATGACTGCCGATACGCCCGAAGCATTGTCATCGGCACCATTGTAGCAACTGTCGCCTGAAAGCAGTGTATCAATGCCAAGATGGTCATAATGCGCACCAACAACTACACAGCCCTCCTCTCTGCCAGGAATAACGGCAAGGATATTTTTCATGGTACGGAAGTCGCAACCGGCCTCTATCAGCCCCGAAATATCGGTATCGGCCTCTGTGACCCAGTTGTTACCATTCTTGACAGCAGTAAAATTCTGGAAATACCCCTCTGAGGAAAGTGGTTCCACACCCCATTCTTCAAGAAACGACACAATATATTCTGCGGCAAGGGCTCCTCCGCGGGTACCTGCATCGCGTCCCTCAAGGAGATTATCTGACAGGAAACCTACAATGTTGCGTGCACGTTCTTCGGTTATGCAGCCATAACCCTTAGCTGGAAATTTCTGCGCAGAGACATTTTCTATGCACAAAAGCAACATTGCAAACACCGCAAATACTCTGTTTATTTTCATACACTGAATTTTTTTGTGTAAACATAGCACTTTTTTTGCATAATGCAACGCATTTGCTCCGTCAATAATGAAAAAAACAGATAAAAGAAGCATAGAACATGGATTGCAACAAGGCATTTATTCTCAGCAGAATATGAATAGAAAGACATATTAACCGATTGTTGAAAACTTTATTTGAAAAATATCATGAATTATTGTGGGGAATTGTGGGGAATTGTGTACTTTTGGAACAAAATACTTAATTTAGAGAAATTATATGCGTTTCATTGGCAACATAGAGGCAAAAACAGACAGTAAAGGAAGAGTTTTCCTTCCTGCCTGCTTCCGCCGCACCCTCCAGGCAGGGGGATGCGACAAGGTTATGTTGCGCAAGGACGTTTTCCAGGATTGCCTTGTCATTTACCCTCTCGACAGCTGGAATGAACAGCTCGACCTGCTGCGCAGCAAACTCGACAAATGGAATTCCAGACACCAGATGCTGTTCCGTATGTTCGTAGCCGACGTGGAGGAACTCGCCATTGACAGCAATGGGCGTATACTGTTGCCAAAGAGATATTTGAATATGGCAGCAATCAAACAGGAGGTGAGGTTCATTGGAATGGACGACACCATAGAAATTTGGGCCAAGGAGAAACTCGAGCAGCCGTTTATGACTGCCGAAGAGTTTGGCAAAGAGCTCGAAAGGATAATGACCGAAGAGAAAGGAGGCTGCAATGGAGAATGAGCAAGTATACCACACGCCCGTCCTGCTCAAGGAGAGCGTAGACGGCATGCAGATTGAACCGGACAGCATCTGCATAGATGTAACTTTTGGAGGAGGAGGCCACTCACGTGAGATAATCGGCCGGTTGGGAAGGGAAGGCCACCTGTACAGCTTCGACCAGGACGAGGATGCCGAAAAGAATGCACCCGAGGACAAACGCTTCACATTTGTAAGAGGGAACTTCAGGTTCATATACAATTTCATGCGCTACCACAATGCCACTGAGGTTGACGCAATACTTGCCGACCTTGGGGTTTCGGGTCACCATTTCGACGACGAGACACGCGGATTCTCATTCCGTTTCGATGCCGACCTGGACATGAGGATGAACAAGCGAGGAGGAGAAACGGCTGCCGACCTTCTGAACCGGGCAAGCGAGGAAGAACTGGCAAGGATATTCAAACTTTACGGTGAACTGAACTGCGCCCGCAAGCTTGCGGCAAGAATAGTAAAGTTGCGCAGCGAGAAACCGATAAAGAGAGTGAACGAGCTCATTGAGATAGCCAGGCCATTCTGCCCGCCACAACGCGAGAAGAAAGAGATGGCAAAGGTATTCCAGGCACTCAGGATTGAGATAAACAAGGAGGTTGAGGCTCTGCAGGAGATGCTTGTAAGCGCAAAGGACCTTTTAAAGCCCGGTGGACGGCTGGTTGTAATAACATACCATTCCATCGAGGACAGAATAGTGAAGAATTTTATGAAAAGCGGCAATTTCGAGGGCAGGATTCAGCAGGATTTCTTTGGAAGAAGCACGTCACCGTTCGACACAAAGAAGGTCATAGTGCCATCGGATGAGGAACTTGAGCGAAACCCCAGGTCGAGAAGCGCGAAGCTACGCATAGCAATAAAGAAGGAGGTCATGCAATGAATGACAAAAAGAAAACAGGAGAGGACGGTGCTGTAAAGAAAAAAAGGAAAAAAGGTATTATAAACACCATTTTCGGAGGAGGCATCTTCACCAGTGACATTGTCACAAGGAACGCCTTGCTCTGGGCTCTTATAATACTGTACTCGTTCATATATGTGAGCAACCGCTATGAATATGAGCAGGAACTTGTAAGAATAGACAGGCTTACCAAGGAGAAGAACGAGCTCCGGAACACACTGCTTACTCTCCAATGCGAACTTGCCATAAAGAGCAGGCAGACAAAAGTCGAGGAACTACTCGAAAAGAACAACAGCACGCTTAAGACTGCCACAAAGTCACCTTATATTATAGAAAAAGAATAACAGATGTTCCACACACGCAAAAATGCCATTTTCCGCTTTAACCTGCTGGTGATACTTTTCTTCGCCATGTGGGGCTTTGTAATCGTGTTCATCGCGGGCAAGATTATGGTACTCGACCGCGAAGAGTGGAAGACCGTAGAAGAGGATTACAAAAGAAAAAAGAAGATTGGCAGCAACATCGAAATTCCTGCACGTCGAGGCAATATTCTCGATGATAAAGGAGAGTTGCTGGTAAGCACCCTGCCGCAATACAGGATATTCATTGACTTCAAATACATAAACAGGGATAACCCCAAAGAGGAAGAAGAGATACGTCTGCAAAGGGACACGCTCTGGACAAAGCACATGGACGAGATATGCAGGAGACTCAACGAAATACTCCCGGGTAGTTCTGAAAAAGAGTTTAGAAGAATACTCACGAACGGATGGAAAAAAGGAAGAGGCGGCGTAAGGCTCTACAACGGACGGATAACATACACGCAATATAAGCAGATTATGGAACTCCCCATATTCAATATGGGCTGGACCTACAGCGGAGCAAGAGCAGAGCAGGAGATTGAGAGGCGGAAGATATATGGTGATACCGGATGCAGTACCCTCGGCATTTTCCGCAGAACAGAAAAGGAAGACAGCACATTTACGGAAGAGATACAAGGGCTTGAAGAGACTTATGACAGTTATCTGCGCGGAACAGCAGGAGTGGGACACAGAGCCAAGGTCGGAGGCAAGTTCATTATAAGAACCGACACTGCACCACAGAACGGGTATGATGTGCAGACCACGCTTAACGCAGAAATGATGGATATTTGCTATGAGGCCGTAGAAGATGTCCTCAAGAAGAAGAACCTTGCCGCCGGCTGGGCTATTCTGATGGAGACAAAAAGCGGAGATATAAAGGCTATCGTGAACCTTACAAGAAGCGTGTCGGCCAACGGAAATGTCAGTTATTTCGAAACCTCTGAGATAATACCATACAACAGCACACCTAACCACGCACTATGCGGACGCAACGAGCCGGGTTCAATATTCAAGACAGTGGCACTCACAGCCGCCCTCGATGATGGCAAAATCACTATTAAGGATTCAGTAATAGCCTATAGGTCGAAAAGACACACCTTCGGCTCACATACAGTATCGGACCTGATGTACCGTGGCCCGGAGGGCAAGCCTTCAACCCTGTACTCTATGCGGGAAGCTATGATGTATTCATCAAACATAGCCCTTGTGCAGTATATCCAGAAAGCATACGGAAAGGATTACAATGCCTACATAAACACGCTCAGGAGATTGGGCGTACTCGACAACTACAAGATAATTGACCGCGAGGTGACACCGAGCATAACAACACCAGAAGACACAGGATGGGGAAGTTCAACATTCAATACCCTTTCATACGGATATGGCGTAAGCACTACCGCGCTGAATATTGTGTCCTTCTACAACATGATAGCCAACGACGGAAAGCAGATAAAGCCACGCCTTGTAAAGGCTATACTGAACGAAGGTGAAGTCATCGAAGAGTTCCCTACCGTTGTCCTCAACGAGCAGCAAATATCCAAGGAGACCGCAGAAACCGTAACAGGCCTTCTTATTGAAGTAGTCAACGGACTTGGGAAAATAGGATGGAACAAGGGCAAGTTTGACGGAACGGGCAAGCAAGCACGTTCCGAGATGATGACTATAGCCGGAAAGACAGGAACTGCGAATAAGCCATCCAGCCACAAGAAGGGATACGGAAAGGAGAAACTTATGAGTTTCTGCGGTTTTTTCCCGGCAGAGGATCCGGAATACACCCTTATCGTACAGATGCACTACGATAAACTCATAGACCCGAATGCAAAGGATGACAGCGACAACAACGATGGCGGAGGAAGCACATCGGCAATTGCATTCAAGACCATCGCTGAGAAAATAATGGCAAAGAAGATGACAAGAACCATTGATGAGGCCATTGACCAGAAAGGGAACAACGAACCTAAGATAAAAAATGGCAACTTTGAGGAAGCCTCTCTGGTACTCGACAGTCTGGGATTGAAGCAGCCCGATGAGAAGATTCTGCAAAAGAAGGCTTGGGGAACTATTGGAAATGACCGGAATGGCAACCTCACCGGCCAGGCAATGGACCTCGACAACAAGACCGTACCCGATGTGAGAGGAATGGGAGCAAAAGATGCCGTTTACCTTTTGCAGAACTGCAACCTGAACGTAGAGATTGAAGGATACGGCACAGTGGCATCCCAGAGCATCAAGGCCGGGAGCAAAGCCGTCCGTGGCGAAAAGATAGAACTACAACTGAAGCCATGACACAAAAGAGGTGTTCTGGATTCATTAAAATATTATTACCTGACCTGAAAACAGTTTCCCAATAATCACGGAGCAAATTCAAGACAGCATCTAAAGACAAAGAAGATATGATTTTAAGCGAATTGCTGAGAGAAATAGAGTACAACAGGGTTGTCCTGCCAAAGGACGAAGTTGAAATACACGGCGTGAACATTGACTCGCGTCAAGTAAAGGAAGGCGACCTCTTCATTGCCGTAAGAGGCACACAAACCGATGGGCACAAGTACATAACTACTGCCGAAGAGAACGGTGCAAAAGCCATCGTATGCGAAGAGATGCCGGAGAAGCTAAACCCCTCGGTCGCATATATAAAGGTAAGCAGTACCCAATCAGCCACCGGCAGAATTGCAACCACCTTCTATGGCAATCCTTCGAAAAAGATGAAACTGGTTGGAGTTACCGGAACAAACGGCAAGACAACCATAGCAACACTGCTGTACGAGACATTCAGGCTTATGGGACATAAATGCGGTTTGCTTTCTACAGTCTGCAACTACATAGACGGCAAAGCATACCCATCGACACATACCACCCCCGACGCAATCTCGCTCAACAGGCTGCTTGCGCAGATGGCTGATACAGGGTGTGAATATGCCTTTATGGAGGTCAGTTCACATGCACTTGCACAGGAACGCACTGGAGGTCTCGAATTTGCAGGAGGAATATTTACAAATCTCACACGTGACCATATGGATTTTCACGGAGATATGGACAACTACCTCAAGGCAAAGAAGAGCTTCTTCGACAACCTTCCACGCAATGCCTTTGCAATAACCAACCTCGATGACAAGAACGGGCCAGTTATGGTGCAGAACTGCCGTGGCGATGTAAAAATGTACTCAACACGTACAATCTGTGACTACAGGGCAAGAATTGTAGAGACCCACCTCGACGGTATGCTTCTCGAGTTCAACAGCCGGGAGTTCGCGACGCTGCTGACAGGAAGGTTCAACGTAAGCAACCTGCTTGCAATATATGCCGCGGCTGCGGAACTTGGCAAGGAACCTGAAGAAATTCTGCAGGCACTAAGCACCTTGAAACCTGTCTCGGGTCGGTTCGAGACTCTGCGTTCTGGCGATGGAATAACAGCCATTGTGGACTATGCCCACACACCCGATGCCATAAAGAACGTATTGGGCACAATCAACGAGGTGCTACGCGGACGAGGAGAGGTTATAACAGTTGTTGGAGCCGGCGGCAACCGCGACAAAGGCAAGCGTCCTATTATGGCAGTAGAGGCCGTAAAAAGTAGCGACAGAGTTATACTCACTTCGGACAACCCGCGTTTCGAAGAGCCGCAGGAGATTATAAACGACATGCTCGCCGGATTGAACGACGAGCAGAAGAAGAAGGTAATAGCCATTACCGACCGTCGCGAAGCCATAAGAACGGCACATGCACTTGCCAAGAGCGGAGATGTAATTCTCATTGCCGGAAAGGGACACGAGAACTACCAGGAGGTAAAGGGCATCAAGCACCATTTCGATGACAAAGAGATAATAAAAGAGATATTCAACGCATAAACACCAGTATACAGACACTATGCTTTACTACCTATTCGACCTCATACAGGAAAGCAGTTTCCCTGGAGCCAGACTTTTCGGTTATGTATCATTCAGAGCATTGCTGGCCATAGTACTGTCACTTATCATTTCGGCCTGGTTCGGAAGCAGCATCATCAAGTATTTCAAGCGGAAACAGATTACAGAGACTCTGCGCGACTTCGACAAGAACAACCTCAAGGCCGGTGTACCCACAATGGGCGGAATCATTATCATCATTGCCATACTGATACCTTGTCTGCTCTTGGGAAGGCTCGACAACATATATATGATTCTGCTACTTGTTACGACAGTCTGGCTCGGCATACTTGGCTTCGCCGATGACTACATAAAGACATTCAAGAAGAACAAGGACGGTATACCAGGCAAGATAAAGATAATTGCACAGGTAGGTCTTGGACTTGTTATAGGCATAACCCTTTACCTGAGCCCGCAGGCTGTCATGCGTGAGAATATAACGGTAGAGAGAGGAAACATCGAGGAAATAGAGCACCGTCAGGTTGCCGAGAAGGTAAACAAGACAACAATACCGTTCATAAAGAACCACAATCTCGACTATAGCGAAGTAATGTCATTCTGCGGCGAATACAAGGAAGAAGCCGGTTGGGTGCTGTTTGTCATAATTACAATATTTGTGGTAACAGCAGTGTCAAACGGTGCCAACCTTAACGACGGAATGGACGGAATGCTCGCCGGGAACGCAGCCATAATAGGAATTACGTTAGCCGTCCTCGCCTATGTGTCGAGCCACGTAGGCTGGGCCGAATATTTCGATATCATGTTCTTGCCGGGCGGTGAAGAGGTCGTGATTTTTATCTTTGCGTTCATAGGAGCACTCATTGGATTCCTATGGTACAATTCATTCCCGGCACAAGTATTTATGGGAGACACGGGAAGCCTGACTATAGGCGGTATTATAGGTGTCATTGCAATACTTATCCACAAAGAGATACTGCTTGTGCTTCTTTGCGGCGTCTTCGTCGCCGAAAACCTCTCAGTAATTATGCAGGTAGCATATTTCAAGCGTGGAAAGAAGAAAGGCATTAAGCAAAGGATATTCCGCCGGACACCGTTGCACCACCACTACAACGTAGAGGAGGAGAAGCTGGACAAAGAGTGCAGATATGTACTCAAAGGCCCCGAAAGGCCATTGCACGAGGCCAAGGTTACCCTCCGTTTCTGGATTGTAACAATAATTATGGCAGCCATAACACTAATGACACTCAAGATAAGATAAATGGAAAAGAGGATAGTTATTCTGGGAGCAGGCGAGAGCGGATGCGGTGCAGCAGTGCTGGCGCAGAAGCTTGGGTTCGACGTCTTTGTTTCGGACTTCGGTGCCATTCCGGCCAAATACAAGGAAATGCTCGAAAGGTACGGCATTCCATACGAGGAAAAACAGCACACCGAGGAACTTATACTTAACGCAGCTGAAGCAATAAAGAGCCCCGGAATACCCAATGAAGCACCTATTGTAGCAAAGATAAGGAATGCAGGAATACCCGTCGTGTCCGAGATAGAGTTTGCCGGACGTTACACAAAGGCAAAAATGATATGTATCACCGGAAGCAATGGAAAGACAACCACAACATCGCTCATCTATCACATATTCCGCGAAGCCGGGCTGAATGTCGGCCTTGCCGGAAACATCGGGAGCAGCCTTGCCCTGCAAGTTGCAGAGGACGACAAGGAATACTATGTTGTTGAGCTCAGCAGTTTCCAGCTCGACAATATGTATGAGTTCCGTGCCAATGTGGCCGTACTGATGAACATTACACCCGACCACCTCGACAGATACGGGTACGATATGCAGAACTACATCGACGCAAAATTCCGTATTCTGCAGAACCAGCAGCCCGATGATGCTTTTGTGTACTGGCACGATGACCCCATCATACAGAAGGAACTGCCAAAATACGGACACGGGAAGCTATATCCCTTTGCCGAAGAAATGCAGGAAAACGCAGCGGCATATACACACAAGGAGATGCTTGTATTCACAGAACCGGTACCGTTCAATATGGAACTTGAAGACCTGGCACTTACCGGCAAGCACAACCTCTACAACTCAATGGCAGCCGGAATCTCGGCCAACGTTGCCGGCATACGCAAAGAGACAATTCGCGAAGCCCTCAAATCGTTTGCAGGTGTAGAGCACAGACTGGAGAAGGTAGCAAACATAAACGGTGTCGAATACATAAACGACTCAAAAGCCACCAACGTAAACAGCTGCTGGTATGCTTTGCAGAGCATGAAGAACAGAACAGTACTCATATTAGGCGGCAAGGATAAAGGGAATGACTATAGCGAGATTGCCGGCCTGGTAAAAGAGAAGTGCTGCGGACTGATATTCCTCGGCGCAGACAATTCAAAACTGAAAGAGTTCTTTGGAGGCTTCGGGCTTCCCATAGCCGATACCCACTCGATGGAGGAGTGCATAAGAGAGGCCTGCCACATGGCAAAGAGAGGAGAGAGCGTGCTGTTAAGCCCCTGCTGCGCAAGCTTCGACCTGTTCAGCAGTTACGAAGACAGAGGAAGACAATTCAAGGAATACATAAGAAAACTGAAGTTGGAAAATGAGCAGTGACAGACTAAAGAAGATTCTATTCAAGGGAGACAAAATCATTTGGATTGTCTTTCTGCTACTCTGCGCAATCTCCTGGGTGGAGGTCTTCAGTGCGACCAGCCGTCAGACATACAAGACCGAAAGCTACTGGATGCCAATCATCAAACACTCAGCGTTCCTGCTGGGCGGCATATTCGTGGTGTGGTTCATGCACAACATGAAGGTCAAATGGATAAAGAAACTCACATTCATCATATATTGGATTGGACTTATAGGCCTCATATGGGCACAATTTGACCCAAATTCCAAAATAAACGACAGCGCACGATGGATAAACATCTTCGGCATGACGTTCCAGCCTATGGAACTTGCCAAGATGGGGCTGGTAATGGTTACTGCCACAATACTGTCGAGGAATCAGGATGAGTACGGCACAAAAGATGCTGCACTCAAGCCGATATTATTGTATTCGGCACTGCCCTTGGCACTAATCCTCAAGGAGAACCTCTCTACAGCACTGCTGCTTGCACTGACTTTGCTGATGATGATGTTCATTGCAAGAGTGCCGCGCCGCCAGCTGTTGACAATTGTCGGCATTGGAGCAGCTATTGGAATAACCGGTGCAACATTAGTAATGCTTGCACCCGATGACTGGAGTAAGGAGGATGGCTGGAAACAGAAAGTAATCACATGGCAAAGACGAATCAAGAGCGCGTTCAAAAGCAACGAGAAGAAAACCGCCGATGACTTCAAGGGCAGCGACGACCAGATGGTATATTCCAAGATTGCCATTGCCTCGAGCAGCCTCTTCGGATGCGGCCCGGGAAACTCAATACAACGCGATTTCATACCCCATGCCGATTCCGACTACATATATGCAGTCATAATAGAAGAACTTGGACTTATCGGAGGTATCCTGGTGATGATACTCTATATAACCATTCTCTATCGCTGCGGCAAGATTGCAAGCAAGTGCGACGACCCATATCCCGCATTCCTTGTTATGGGAATGGGAATGATTATTGTCATACAGGCTCTGATGCACATGTTCGTGTCGGTGAGTACATTTGTAACAGGACAGCCATTGCCACTGCTCAGCAAGGGAGGTACATCGGTCATAATAAACTGTATATACATAGGAAGCATGCTGTGCATAAGCCGGTATGCAATGAAAGCAAGCAACAAGGAGAAGAAGGCTGAAACCAATGAACAATAGGCAGCCTCAGTAACCAATAAAGAACGAGTTATGAAAAAAGAGTACAGAATAATCGTGAGCGGCGGAGGTACCGGAGGCCATATATTCCCGGCACTCTCAATAGCCGATGCCATACGCAGCAAGCAACCAAATGCCAAGATACTTTTTGTCGGAGCCGAGAACAGAATGGAGATGCAGCGTGTCCCCGATGCCGGATACGACATAATAGGCCTGCCCATCGCAGGTTTCAATCGCAAGAACCTTTTCAAGAACTTCAAGGTTCTGTGGCTCATATTAAAGAGCCAGCGCAAAGCCAAGAAAATAATCAAGGAATTTGCGCCGCAGGCAGCAGTTGGAGTGGGAGGATATGCCAGCGGACCGACACTCAAGATGGCAGCCAAGATGAATATTCCTACACTGATACAGGAGCAGAACTCCTATGCAGGAGTAACGAACAAGATTCTTTCGAAGAAAGCAAAGATGATATGCGTTGCTTATGAAGGAATGGAACGGTTCTTCCCACACGAAAAGATAAAGCTCACAGGCAACCCGGTGCGTAAGAGCTTAATCGACATGCGCTCTAACCGCAGCGAAGCGATGAAGGCCATGGGGCTCGACGAGAGTAAGAAGTGTGTACTTATTGTCGGCGGAAGCTTAGGTGCAAGAAGCATCAACGAAGGCATATTGGCAAATATCGGACTTATAAGCGAGAACAACGACATACAGTTCGTATGGCAGACCGGAAAGCTCTACTTCGAGGAAATGAAGAGGAGGGTTGCAGAAGTCGGGCATCCCGAGAACCTCGTCATTACAGACTTCGTGTCTAACATGGCAAACGCCCTTAGTGCCGCCAACGTGGTAGTGTCACGTGCAGGAGCCGGTTCAATATCCGAGTTCGCCCTTTTGGGCAAGGCTGCGATACTTGTTCCATCGCCAAACGTAAGTGAAGACCACCAGACAAAGAATGCGATGGCACTTGTGGAAAAGGGAGCAGCCATCTATGTTGCCGATGCAAAGGTAAAGGAAGAACTGATAAGAAAGGCTATTGAAACGGTAAGGGACGAGAAGAAGATAGCCTCTCTCGAGGAGAATATAGAGAAATTCGGCAAGCCGAACGCCGCCGACGAGATTGCGAACGAAGTTCTTATGCTTGCCGATGCGTATATCGAGAAACAAACAAGACGGGAAAAAGAAAATCTTAGATAATGGAACTGAAAGAAATAAAATCGGTATATTTCCTTGGAGCAGGAGGTATTGGAATGAGTGCACTTGTAAGGTACTTTCTTAAAGAGGGCAAGTACGTTGCAGGCTACGACCGCACACCGAGCAGCCTCACAGGCTGCCTAATTGAAGAGGGGGCCGTGCTTCATTTCGAAGAAAACATTGACCTTATACCCGAGAATTGCAAAGACCCTAAGACCACACTTGTTGTCTACACCCCGGCAATTCCGTCTGAGCACAAGGAGTGGGAACTGTTCCGCAACGGCGGTTTCACTATCAGGAAGAGAGCCGAGGTTCTTGGAATAATCACCAAGGGCAAGCGCGGAGTATGCGCGGCCGGTACACACGGCAAAACAACAACATCTACAATGACCGCACACCTGCTGCACCAATCGAGCATAGACTGTGCCGCATTCCTGGGAGGTATTTCGAAGAACTACCGAAGCAACCTAATAACAACCGCAAACAGTGACCTGGTAGTCATTGAAGCCGATGAATATGACCGTTCGTTCTTGCACCTTGAACCATACATTGCCACCATAACATCGGCCGACCCTGACCATCTGGACATATATGGCAACAAGGAGAACTATCTCGATGCCTTTGCACAGTTTACCGGCAAAATTAGAGAGAACGGCTTTCTTATCATACATGAAGGGCTTGAAGTTACTCCCCGTACCAGACCGGGAGTAAAGACATTCACATACAACCGCGAAAGCGGCGATTTCCATGCCGAGAACATACGCATTGGAGGCGGAACCATCATTTTTGACTACGTTTCACCATGGCAAAGAATTGACGGCATTGAACTGGGAGTGCCGGTAAGCATAAATATCGAGAATGGAATAGCATCAATGGCAATGGCTGAGATTTGCGGAGCAACGGCCGAAGAACTGAAACGTGGAATGAAAAGTTTTGCCGGAGCCGACAGAAGGTTCGACTTCCACATAAAGGAAGACAACCTTGTACTTTTGAGCGACTACGCCCACCATCCCGACGAGGTACGCGCCTGTGCAAAGTCCATAAAGGAACTCTACAGCGACAAGAAGATTACAGCCATCTTCCAGCCACACCTGTTCAGCCGCACGGCCGACTTCTACAAGGAGTTTGCCGAAAGCCTTTCAATCTTCGACCGAGTAATACTTGTTGACATATACCCTGCCCGCGAGAAGCCTATGCCAGGTATAACGAGCAGGCTCATATATGACCGGCTCGCTCCCGGTGTTGAGAAAATGATGTGCAGCAGAAACGAGGTTCTTGACATAGTGGAAAGGGACAAACATAGCTTCGAAGTGCTCGTTTCGCTTGGTGCAGGCGACATTGAGAACGATGTTCCCGAAATGAAGAAAATACTGGAAAACAGAAAATGTTGAAGAAGATTCTGAAATATTCAGCACTGGCACTGGTTATGTGCTACATACTTACAGCAATGCTCATTATCCCCGGCAAGGACGATGATAAGCAATGCAACGGCATACTTGTAAGCATAAAAGAGGACAAGAGCAAAAGCATTGGCAAGGACGACATAATTGAGTTGCTCAAGGAGGAGGGTCTCGACCCTATCGGCAAGGAATTAGGAACTGTGAAATGCTTCGAGATTGAGAACTACATAAACAGTCTCTCGCTTGTCAAGAGCAGCCAGGCCTACAAGACGAGAAACAGATATATCAACCTCGAGATAATATGCAGGGAACCAGTACTCGCAATTATTGACAAAGAGGGAAGAAAATACTGCATAGACAACGAAGGGGCAATAATAGACGGCACACTCAAAATGCTGCACCTGCCAATAGCGACCGGAAACATTGTCGACAGCATGGCAACAGCAGAATTGAAAGAGATTGCAAATGCAATAAGCAGCAGCACATTCTGGAAAGCACAGACCGAGCAGATATATTTTGACGAAAAGAGAAATGTCATACTGGTACCACGCGTAGGCGACCACATCATTGAGCTTGGAAAAGCCGAGGACATCGCCTACAAGCTCGACAAAGTACAGACATTCTACAAGAAAGGCCTAAGCATCATCGGGTGGAACAAATATAGCAAGCTCAACGTGGAGTTCGGGAACAAGGTTATTTGTACAGAGAGAGGGAAATAGAGTAGAACAGATATTCGGATAAAAACAGACTTGAACAAGCCAAGACTTCACTTTATCCAGCTTTGATATATTTTACAAGAAATTAAAACCGCATCCAAGAAGCTGTCTAAATTTATATCGTTAACTCTTTATAGAGCGAAATAGGATGTTTTATTGTTTTTTGAGGGCTTGTAGAAATGGCTACGTAACCGGATAAAAGAAGGAAACAGACATTTTTGAATATAAAGAACAACGAAATAACAGCTTCCAATATAAGAAAAACTTTTTTAGAAATTTAAACAGCTTCTAAAATATGGGAAAGACAAATTACATAGCAGCCATTGAGCTGAGTTCGTCAAGGATTTCGGGAGCCGTAGGTGTCGAAACCATAGATGGCATAAGAATACTTTCAACAGCGAGCACACCTGTTGACGGTTCAATTACTAAAGGCATTGTACGGAATGTCGATGAAGTAAGCAAGGCCATAACCACCATCATCAACACGCTGGAACACAACCTGAGCGACAAATACAAAGTAAGCATCAGGAAGGCATACACATCACTGGCCGGACTAACAATGCACTCTTTGAGATCAAGGGTGACCCGCGGTTACGACGAGTACACAAAGATTACGCCCGAAATAATAAACGATATGGCCAGAGAGAATGACGATATGTTCCAGGTTCCCGAAGGATACAAAAGGGTCATTGCCATAAACCAGGAGTACAGGATCGACGGCAAGGTCGACAACAATCCCATCGGCGCACCGGCCAAGATAATCGAAGGCAACTATCTGAACCTGGTAATAAAGGAGCAATACCTGAAACAGCTGAACGAAAGTTTTGACATGGCCGATGTCAAGATTGAGGACAGTTTCAGTGCCGCGCGCATGGATGCCGACATACTTCTTGAAAAGGATGTGCGCCGCGATGGATGTGCACTCGTAAATATCGGTTCCGAAACAACAACCATATCAATATACAATAAGGATATACTGCGCATGCTGAAGGTACTTCCGCTTGGCAGCAACAACATTACCAAAGACCTCTGTTCCGAGCACCTTTCGTTCGACGAGGCCGAAGGATACAAGATAACAAAAGGATACAAGCCACAGACAAGCGACGCCAACTGCCGAATCGACATAAACCTTGCAAACAGCATAATATATGCCCGGGTAAGCGAAATTATACAGAATGTAAAGTACCAGATAGAAGAATCGGGTGAACAGATACACCATATCGTCTTCACCGGAGGAGGCTCAAAACTGAAAAATCTGGAACTGCTGCTCGACGAGTTTCTGCCAAACTTCGAAACGGGGATAATATCAGAACCGAATTTCACGCTTCTTAGCGACAGCGGCGTAAACATTAATGGAGTATTCACAACGGCACTTTATGGTTTGCTCAGACAAGGAAAGGAAAATTGCTGCGAGGAAGACACCCCTATCTCCATCCCTGCCGCCACACAACCGCAGACAACACTGTTCCCCGATGATGAAATTGAGACTATAGCAAACCAAACACCGAAGGAAAATGCCGAAGATGCGGCAGAAAGAAAAAGAAGAGAGAAAGAAGAGCGGGAAAAACAAAAAGAGGAGAAGAGAAAGAGGAAAGAAGAGGAAAAAAGGAGAAAAGAGGAAGAAAGGAGACGACGCGAGGCCGAAAGGCAGAAGAACCAGAACGGCATAAGCCGTTGGTTGAAGGAATGGTTCGGCGAAGCTATGGGAGACGACGAAAATGATAACCAATAAATGATACAGAAAGGTATGGAAGAGAATAACATTCAAAAGAAAATCAGTCTTCCGTTCTCAATCCCCACCAACACACCAAGAATAATAAAGGTCGTTGGTGTTGGAGGAGGCGGCAGCAACGCAGTACACAACATGTACCGCAAAGGCATACACAATGTATCGTTTGCGGTCTGCAATACCGATATGCAGGCGATGCAGAACTCGCCAATACCCAAGAAGGTACAGCTGGGAGTAGAAATCACCGAAGGGCTCGGTGCCGGAAACGACCCCGAAGTTGCCTACAAAGCAGCAGAAGCCAGCAGTGAAGAGATTAAGGCTCTTTTCAACGACGGGACAAAGATGGCATTCATTACCGCCGGAATGGGCGGAGGTACCGGTACCGGTGCTGCACCTGTGGTTGCCAGAATAGCCAAGGAACTTGGCATTCTTACTGTGGGCATTGTAACAATACCGTTCAAGTTCGAGATGACCGGAAAAATCAAACAGGCTCTCAAAGGTGTTATAGAGATTTCCAAGCATGTCGATGCCCTGCTGGTCATCAACAACCAGAGACTGATTGACATATACCCTAAGCTCGAAGTCACCGAAGGCTTCAAAATGGTAGATGATGTACTTACTACCGCGACAAAGAGCATTGCAGAGATAATAACTGCACGAGGAACAATAAACCTCGACTTCCGCGATGTAAGAAAGATTCTGAAGAACGGAGGTGTTGCCATTATGAGCTACGGAATAGAGAAAGGCGAAATGCGTGTGTCACGTGCATTCAAAAGCGCACTGCACTCTCCTCTTCTCAATGACAACGACATTTACAAGTCAAAGAAGATACTCTTCAATATATATGAGAACCCCAACGACCCGATACGCGTACAGGAAATGGGAGAGGTGGAATCCTTCATGACACAGTTCAAGAACGAGGACATCGAACTAATCTGGGGCTACAGCCAGGATTGCAACCTGAACGAAGGCGAGGTAAAAGTCACCGTACTGGCTACCGGATTCGGAATGAAGGACATACCCGGTATGGAACCTGCAATAAATAGCGAAGAAGAGGAGAAAAGAAAGATTACGCGCGAAGAAGAAGAGAAGAGAGCAAAGGAAGAGGAGAAACTCGAACAGATGGTCGATGTATTCTACAAGCCCGACTATAAGGTATATATCTTCAAGGGCGAAGAAATGTACAATGAAGAGTTCATTGCCGAAATAGACAACTCACCAACCTACAAGCGCACTGCACTTGAACTTGAGAGAATAGTAGAAACCCTTGTTTCCGCAGCCCCTGAGCCAAAGAATGAACAAATTCCGGAAAAAGAGGTTACAAGTGAGAATGAAGATATTGACGAGTCACAGGAAAGTGACAACTACATTAACGAAGAAACAGAAAATTGATATGGAACTATTTGACATCATCAGCAACGACATCAAAGAGGCAATGAAGGCTAAGGACAAAGTTGCCCTTGACACCCTCCGCAACATAAAGAAGGTGCTGCTGGAAGCAAAGACAGCCCCAGGCGCAGGCGATACAGTAAGTGACGAGACAGCCATAAAACTGATTCAGAAACTTGTAAAACAAGGAAAGGAGTCGGCAGAACTCTACAGTAGCCAGAACCGGCCCGAACTTGCAGACGAAGAACTCGCGCAAGTAGCCGTAATGGAAAAGTACCTGCCAAAGCAGATGAGTGAGGAAGAGGTTACAGCAATACTCAAGGGCATTATTGCACAAAGCGGTGCATCAGGTCCAAAGGACATGGGCAAAGTAATGGGCCTTGCCACTAAAGAACTCGCCGGCAAGGCCGAAGGAAAGGTCATATCATCAATTGTAAAGCAACTGCTTAACAGCTAATCAAACAGTTCCTTCAACACATCCATCGACTTCAACCTGGGAAAGTCCGGAATGTGCAGCCTGTAATAATCGATAAGGATTGTGAGGTATCTGCTTCGCAATCCTCTGTTTAAGGAAAGCCTGTGCATCGCCTCATAGCCTGTGCCAAGAACAGCAATAAAGGCCTGAGCATCCTGTGGCATCAGGAATGCAGGATGCAGAGGGTGTTCCTTTACTGTAACTCCATGTATAAGGTCGAGATAGCTCCCAGGAGTATTCTCCTCCAGATTAGGGTAGATGCCGAGATAACGCAGCAGCTGCGAGAGAAATACAATATGAAAGTCGGCATATCCGGCCGACAGATTGTCGAACAGGGAGAAAGAGCGGTCAAGGAAATTGAACATCGCTTCATCCTCACCCTCTTCACGGAGGGAGTGAGCCAAGACCTCTGCAAGGAAAAGCGAAATCGATGACTTCACAACGTCAAAAGGTATTGACGAGTACATGGCATAGGGCTGGGCATCACTTATGCGCGCCAACTGTTTTCCTTTCCGGTAGGGAGCCATAAAGGCAAGCATTGAAAGCGGCTGGAACAGCACACTCCTCACCTTGCTACGCCTGCTGTGCGTTACCGGAACAAGGAATGAAAGACGGCCGCGGGTACGGGTATATATGTCGGCAATCATAAGACTGTCGCTATATTTCTTTGTCCTTAAAACAATGCCGTCGAACCTCTCTACCATTTCAATTAAAAAGTTTACACCGCAAAACTATAAAAAATTCCTCAAATTCTTTGTCAATTCAAAAAAAGGTTTTACCTTTGCACTCGCTTTAGTCACCAAAGACTATCAAAATGCTCTCGAAAGGAGCATCAGACAACCAAGGCCCATTCGTCTATCGGCTAGGACGCAAGATTTTCATTCTTGAAAGAGGGG
>CAZAIM010000027.1:0-22374 GCA_964485215.1 uncultured Bacteroidaceae bacterium | reverse complement strand
ATTGCTCGTTCCATAGTTACATTGCTATTGAGATTTCACTAAACGATTGATTAAGCCTATTGCCGAACATCGTCAAATCCTTGTCGATTTTCTCGGTGGTAATCTTCGCATACTTTTGTGTTGTTGTAATGTTAGTATGCCCCAATACTCGGCTTACACTCTCAATCGGAACACCCTTGTTCAGAGCCAGCGTAGCGAATCCATGACGTGTGCAATGGAAAAAACAACAGGGTTTTGATGTTGCAGGTATTTCTCCCTCGCCTTTTGTGGGCAGTTGGGAAAATGTTGGAGCAAATGACACCGTGCAGGGTCTTTCTTTGCGCATAGGAGAACGTAATGACTCATTACTAATTTCTTTCTATTGGGAAAGGCAAGAACCTTTTTATATGGACGGTAATCCGCTTG
Organism: uncultured Bacteroidaceae bacterium; assembly: GCA_964485215.1. Classification (GTDB taxonomy): domain Bacteria; phylum Bacteroidota; class Bacteroidia; order Bacteroidales; family Bacteroidaceae; genus HGM04593. The sequence goes on along the minus strand of CAZAIM010000027.1, from coordinate 21,969 downwards.
TAGATAGAAAAGGTGCTGTGATACCACAGGTTTGCATAACAGTACCTAAGAGTGGTAATAAAGCAGAAGGAGCTATTGTTAATCAATATTTCAGTATTTTTCAGAATTATCCCGAAAACGAATATTATCCTATTGTCTTTGAACTTAAATCAATTGATACGCTTACGTTCAAAATTAAAGGCGAAGTGAATTACTGGCCCGACAGTGCACTGCTTGTCCGCGAGAATTACGAGAACCATACTTATTCAACAGATGTGGTAGATTTATTTAAAAAGGATTATCTTGTACCCGATGCAGATGTCAGCGCGGAAAATATATATGACATTAAAGGGGTGGAACCCTCTCCGTTTGTCGGTAAATGGGGTTGGGAAGAGAATGATTCGTGGCACAATTTTAATCTATCGGTTGGTGTAAGGGGTGACTCATTACTGATTGCCTGCGGTGGAGTGTTTTTGGGTGGTGCAAAAACACAGAATGCTGAGCGTGATGAGGAAAGAAGGCTTATTCCGCAAGCCGTTCTTCCATTGCCAAATAGTGGCAATATGGCCATAGGCCGTTTTGCGAACAATGAAATTCCATTCGCTGGCAATTGTAATAGTGGTCTGAGTATAGAACTCTTCAGCAACAACACGTTATTGTACAAGACTGATAAAGCAATAGGCTTTTGGCCCGATAGTGCTGTTATGGTGCGAATCAATAGCGAGAATCCGGTTTTCAGATAATAGTCCTTTCCAATCTATTTTCTTTCGGTTAACCTTTATTAACTATAAAAATTAGTTTTGTAACTAAAAAATATAGTTCTTTGCCGCGTCAACTAAAAAATATAGTTGATTCAGCGTGTTTTTGTAGTTAGTAGTCAATGAAAATAGTATTATGAAGAATCTTACAAAAAGAGAGGAAGAGATTATGAAGCTCTTTTGGGAGAAAGGGCCTTTGTTTGTGAAGGAGATAATTCCGTTGCTCGATGAACCGCAGCCACACTTCAATACAATATCGACCATTGTGCGTGGGCTTGAGGCAAAGGGATATGTTGCACATGAGGCCTTCGGTAACACGCACCGCTACTATGCGGCCATTAGCGAGAGCGAGCACGGCAAGCGTACCCTTGGCAGTGTGATTAACCGCTACTTCAACAGTTCCTATGTAAGTGCGGTCTCTTCTCTTGTGAGCGAGGAAAAAATTTCTCTCGATGAACTCAAGAGTCTCATAGAATTGGTTGAGAAACAGAATAAATGATTGTATCCATGACTGCATTCCTTATATACATATTGAAGTCGGCACTGATACTTGCGGTACTTGTCTCGCTATTTATGCTTTTTATGAGCCGTGAGACATTCCACAGGATAAACCGTTATCTTATGCTGTCGATTATCTCTCTGGCATTTCTGTTGCCGGCAGTGAACATAGGCATAGAATCTCCCTTTTGCGGTTTGATAGATTTTTTCTCGGCCGAATCCAGTGCGGATGCGTTGCCGGTTCCACCCACAGGCGAGTATATAATAGGTTTTGAGGAGCCGGCAGCAGGAGTGGCTCTTCCCGATGCGGCACCTCTACAAGAACCTTTTGACTGGCTTTCTCTTGTGTCTCTGCTCTATCTCTGCGGTGTAGCCTTTCTTGTGTTGCGGCAGATTGTAGTCTATGTGCAGGTAGCGCGCGTAATATCCCGTAGCAGGGTAGTGGATGCCTCCTCTTATGGGTGCAAGGGAATAAGACTGTGCGTACACAATGGCAAGGCTAAACCTTTCAGTTGGTTCCATTGGGTAGTTGTCAGCGAGGAGGACCTTAACGATGGTGCCCATGAGATATTGACGCACGAGGCTGCGCACACACATGCCAGGCATTCCTTGGATATTATGATTGCCGATGCGGTTATAATAATGCAGTGGTTCAATCCTCTTGCCTGGATAATGAAAAGCACCCTGAAGGACATACATGAATTTGAGGCCGATGAGGCTGTCATAAACTCAGGTGTCGATGCGAAACAATACCAATTATTAATAATAAAAAAAGCCGTTGGCGCAAGGCTCTACTCTATTGCCAACAGCTTTAATCACAGTTTAACTAAAAAACGTATCACTATGATGTGTAAAGAAAAATCAAAGAAGTGGAGTTGTACAAAGGCTTTGTACATCGTTCCCGTGGCAGCCGTTGCTGCTCTCGCGTTCTCAACTGTCGACACTGCAAGTGCAACAGATGGTGAAACACTCCTCAAAGGTAGTGAAATTATTGCGAACGAAGCAAATGAAGCACAAGAAAATTATGTTAATGCCGAGTTTGCCGCCGATGACGAAAAGGTATATCAGGTGTGCGAGAATGCACCCGAATTTCCGGGTGGTATGGATGCAATGATGCGCTATCTCTCAACAAACATCAAGTATCCTGCCGAGGCTAAGGCTGCCGGTAAAGAGGGTCGTTCTATCGTGAAGTTTATTGTGAAGAAAGACGGTTCGATAGCCAATGTGGAGATAGTAAAAAGTTCGGGTGACAAGTCACTCGATGATGAAGCTCTGCGTGTAGTCTCTTCAATGCCAAAGTGGAAGCCCGGAACACAAGGTGGCAAGCCTGTAAATGTGCAGTTTATGCTTCCGGTAGCCTTCATGCAGCAAAACAACAACAAAGCTTCTCTTATTGAGCTCAAAGGCGGAGACATAGCAATGCCTGCAAATTCAAATGCGGCCGTTGTTGTTAATGGTTCTCTCTACAACGAAAGTGAATTGCCTAATATTGATTCAGGGATGGTTGAGAGTGTAACTGTTGTTAAAATCGAAAAACTCTCTGCCGATGATATAAAGAAATATAAGGCAGAAGGCAAGAGCGGTGTCATCTTTATCCAATTGAAGAAAGATGGTGCTTCGCCTGTAGCCGACGATGGAGCTGTCTACCAGGTGTGCGAGGAACAGCCGGCATTCCCGGGTGGAGTAAATGAGTTGATGACGTGGCTTTCGCGCAATATCAAATATCCGAAGGAGGCACGCGACATTAATGCACAAGGTAAAGTGTATGTGAGGTTTGTTGTGAAGGCCGACGGCAGCATCGATGATGTCAATGTTATAAAATCCGAAACTTATTCATCATATGTAAATAAGCTCGATGAGGTAATTGTATTATCGTATGAGAACTCAAATGCAGAGCCTCTTACTGAAGAACAGAAGATTGAACTCCATAATAAAGCGAAAAAAGCTTTGGCAGACGAGTCTGTCCGTGTCGTAAAGTCTATGCCTAAATGGACTCCTGGTATGCAGAGCGGCAAGCCTGTCAATGTGCAGTTTACAATGCCTGTTAATTTCCGTTTGCAGTAAAGGTTCAAACCACACAAGCCATAACAATGATTAAACATCTTTGCTGTTCTGCCTCAGCCATTGCTCGATAAATTGACGCTGACCGTGCTGTGCAATGGAGACAGCATTGGTATTATGGTTTGAAAAGAATAGAGGGCTGTTTGCGTTTTTTAACACTTTTCGTTGTAACAAAAACCAAAAATGTACGTCTACCAAATGAATGAACGTAGAAAATGATAAATAAAAAAAGCTGTTAGGGGGTGGTGGTTCTCCCCAACGGCGGGAATATCTCATCAGAATGATGTTGCAGCACTTACGCGTGGTGTTTAAGCATATACAAAATATTATTTGACAACATCATTAATTTATGGGATATTCCTTTTGTTTATTAACATAAATTAACAAATCGGGGAGGTAATTTGTGGGAATGATTATCTTTGTACCCTGTTACTAAAAGATAATTTACTGTATGATGAAAAGAGCATTTCTTTGTTTTGCAATCGGCGTTTTAGCTGTTACGTCGGCTTTTGCACAGAATTTTTCGTTGCAGGGCAGGGTCGTCGATGCCGGAAAAGTTACCGAGGGCTTGCCGGCTGCTGCTGTTGCGCTGCTTGTGAACGATACGGCAGTTGTGGCAGGAGTGGCAAGTGATGCCGATGGATATTTCAGCCTTGAGTGCAAGAAGGCCGGGGAGTACAAACTGAAGGTTACCTATGTGGGTTATGAGACGTTGACGAAGAAGATTAGTATAGGAAAAAATAGGAACCTCAAACTGGGTGCCCTCCTTCTTAAACGGGACGAGAGGCTGCTCAAGGAAGTTGAAGTTAATGCTCTTGCTCAAGAGCTTACAATAAAGGCCGACACCTTTATATATCATGCCAATGCCTTCCGCGTTCCCGAGGGCTCAACCATTGCTGCGCTAATAAAGCAGTTGCCGGGTCTTGCAATGGACAGTGAAGGCAACCTCACCTTTCAAGGCAAGGCAGTAAGCTCTATTCTTGTGAACGGTCAGCCGTTCATTGGCGATGCAAACACCGCAATGTCGAACATTGTGAGCGATGCCGTGCAGGATGTTGCGGTATATGAGAAAACCGATGAAGAAAAGGAGTTTGCCGGTGTGTACGACACCGAAAAGGCTACGGTTGTTGACCTGAAGATTAAGAAGGAGTACCTGTCGCAGTGGAATGTGAACACCGACCTTGGAGGCGGCACGCACAGCAAGTACATGGCAAAGGCATTCGCCTCGAACTATACCGATAAACGCCGCACTGCTGTATATGCTCAAGTGAATAATATCAGCGAAGACCTGGTTGCCGATGAGAACGGAAATTGGCAGAACGACTCATGGGGGCCGGCAGGTCTCTACACCTATCGCAAGGCCGGTGCCATAATGTCGTGGGAAAATGGCAAGAAGAATACCGAGGCCGGGCATCTGAAATTCGGCACCGAGGTTGAAGCCGGGCACACCAGTGGCGGTACGGATGAGATTGCACACAACGAATATATCCTTAGCACCGGCAACCACTTCTCCTACCGGCGTTCTCATAGTTACGGACGCAACAGGAATATCAACTTCAACAGCAAAGTAACATACAATATCGACACGCTCAACCGGGTGGGAGTAAAACTCTCCTACAGCTATAGGGATAACCGTAACAGTAATGCTGCTAATCTATCGACCTATTCACAGGCCATGGATTTCTATAGTCCCGAGAAAGGGCTCATAGGCGATGAGGTGAGCGAAGAACTGAAGGCACTTGGCATTAACTCGAACTCTTCCCGTCTGTTTGCAACAAGCCGTAGCAATTCATTTTCCATTGACACCCGATATGTTCATCGCTTTAGGAAAGAGGGCTTCTCGTTTGATGCCCGTGTAAATTACAGTTTCAACGACAATCGAGGATATACCGATGCACTTACCCATTACCGTTATTTCAATAGCGGCACTCCCGAATCGGTCGACCGCCGTTACAGAGTCCTGCCGAACAACAGCAGCACTCTTAGAGCAGTATTCTCTCTAAATGGCTCGTTCACCAAGAATCTTAAGTTTACAGTCGGTTACAGTTATGTTTTCAAGAATGAGAGTGAAGAGTATAATATCTACCGCCTCGACCGCTACCCCTATTATTCGCAGCCGGGTCTGCCGTTGGGCGTGCGTCCATCTACAGCCGATTCGTTGGCGGCAGTAATAGACTTCGAAAACTCCCTAAACTCGACACGCACCGAGCACATGCAGAGATTGGAATTTGCTATGAGCGGCATATGGGATAAATTCGAGATAGGCGGTTCTGCGATATTGCTCCATTATATCCAGTCGCTTGATTATGAAAGGGCAGGCAAATGCTATACTCCGTCACGAAGCTATCTCCAGCCGCTCCCCCTTGTAAGGCTTAAGTGGAAGCCCGTCAAGAATGGCGAGATAAGCCTTATGTATTATGGCTACCATAACCGCCCCTCTTTGCTTGAACTGCTGCCTATTTCCGACACAAGCGACCAGATGGTAGAACGTGTTAACAATCCCGGCCTTAAAATAGAGTGGACCAATATTTTCAACCTTAATTGCCGTTGGTTCAACGAGAAACGTGGCGACAGCTACAACCTTTACGGCAATTATGTAATAAACAGCAACAAGATTGTGGATATAATTGAGACCGACCCGCTCACAGGCAAGATGCGCCACACAAAGGACAATGTCAACGGCACCTATTATTTCTATGCAGGCTTCAATACCGAACAGCCGCTTGACAAAGAGCGTCACTGGACTTTGACCGCCGGTGCTCATTACACCATAGGCCTTGCCAAGAACTATGTGGGCGCAATGGGCGACAAACTTGGCCTGTCGAAAGTCCACACTTATATTCCGCGCGCAAATATGGGATTGAAGTGGCGTGGCGGAATGTGGAGCGTAAACCTTATAGGCAAATATTCAGCCGACATAGCACGTTACGACAGCACACCGGAACTTGACCATGAGGGCCACACTATTGAGTGCAGCCTGCAGCCACAGGTGGACTTGCCATTCGGAATGAAAATCAATACTTCGTTCATGTTCTATGGCCGTCGCGGCTATGCCGACGACATGATGAACCACGACCAGTGGCTATGGAACGCAACTGTTTCGCAATCCTTCCTGAAGAACAAGGCACTCACCCTGCAGCTTGAGGCTGTGGATATCCTTGGACTGCGCACATCGGAACGCAGCAATATAACTCCACAAATGCGATATTTCTTTAGCCAGAAGGTCTATTACAGCTATGTGATGCTCCATGCCATCTACCGCTTCAACATTGGCGGAAAGGAATAGGTTAAAGTGAAATATCGTGTCAACGAGTGAAAACAAAGCTTGCTTATGTTTTTACAACGGCAACGCGTATGAGCGTTGCTTGCGACGACTGGACCTTTAGGTTTACAAAAGAGTGCGACAAAGTCGCTTTGGCTCGTTTGCACAAGTTTTCTGTGTTACGTTTGCCTTCAAAATCCTCGTTTACGCCAGGTAAACTGCGGTTTTGAAGCCTGCACAAGCCTTGAGCTTTGCTTTTTATTCGCCCCCGACAAAAAGAGGATGACTTTTGGGTCACCCTCCAAATTGACATGGATTGTCATATTGCTTCTTGAACCCTTGTTTGATATATCTTCCTTTTGTCAGCAGCTCATTGCACCGCAGCAGTTGATTACCTGGCCACTGACGTATGCCGACATATCGCTGGCAAGGAAAAGTGCTACGTTTGCAACATCCTCCGGGTTGCCGGCACGGCGCAGAGGTATACTCTTTGCCCACTCGGCACGCATCTCTTCAGGTATGGCACTTGTCATGTCGGTAACAATGAATCCCGGAGCAATGCAGTTGGCTCTAATGCCGCGTGGTCCCATTTCCTTGGCAATTGACTTGGCTAAGCCAATAAGACCGGCCTTTGATGCCGAGTAGTTGCACTGGCCGGCATTGCCGTCAACGCCAACAACCGATGACATGTTTATGATGCTTCCGCCTCGTTGTTTGGCCATTACAGGAACAACGGCACGTGTGAAATTGAATGCCGACTTCAGGTTTGTGGTGATGACTGCATCCCACTGCTCTTCGGTCATACGCATAATAAGTCCGTCCTTTGTTATTCCGGCGTTGTTTACAAGTACGTCGATACGGCCAAAATCTACAACAACCTCCTTGACAACAGCATCGGTTGCTGCAAAATCGGCTGCGTCGGCTGCATATCCCTTGCATTTTACTCCAAGTGCTTCAATCTCTTTGATTAGTTCCTCGGCATTGCTGTTTATCTGACGGTATGTAAATGCTACATTTGCACCCGCCTGGGCAAACTTGACCGCAATGGCACGTCCTATTCCTCGTGTAGCTCCTGTTACAAGAGCTGTCTTTCCTTCCAATAGTTTCATAATGTATCAGTTTTGTTAGATGCTGTTTACTTTATGCGAAGATAGTTCTTTGTCTTGAATTATCGGCTATCTTTTGCCGGTAATCTGTTTGAAATTAAGTTAAAGACCTTGTAAAAAATACCCGATTAACGTTTTTTAATTATTTTTCAATCCGTTGGTACTTAACCCCTTATATGTGTATATAATGCTGATATATAGTGATATAAGGGCTTTTGGAATAGCGTTTTTTTGTTTAATTTTACATAAGAATGGTGTGTAGACTTCCCTTAAAAGTCTCAACCTTCTTTATTAATTAACGGTTAAAAACAGTATTATGAACAAGATTTATTCGGAACCTATTGCCAAGGCCGGTGCATTGGCCGATGGAGTAAGGAAGCAGGCCGATGCGCTTGCAAAGAAAGGTGTTGTAATTGATGTCGATAGACTTTCGGCTGCGTGTAGCGCGCTTGAACAGGCCGGTGATGCACAGGATGCCGCTGAGGCAAAACTGAAGGAGGTGCGCGATGCTGCACATTTGCGGCTCGATGAACTGAAAGAGGTGTTCAATGCTTCAAAGTTGCCAATAAAGCAGAACTTCCCTCCTGAAGTGTGGCTCTCATTCGGTATACAGGATAAGAAGTGAAACAGAAACAGATGCGATGTGCGCCGCACATCGCATCTGTTTCTGTTTTGTTTTAACTGTTCCGTTATCAGTTCTTCTTGTAAAGTGTAGGCATCTCGCCACGAGCATCGGAATAAACACCGTAGCTGTTGTACTGACTGCTGTACTGCATAAACTTGCCACTGAATGTATTGGCTATTTTTGCAGTGCCGTCGGCATTGAACTCTATAGTCCATACACCGCCTTCTGCAGGCAGGGTAGTGTCGAGGTTCACGTTGTTGAAGGTGCCCGTCATGTAGAGGTAGCGACCCTGGGCGTCTTTTATGCTGTAACCGCCATCGACAGCCTCAATAACGAATACATTGTCGGCTGTTGTGTTTACAACCCCGTTAGCCGGTGATACTGTTGTTACAGGAAGGTAGCCATAGCTCTTTGATGCATCGAGAGCTGTTGCCTGGTTTGTGCCTGCTACAATAAGGTACTCTGCACCATGTGTAATTGATGTGACGGCTGTGAATGTGTATGTGTCGGCCGGAGTCTCTGGCTCCTCATTGTTGTCACCGTTGTCATCGCCGCCGCTTACATTGCCATCGGCTGTTGTGAGTGTAACGTTGTCAACAAGGAATGAATTTCCGTTGCCTTTCTTGTTGTTCATGACGAGTATTGCAACCTCTGCCTCTTCGGCAAGTGTGAACTCGTAGCTGTAGAGTGTCCATTCTGCCGTTGTGTATGTTTCTGTAGCCGGGTATTTGTAGTCGGCATTTGCAATTGCACCATTCTTAATGACGCCATAACCCAATTTGAATGCTGCAGCATCGGCTCCCTCGTGCTTAATATAAGCAGCAAGAGTGTATGTCCCGGCAGAAAGAGTGTATTTCTGTGAGCCAAGACGCTTGTTTGTTGTATAACCGTTTACAAGTACAGAGTAGTTGCCATCGTAAGCATTGGTACTCTGTGCTATTGTTGCATTGTGACCGATGTTGCCGGTTCCCCAAGCTGTTGGATCACCACCGTTCCATTCCTCGAAACTGCCGTTTATTAGCAGATTGTCGCCAGTTGGAACATCAGGTGTGTCGGGTGTCTCAGGCTCCTCGGGTGTCTCGCCTGTTGCGGCACCATGTGCTACAACGAAGTTTCTTACCTCCCACGTAGCGGCTTTCTCCTCAGTTCCGGTATAGCAGAGAGCGAATGTTACAGCATTCTTTCCAAGGAACTCTGCCGGAACTGCAACATTAGCCTTGTAGAATGTATTCCAGTCTGCTTTTCCATCAGCAGTCTTGCTACCAGGTGTAGCACCATAAGGTATATTTGTCCATGTTGCAGTTGCTGCATCTCCTGCGTAATCGGCGCATACAAGCAACTTGTGGTTCTCGGCAATTGTGTTGTTCAATGCATATTGGATGATGTATTCGAATGCTACATATGCCTCTGTCTCTTCTGTGAAGTCAACGGGCGATGATATAAGCCAGCTTGTAGCTGCATTGTTTGTACCGTCGACATACGATGTTGCCTTGGCTGTGCTATAGTCAATTACCCACGGATAGTTGCCTACTGTCTGCTGTGTGGTGAATGAACCGAAATCTGTAGCGAATGTTTCACTTATGTAAGCACCCTCTGGAGTCTCCGGCTCTTCGGGGGTGGCACCTTCAATCTCAAACTTTGACACGTACTTGAGGCCTGGAACACCGAAGTACTTCTCGAGGCTGCCGGTGAGAGTTACTTGCTTCTTGTAGTTGCCAGGGTTGTCAACAAGGTTCAATGCATTGCGCACAGCACCACTTGGCAGCTGTACGGGCATACAGTTAGCGACATCTGTCTCATCTATGTTGTCCGCGATGAGCAAATTGGTGTTTGCTTCAGCAGGCGGATTATTGCCGAATGTTGCTCCGTCTGTTATAGACATGCCGTTAATGAAACCTACGATATAACCCTTTACTATTGCGGGTTTAGCAACACCTGTGAATGCAGCGATAGCTTCTGATACAGTGTATTCCTGTGCCTCCTCGGGTTCTTCAGGGGCAGCGGCTGTGCCATGAGCTACCTTGAAGTTCTTGACTTCCCAGGTTCCGGCCTTTGTTGTGGCTGTGTAACGCAGAGCGAAAACGATACCGCTCTTGCCAAGGAACTCCGACGGAACTGCAACATTAGCCTTGTAGAATGTATTCCAGTCGGCACCCTCAACAGCGTTGTAAGGAAGGTCGGTCCATGTTGCTGCTGTCGGGTCGCCAGTGTAGTCGCTGCTGATGAGCAGCTGATGGTTCTTGGCTACCTTGCCGCTCTCGGCGTAACGTATTATGTAATCGAATGCTACATATGCCTCTGTCTCTTCTGTGAAGTCAACTGCCGGTGAAATAAGCCAGCTTGTAGCTGCGTTGTTTGCACCGTCGGCATACGATGTTGCCTTGGCTGTGCTATAGTCAATGACCCAAGGGTAGTTGCCAACAGTCTCTACAGGTGTGAATACACCAAAGTCCGAAGCGAATGTCTCGCTGATATACACGCCCTCTTCGGTTGTACCGCTGTTTCCGCCGCCGTTTGGGAAGTCATAAGGCGAGTCAGGAGTGTCTGTACACGCTGCAAACGCAAACAGGCTCAATGTTGCCAAAAATAATTTTTTCAGTTTCATAATTGTTGTATGTTAGTTTATTGTTTATTCTGCTATCTGTTCTATGTCACCGGTTGAACTTATTACAAACTGCCAGTAGTCGTTGTAACGTGTAAGTACACCGTTTACATTGAGCTTGCCCTTTGGCAGGGGTTCGTTGGCAAAGTCGGCATATGTGCTCATGCGGAGCACAAGGTTTGTCTTGCCCATTTTTATGTGACGTTCAACAACGTTGTTGTATGCAAGTTCCTCGGGTGCCCATAGTGCAGTGCCGTCGGCTTCGGTAATTGTTACATTCTCGAGACGTACATATTTTGCAAGGTTTGCCTTGTTTGCTTCGGTGAAGAATGTCTCGTCGATGACTTCCGGTGTCAGTTCGGACTGTGTCTTGTTCGGGGTGCCAATAAGGCGTACATGCTTGGGGAACAGGCTTTTCGCCATACGTCCCACTTTGCCCTCGTAAAGGCCGCCTACTTGAGCCATCTTACCGTATCCGCCTACATACAGGCCTTTGCAATCAATGCGCACGCGCTGGCCGACAGGAACCATGGCATAAAGGCCAACGTCGTTGACACCTATTACAATGGCACCGGTCTCGTCATTTATGATGAACTGCTTGTACACATTACCTGTTGCATCATCGGCAACAACAACGCCTTCAATTGTTATTTCTTCGGTAATCTCCTTTACACCATTGCCCGAAATTGTTGAGGCATACTTTGTCTTCAGTTCGGCAATAGTGGTGTTTGCTTCGCCGATTTCATTATTGCCGAATGGGGGCTCATTGAAATCGGGCTCGTCATAATCGTTCATACACGAGGTTGCCGTGAAGAGCGATAGTGCAAGTATTGATAGATATTTTATTGCTTTCATATTTTTCTGTTTTAGAAACGTAGTCCAATGTTCAAGTATGCGTTGAAGGCGTTGGCATAGTAGAGGAATGGGTTCTTTGAGAACTTGTATGTGCGTGCCTCGCCGTCGGCGTAGCTGTCGCCTCTGTTCTGCTCATAACCGCCTGTAATCATCTTCTGGTTGTTGAGAATGTTGTTGAGACTGAGGTTTATGTTCAGCTTCTTGCCGCCTCTAAGGCTTATGCTCTTGCCAATGGATGCGTCTACCATAAAGTCACCGCGTCCCTTGAACTGTGAAGGGAGGTTGAGTGTCTCCTTGCCGGTTGTCGCATCGATGGTGGGCTGGCCTACAACGCTTTCGAGACGGGCATACTTCGATGCATCGATGTAGATGTTGTCGTAATAGTTCACATTCGCGCTCAGATACCAGCCGTTTACGTTGTAGTCAACTCCAAGGCTCAACGCAGTGAGCGGCGTGCCGTCGACCTTGACACCGTCCATATATACCTTGTCGTTCATGACAACCTTTTCGTTCTCACTTATGAGGAAACCTTTGACATTGTCGGTATACTCGGCGTTTCCAACCGATGCAACAGCGTTGAACGAGAGTGCCGATGTAACATTATAAACGATTGCAGCCTCAATGCCATAGTGCAGCTTGTCGACTCCCGTCATTGTAAGGTATGTGAACTGTGACTGAAGGTCGTTGTAGAATGCGTTCTGCTCAACAAGGTCCTTCAAGATTGTCGCGTATCCGGTAAGTTTTGCAGTCACCGGGCCGGCGTTTACCTTGTATGAGGCTTCTGCACTGAATATGTTTTCGTTGTCGAGCCCTTGTACAAAGTCGTTGCGCATACGCGGAGCGATGAACGAGTTATAGGCGATTGGTGCACGGTTCTCGTAGCCTGCGCCAAATGACAGGGTGTTGTATGCGTTGAATGTGAATATCATACCCAGTTTCGCGCCGCCGCCCAGGAACTTGGCTGTGCCGCTGCTTCCCTTTGAGAATTCCATTGCACGGCCATTGCGCATATTTCCGTAACGCTCCATTGTTGTGCCTTCAATGTTCGCGCCTGCAAAGAGGTGGAATATCCCTTTGCTGAACTGATGCTGGTAGAAGAGGTTCGCCTTGTTTACATAGAGGTCGTAATCGTAGCCGAATACGTCATCCTCTTTAATCTGGCGGTTGGGGTTGTCCACGTCGTTCTGAACATAGTCGCTGTTTGGACCGAAGTCTCCTACGGAGAATTTGTCGATGTCGGTGTACTTCTCGGCACCTAAGAGGTCGCTCATGGTCTTGTAGTGCATACCTTTGGTAGTTCCAAGGTTGAGGCCTATGGTACCGGTATTGTATCGGTTGAACTCTATGTTCAGGGTAGAACCGAGGTTAAGTGCAAGCTGGTCGTTGTGGCGACGCTCTACATAGTAGAGACACTCGCCGCCTGCAGCGTTGGCCTGCTGGTTGGCAAAATACATATAGTCCCAGTCGAGCTGACGGTTGGCCTTGCCTGCCTTCCAGTGGTTGTAACGTGTCATATAATCGGCAAGTTCATCCTCGGTAGGGGTGTACTCCAAATCCCAAACGTCATAGGCTGCGCTTGGAAGGTTTTGGTAGTAGTTGGGGCGAGGGTCGGCCGCATTGCCGTTCCAACCGAGTGCTGTGGTGCTGTACATTGAGTACTTGCCGAACAGCGAGGTTGTCAGCTTCATATCGTCGTTAATCTTGTAGTCCCAGGTGATTACCATTGAAGGCTCGAACGAGTTTACAACACGTGCGTTGCGCTTCTCGCCATTCTGGTAACCCCAGTTCGGGTTATAGTAGTGGCTGCCTGCAAGCCAGTATGCTTCCTCAGTAGCTGCACCCTGCTGAGCACGTTCTGTGGGTGAGCCCCAAGTAGCAACAGAAATGCTGTGCTTGTCGTTGATCTTCTTTTCTGCAGCCAGGAAATAGCCGAGCGAGTTGTAGAATGTTCCCTCAATTACACCTTCGTTGGCCCAACGGTATGATGCCGATGCCGTGAATGCCCATCCGTTCTGCATAAGGCCGGTTGAACCGGTGTACATAACGCGTGCCAGATAGTTGCGGTTGCAGCCGACAAGAGACATCTTGTGCCCTGCTGCATACTGGCTTGCACGCATGTTGATGTTGCTTGCGCCGCCTATGGTGCTGAAACCGAAACGGTTGTGCTCGAGGTATGTGGCACCCTCCTTGTTGCGGGTAGCATCGTTCAGACCGCCAATCATTCCGTAGCTGAACTGTCCTCTTTCGGCATCGTTCAGCAGCACACCGTTGGCATACACATTGTTGTAGAGCGATTCGTAGGCTCTTACACGGAACCGCATTGGGCTGAACAGGTATCCTACTTCGGAAAGGAAGTAGTCGTCGTTCGATGATACCATAGCAGTTGTGCCTGCGTAGTCATCGTCTTCGCCGAGCTGCCCTTCGGAGAATGTGTAGGACTCGTTGTTGTCGTCACTCAGGGTGATGATGTTGCTCATTTTGCTTGCTTCGTTGACTAAGAGTGTGTCAGCGTAGAGCTTGCGAGCCGGCGGCTGCTTGATGAGCCCTTCTTTAGCTTGCGTTGCGAGCTGCTCCTGTGCATTGGCACCTGCAATGCAGGCGAAACATAGCAGCAGGAATGATGCGAACTTTGTTAATCTAACCATAATTATATAATAAATTGATATCTAAATGCTTCTTCTATATATTAAATGGTTTGCTCCTGTTAGGGTGGAATCCAATTTACAAAGATAAATAAAAGTGGAAAAAAGTGAAATGTTTCTAAAGTTTTTTTCTCATCGGACAGTTTCGGCCTGCAGCCTGCAGCTTTCTTTCCATTTGGCTATTCCATAATACAGCGACAGGCAAACTGCACCGTTTGCCTGTCGCTGTATTATGGAATAGTTTCACGTTATATGTTCTGTGCTATGAAATCGCCGACTTCTGTTGTCGTGGATGGAACTATGCCTTCAGGAGCAATATCCTCGGTTACAATGTTCCGGTCAATGGAGTGGTTCACTGCACGGCGTATGGCTGCGCCGGCTTCCGTATCGGCAAATGCGTACTCGAACATCATTGCTGCCGAAAGTATTGTTGCAATGGGGTTGGCAATGTTCTTGCCTGCGGCCTGTGGGTAGGAACCGTGTATGGGCTCGAAGAGTGATGTTCCTGTGCCTATGGATGCCGACGGCAACAGACCGAGGGAACCGGTGATTACGCTTGCTTCATCGGTGAGAATGTCGCCGAACATATTCTCTGTAACCATAACATCGAAGTGGCGTGGCTGTTGTATAATCTTCATTGCTGCATTGTCCACGAACATATATTCGACCTCCACGTTGGGATACTCCTTTTCCATGGCTTTGGCAGTTTCGCGCCACAGACGCGATGTGGCAAGTACGTTAGCCTTGTCGACAACGGTTAGCTTGCCGCGACGTTTGCCGGCATATTCGAAGCCAAGACGGCATATGCGTTCAATCTCCTGTCGTGTGTACACGCAGGTATCGTATGCGGTACAGCCATCCTCCGAGCGGCCTTGCGGACGACCGAAATAGAGGCCGCCGGTGAGTTCGCGCACGCATAGGAAATCGGCACCCTCGACAAGGTCGTGGCGCAATGGAGAGCGGTGCAGCAGTGGCTCAAAGGTGTTTACCGGGCGCAGGTTTGCATACAGTCCAAGTTTCTTGCGCATGGCAAGGAGGCCCTGTTCGGGACGCACTTTCGCTTCGGGGTTGTTGTCGTACTTGGGGTCTCCTATGGCACCGAACAGCACAGCATCGGCCTCGGAGCATGCGCGGTGTGTCTCATCGGGGTAGGGGTTGCCTGTCGCGTCAATGGCTGCTGCGCCTACAAGGGCATGGGTGTAGGTTATTCTGTAACCGAACCTGGCTGCTGCGGCATCGACAGCCTTTACGGCCTGAGCTACAATTTCCGGGCCTATTCCGTCGCCAGGAAGCACTGCTATCTTTATATCTTTCATACTTGTCATTAAGAAGCTGTTTGAATTTATAAGGAACACCGTTTGTTTTCAAATGCCTCGATGTCGTGGCGCATACTTACCAGAAAATCGACATCATCGTATCCGTTCATAAGGCACTCTTTCTTGTAGGGTGCAATATCGAAATGTTCCTTCATCGTGGTTCCTACTATCTCTATCGTCTCGGCTGGCAAGTCTATGTTCAGTTCTGTCGTAGGGTCGGCCTCAACGGCCGCGAATATCCCGGCGAGCATTCTTTCGCTTACAACAACCGGTAATAGGCCGTTGTTAAGGGCGTTGTTGCGGAAAATGTCGGCAAAGAAACTCGACACTACAGCGCGGAATCCTGCTCCTTCAATAGCCCATGCTGCATGTTCTCGGCTTGAGCCGCAACCGAAGTTCTTGCCTGCCACGAGTATCTCTCCGTGGTAGACGGGGGAATTCATTACAAACTCTTCCTTTGGGTTGCCGTCCTTGTCGAAACGCCAGTCGCGGAAGAGGTTTTCGCCGAACCCCTCGCGTGTCGTTGCCTTAAGGAAACGTGCCGGTATAATCTGGTCGGTGTCGATGTTTTCAATCGGAAGGGGCACTATGGCAGAACGAAGTATTCTGAATTTCTGTCTCATATATTTGTTTCAAAGTCTTGCATCATTGTTCTTGGGTCGGTGATGACACCTGTGACAGCTGCGGCTGCAGCTACAAGCGGCCCGGCAAGAAGCGTGCGGGCTCCTGGGCCTTGGCGTCCTTCGAAGTTGCGGTTCGATGTGGCAACACAGTATTTGCCTGTTGGAATCTTGTCCTCGTTCATTGCCAGACAGGCCGAGCATCCTGGTTGGCGAAGTTCAAAACCTGCCTCTTCAAGAATGTCGCGCAGTCCCTCTTCAATGGCGATGCGCTCAACCTCCTTGGAGCCAGGGACAATCCAGGCAGTGATGTTGTCGGCTTTTCTGCGTCCCTTGACAAAGTGTGCGAATGTTCTGAGGTCTTCAATACGTCCGTTTGTGCAGCTGCCTACAAAAACGTAGTCGACCTGCTTGCCTGACATTTTTTCTCCCTCGGCAAAATTCATGTATGAAAGTGCTTTGGCATACGATGCCTTAGCAGCCGGGTCCATACCCTCCGACGATGGTATGGTGCCGTTCACAGATATTCCCATGCCTGGGTTAGTACCGTATGTAATCATTGGCTCAATGTCGGCAGCATCGAATGTTGCCTCCTTGTCGAACCGGGCATCATCGTCTGAACGCAGCTTGCTCCACTCCTCAACGGTTTTCTCCCACGCTTTTCCCTTTGGTGCGAACTCGCGTCCGCGCAGGTAGTCGAATGTGGTCTGGTCGGGTGCAATCATTCCGCCGCGTGCACCCATCTCGATGCTCATGTTGCATATTGTCATACGTGCCTCCATTGAGAGTGAACGGATGGCCGACCCTGCAAACTCGACGAAGTGTCCTGTTCCGCCGCCGGTGCCAAGCTTTGATATTATGTATAATATAATATCCTTGCCGCAAACTCCAGGCTTGAGTTCGCCTTCGACGTTTATCCTCATGCTCTTGGGCTTGGATTGCAGAATGCATTGTGATGCCATTGCCATTTCGACCTCGCTTGTTCCAATGCCGAATGCAATGCAGCCCAGTGCGCCGTGTGTCGATGTGTGGCTGTCGCCACAGACAATTGTCATGCCCGGCTGGGTCAGCCCGGTCTGTGGCCCTATCACGTGGATTATGCCGTTGCGCTGCGAACCTATGGGAAATATCGTGATTCCGTGTTCAGCGCAGTTGCTCTCAAGTGCCGCAACCTGCTGCGCCGACTGTGGGTCGGCAATGGGCAGGTGTTGGTTACGGGTTGGGATATTGTGGTCGGGGCTTGCTGTAATCTGTGACGGGCGGAATACCTCGATTTCCCGGCGGCGCAATCCTGAAAATGCCTGTGGGCTGGTTACTTCGTGGATATATTGCCTGTCAATGTATAGTACGCAGGAACCGCCGTCGACAGTGCGCACTGTATGCGAGTCCCAAATCTTGTCAAATAGCGTGTTCATCGATTATCCTATTTTTGAGATTGCGTCAATGAATGACTCTATTGACGCTGTTACAATGTCGGTGTTGGCACCGAAACCGTAGTACATCTTGCCCTTATGCGAAATTTGCATATGGACTTTGCCCAAATCGTCGCTTCCGCGGGTAATCGCCTGTATGAGGAACTCTTCAATGTGAACGCGTCGCTTGGTAATGTTCTTGACTGCATTTATGGCTGCATCGACAGGACCGTTGCCGTATGCTGTCTCTGTAAAGGTGTCACCGTCGAAACTGAGCTGTACAGTGGCTGTAGGCATTGCCGACTTTCCGCAGACTACCTGGAGACCGGTGAGCTGGATATTCATCCTGCGCTTTGAAGCCGATGTTCCAATGAGCACTTCGAGGTCGCGTGTAGTTACCATCTTTTTCTTGTCGGCCAGTTCGAGGAAACGCTCATAGACCTCGTTCAGTTCCTCTCCGTCTGCCGTGTAGCCAATTTCGGCAAGGTGGTGTTTCAATGCTGCACGTCCGCTGCGGGCTGTGAGCACTATGCTCGACTGGTCAACGCCAACATCCTCGGGGTCGATTATCTCGTAAGTCTCGCGGCTCTTGAGCACACCGTCCTGGTGTATGCCCGACGAGTGGGCAAACGCATTACGTCCGACAATAGCCTTGTTTGCCTGTACAGGCATACGCATGAGGTTCGAGACGAGCTTGCTTGTCGCCACTATCTGTCTGGTGTCTATGCCAAGGTCGAAATCGAGGTTCGAGTGGCACTTTATGGCCATAACAACCTCCTCGAGAGCGGTGTTGCCTGCTCTCTCTCCAAGCCCGTTGATAGTTACCTCTACCTGACGTGCTCCGTTCTGCACAGCTGCCAAGGTATTGGCTGTAGCCATTCCAAGGTCGTTGTGGCAGTGGGTGGATATTATAGCCTTGTCTATGTTCGGGACATTGTTCATGAGGTAGGCAATCTTTGCGCCATATTCGCTCGGAAGGCAGTAGCCTGTTGTGTCGGGAATGTTTACCACTGTTGCTCCAGCAGCAATGACAGCCTCTACAACGCGTGCAAGGAACTCCTCGTCGGTGCGGCCTGCATCCTCGGCATAGAACTCTACATCATCGACAAAGCGGCGGGCATATTTCACTGCCTCGACAGCCTGCTCCATAACGGTGTCGGGTGTCATGCGAAGCTTCTCATATATGTGGTAGGGCGAGGTGCCGATGCCTGTGTGAATGCGTCCGCGTCTTGCGAACTCGAGCGATTGGGCTGCAACGTCAATATCTTTCTTGACAGCACGTGTGAGTGCGCAAATTGCAGGCTCGGTGATTGCCTTGGAGATTTCGACAACCGAGTTGAAGTCTCCAGGGCTGGATATTGGAAAGCCGGCCTCAATAATATCTACGCCAAGCTTCTCGAGCTGACGTGCGACCTCAATCTTTTCGATGGTGTTCAGTTGGCATCCCGGAACCTGTTCGGCATCGCGCAGTGTGGTATCGAATATATATACTTTCTTGCTCATCGTTTATTCCTGTAAGGGAGTGACGGAAGTGTCGTGCAGGCCCTGAAAGCCGCACACATTATGTGGGCTTCCGGGTATTGCACGTACACGCTCTCTTCCATTGTACTTGGGGTGTTCCTTAGTTGTTCTCAGGACGGAGCTTGCGTACTACAGCACCGGCCTGCCACATCTCTGTCTCACGCATTTCACGCAACTCCTCCTCGAGTTTCTGGCGGTAGTCGGGCTGCGAATTGGTGTCGATGCTGCGTTGTGCTTCATTGCCGCAGGCAACCTCGGCGTAGAGGTCCTTGAATACAGGCATTGTTGCATCGCGGAACTTCTTCCACCAGTCGAGTGCGCCACGCTGGGCTGTTGTCGAGCAGTTTGCATACATCCAGTCCATACCGTTCTCTGCAATCAGCGGCATAAGGCTCTGAGAAAGTTCCTCTATAGTCTCGTTGAAAGCCTCGGAAGGAGTGTGGCCGTTCTGGCGCAGAACCTCGTACTGTGCGGCGAAGATTCCTTGGATTGCACCCATAAGTGTACCACGCTCACCTGTAAGGTCGGAATATACTTCGCGTTTGAATGTTGTCTCGAACAGATAGCCCGAACCAACACCGATACCGAGTGCAATGACGCGGTCCCAAGCACGGCCTGTTGCATCCTGGAAGATTGCATAGCTTGAGTTCAAGCCACGGCCTTGCAGGAACATGCGGCGCAATGAGGTTCCTGAACCCTTTGGGGCAACGAGGATTACATCGACATCAGCCGGAGGTACAATGCCTGTACGTTCCTTGTATGTGATTCCGAAACCGTGTGAGAAGTAGAGTGCCTTGCCTGCTGTTAAATGCTTCTTTACAGTAGGCCATACTGAAATCTGTCCTGCGTCGGACAAAAGATACTCTATGATTGTTGCCTTTTGGCATGCCTCTTCAATCTCAAAAAGATTTTCACCGGGAACCCATCCGTCTTCAACGGCCTTGTCCCAGCTTTTAGAATTCTTGCGCTGGCCTACAATGACGTTGAATCCGTTGTCGCGCAGGTTGAGCGACTGGCCTGGTCCTTGAACGCCATATCCTATTACTGCGATTGTCTCATCCTTCAATGTTTCCAAAGCTTTTGCCAATGGATACTCTTCACGTGTTACGACGTTTTCAATAACGCCACCAAAATTCATCTGTGCCATAATTATTATTTATTTGTTGTTAGTATTTAGAATCTGTTCAGTTGTTTGATTTAATGAAGAATCTGAAGCCGTAAAGGTCTCTGTTTACTCTCCTGTCACCTGCCTGCGCCGCTCCTCGACATACTGCATGTATTCGTCCATCAGCTCGCGCCGCGATTTTATTATTGCCACCGGGCCTGAGCATACGAACTGGTAGAGCCCGTAAGGGGAGAGCATCTGGTATAGTTCATCAATTTCTTCCTTGTGACCGGTCTTCTCCAGTACAATATAATCGTCGTGAATGTCGAGTATGCGTACATTGTGCTTGCGTACAAGTTCTTCAACATTGCGGCTGCGCTGTACCTTGTAGAGTGCAATCTGCTGCAACACAACTTCGCCCGGGGTGTAACAGAATGCTTTCAGTACATCAACCTTCTTTTCTATCTGCTTTACAAGGTTGTTGACCTTCTCCTCGTCGTTGCGCACCATGATGGTGTACTTGTGTACGCCTTCGATGGCCGATTCGGACACGGTGAGCGACTCGATATTCACGTTACGGTGTGTGAACACTGTCGTGATTTGGCTCAGAAGGCCTACCTTGTTCTCCGAAAATACGATTATGATAAACTCCTTTTCCATTTTCAGGCTATTTATTCAAGCATTATGTTTTCCAATGGCTGCCCGGCCGGTACCATCGGGAATACATTCTCTTCTCTCTGCACTCTTGCTTCAAGCATAAAGGCTCCATTTGTTGCACGCATCTCGCTTATAGCCTCTTCCAGGTCCTCGTGTCTGCTTACGCAGCGGTAGGGAATGTGATTGGCCTTGGCAAGGAGGTCGAACTCGGGGTTTACCAGCTCCGTGAAAGAGTAGCGACGGTCGTAGAACAGTTCCTGCCATTGGCGAACCATTCCAAGGTATCCGTTATTTAGAAGTACAATTTTCACACCCACGCCCGACTGGTATATTGTAGCCAGTTCCTGTGAGGTCATCTGCAGTCCTCCGTCACCGACAAAAAGGCATACCTCCCTGTCGGGCATTCCTAATTTTGCACCGATGGCAGCAGGGAGACCGAATCCCATTGTGCCAAGGCCGCCGGATGTGATGATGCTGCGGGAACGGCTGAAGTGGAAGTAACGCGATGCAAACATCTGCTGTTGTCCTACATCGGTAACCAGTATTGCATCGTCGAACTGCCTTGATACAGCATCGACAACTTCACCCATCCTTAATTCAGGACCTTTGTGCCTTATCGCCGGTTCTATTACATCCTCACGTTCAATGTTGGCGCATACACGGAACTCATTTATCCAGGCGGTGTGCTCTTTCTGGGCTATCTTCTCTGTCAGCATCGGCAGTGTCTGCTTTACATCGCCGATAACTGCAACATCGGCATATATTAGCTTGTCTACCTCGGCCGGGTCAATCTCCAGGTGGATAATTTTTGCGTTTATGCCAAAGTTTACGGGTGTGCCTGTAGCGCGTTCATCGAAGCGCATTCCAATGGCTATTATAAGGTCACAGTCCTTGTTCTTTATATTCGGTGCATAGTTCCCGTGCATTCCAATCATTCCTGCATATAACGG
>CAZAIM010000026.1:0-22609 GCA_964485215.1 uncultured Bacteroidaceae bacterium | reverse complement strand
CTCACGTTCATCCTCAGACAGAAGAGTATTACGGCTGCTCATGGCAAGACCATCCTCCTCGCGCACAATGGGACAGCCTACAATTTCAAGTTCCATACCAAGCTGGCGCACCATCTCGCGGATTATGGCAAGCTGCTGAAAATCCTTCTCGCCGAAATAAGCCCTGTCAGGCTCTACCGCATAGAAAAGTTTGCTCACAATCTGCGCAACACCATTGAAATGTCCGGGACGGCAAGCACCCTCCATTACCGTATCGAGCGGAGCGAAGGAGAACTGCCTGGTATCCTCTTCGGGGTACATCTCATCCACCGAAGGAGCAAATGCGATGGAAGCTCCAACCTTCTCGAGCAGAAGGCAATCGGCATCGAGGGTTCGAGGATAGTTCTTAAGGTCGTTCTTGTCGTTAAATTGCGTAGGGTTAACAAATACGCTCACCACAACAACATCATTCTCATTCACAGCACGTTCCACCAACGATGCGTGACCGGCATGCAACGCACCCATAGTAGGCACCAGACCAACACTCTTTCCCTCACAACGGCAACCGCAGAGCAGTTCCTTTAATTCCTTAATAGTATTTACAACTTTCATTTGAATAGGTTTTAAGCGATATTCGCACTCGCTCCATGTGTCTGAAACATTCCGGCTGCAAAGATAACTCAAAATAACAAACAAACAGACACAAATCTAAACAAATTCATCTTTGCAGAGAGGTTCTGCAACATTCCAGGAGAGTGGAAGCCCCACATAGTTAATAACTGTAAACAGCTGCTATTATGTCATAAAAACCATTAAAATAAAGAACACGTTTGCCTAATTGCCTTTTTTTTAGTAACTTTGCGATGCACGGACTACATTCGTGTCCTTAAAAGAAATGAAAGCAAGCAGAATTTTATTTATTACTCAGGAAATTACACCATTTGTTCCGGAATCACTGATATCTACAACAGGCAAGGAACTGCCACAGGCGACACAGGACCTCGGCAAAGAGATTAGAATCTTCACACCCAAGTGGGGAAACATCAATGAGAGACGCAACCAGTTGCACGAGGTCATAAGACTCTCGGGAATGAATCTCATTATTGACGACACTGACCATCCGCTTATAATAAAAGTAGCATCATTGCAGGCTGCCCGCATGCAGGTCTACTTTATTGACAATGACGACTACTTCCACAACAGGCTGATGACAACCGACAAGGAAGGCGCAGAGTACGAGGACAACGATGAACGTGCAATATTCTTTGCCCGCGGTGTACTTGAGACAGTAAAGAAGCTACGTTGGTGTCCCGAAGTTATACACTGTCATGGCTGGATTTCGGCACTTGTCCCTCTTTATGTAAAGAGCGTATACAAGGACGAGCCGTCGTTCCGCGACTCAAGAATAGTAATATCGCTCTACGACGACAATTTCACCAATGCCCTGCCCGACAACTTCACACAAAAGCTGTTCAACAAGGAAGGCATGGAAGAATTCACGGCAGAAATAGGAACTCCTGTCACATACAACGAGCTGGCCAAGTTGGCTATAAGAAACTGTGACGGCATAATAGTGAACGGTGACAATGTCTCTCAGGAACTTGTCGACTATGCACAGTCGCTGGGCAAGGCAATACTCCCCAAGCCTGCCGATGACGAATACAACCAGGCCTGCAACAGTTTCTACGACAAGGTGTCAGAGTGATAACAACAGAACAAGCAACGTCACAATGTGGGGTTGCTTGATTATTAGAAAACAGTCCATTAACCAATATTTGCAATCCATAACAAGAAATATGAAAAAGTTCTCATATATTCTATTGGCCACACTGACTATGCTTGTATTCACCCAGTGCGACGACAACACCGAAGGCATTGGCAGCAGCATTGTACCCGAAAGCGACATAATAACAGCAAGGACAGATACATTCTACGCAACAAGCAGAACCATTTTGGCTAATGATTCCATCCTTGCCAACACCAGTGATGTATACCTCGGGAAGTACACCGATGAGGAGAGCGGCACAATTTTCGAATCAAGCTTCATTACCCAGTTCGGTTGCAGCGAAAACTTCGAGTTCCCCGAAGAGGGGGTTGCCGGCGACACTGCAACATTCACCAAACTGCGTCTCTATTTCGAAGAATTCTACGGAGATTCGCTGAATGCAATGCATTGCGAAGTATATGAGCTTGAGAACACATTGCAAGAAGGCATCCCCTATTACACAAACCTCACACCCGAGGAATTCTACAACGAAGACAAAGCACCGCTTGCTTCAAAGACATTCAACGCTATTGACTACACCCTGCACGACACCATTCTCAACAGCGACTACACAAGAAACATTGAAATAATACTTCCCAACCGCATCGGCAACAAGTTCATCAGCAAATTCTATGAGAAAGATGCCAACGGCAACAACACCGGCAAGAACTATTTTGCCAATTCCGAGAACTTCATAAACGACATTTTCAAGGGCGTATATGTAAAATGCACAAGCGGAGACGGAACTGTACTCAAGATTTACCGTGCACGTCTCGATATCGGCTTCAAGCGATACATCAAGAGCAGCAGTGGAGAATTGGACTCCATCCAAGCACTTTCAGCCCCATTCTATTCAGGCAAAGAAGTGCTCCAGGCAAACAAGTTTAACAACAACGACCTTGCAGCACTTGCAAATGAAGTAGCGCACACATACATAAAGACACCAGCCGGTCTTTTCACAGAGATAGAACTGCCCGTTCTCGAAGCCGTGGAGAGCAGAGACACCATCAACTCTGCAAACATAACCTTCACACGCTACAACAGCACCGGGTTCCTGTCAAGCAGCGCGCACACAACCCTGCTTATGGTAAGGAAGAGCGATATGCACAAATTCTTCCTCAAGAACTCGCTCACCGACAATCAGACATCATTCCTCACAACATTTGACAGCAACACCAACAAATACATATTCAGTAACATTGGGAACCTGCTGAAACAGTGCTACAAAGAATACACAGAGGGAACTGCAAGCGACAACAATTGGGAAGCAAAACACCCCGACTGGAACAAGGTTGTTCTAATCCCGGTAAAGACTACCACCGACTCCAACGGAAATGTCATAAAGATTCTCCACGACATAAGCATAAGCAGCACACGCCTGCGCGGTGGAGAAAGCTACAGAATACCTATACAAATTGTAACAAGCAAATTCAACGACTGATAAACAGAACCAGTAGCTTAAGCAAGTTGCTGGTTCTGTTTATGGCTCGTCGGGCAGCAGGACATCGGAGTTGCGCAGAAGCATCTTCACAGTTCAATACACATACGCATTTACACCACAAAAAAAATATGGCGACTGCAAAGCCGCCATATTCTCAATATCGTTTACCGGCAATTATTCTGCCTTTGGTTTTCTGCCACACTTTCTCTTTGGTTTCTCCTCTGCTACAGGCTCAGCAGCAGCCTCTTCCTTCTTGGCAGCCTTCTTTGCCTTTGCAGCAATCTTAGCCTTGAGCTGCTCAACCTCAGCCTCAAGCTGAACAATCTCAACCTCCTGGTTGTCAATTACCTGCTGCAAAGCACCGAGTTCCTCGTTATCCATATCGGGATACTGAGCACGTACACGTGCGAGGAAGTCGCCGAGGATGTTCATGTAGTTTGTGAAGGCATCATATGGAGACTCGTAGATGCAACGCTCTGTAATGATACCGTTCTGCTTTGTAGTCATAAAGCGAAGATTCTCGGCAGCCTGCAAGTAGTCGAAATCCTGCTTCAGTTTCTTGTCATCGGTAAGCATAATGCGGTCTGCAACACTATAAAGCTTGTTGAAAGCCTCACGCTGCAAAGTGTTTCCCAACCATGAACTTGCATCGCGCTCCTCATCCATCCAAGAGAGCGGATAAGGCACTTCAAGAGGACCTACAGACTTGTGGTTGTCAATAACCTCTGAAGGTGTAGAGAAAGTAATGCCCTTGGCAGCAGCACAAGCCGGCAACGCCTTTAGGAAGTCGAGTATATGCGACTCCAGCGGCTGCGCCATACCTATTGCCGAAAGGTTCATGAAAATATTGATTACCTGTTCTTCCTCGGGGAACTGTGCAATCCAGTCGATATATGTCTCTGCAAAAAGAGGATACTCGCTCCACTCAGGGTTAGAGAAACGTAATGAAATATCGTCGGAGAGCTTGTAGTCACGGAGCAGAAGCTTCAGGTTAGAGGCAAGTGCGCAGTTGTAGACGAAGTGAGGGCTCTTCCAGGCGAGGATGTGCTTCGCACCCTCGGAAAGCATACCCTTGAAACCCATCTGCGATGCCATTTCACCAATCTCGTCGGAATAGATGAGACCCGAGTTACGCAGCACCTTCGGTTTCTTGCCGAACAACTCCTTGATTTTACGGTTCTGGCGCATTACCTCTTCCATAAACACCTCTCTCGATGCCAATGAAGAGAGACCATGTGAATAGGGTTCGCAAAGGAATTCGCAGCAACCGGTCTTGTTAATCTCGTGCAACAGCTCTATAACCTGCGGAGCATAGAGTTCAAGCATTTCAAGGCCTGTGCCCGAAACGGACAGAGCCACCTTGAACGCGCCATTGTTCTCGCGAATCATCTCAAGCAGAGCCTGCAGTGCCGGAACATAAGATTTCTCGGCAAGTTCTATTGTCATACTTTCGTTAGCATAGTCATCATAGTAGTAGTGGTCACTACCGATATCGAAGAAACGATAGCGTTTCAACTGTCTGATCTGATGCATCTCGAAATAGAAACAGATTGTTTTCATATTATCTATTATTTTTTAATTATTACCAACCCAAAACTTTCTCATACATTTTACGCAGTCTCAAAGCCACGTCTTCCCAAGTTATGCTGTCGACCTCCTTGCGGCCCTCAACCTTGAGGTACTCATACAACGAATCGTTGTTGCATATCGAGTATATGGCATCGGCCATAGCATTTATATCCCAATAGTCGGTCTTGATACACTTGTCAAGAATTTCGGCACATCCCGACTGCTTTGAGATTATTGTAGGAACATCGCACTGCATTGCCTCGAGCGGCGAGATACCGAACGGTTCACTGACCGAAGGCATTATATACACATCACTCGCCTTAAGGCACTCATACACCTGCCTGCCGCGCATAAAGCCCGGAAAGTGGAAACGGTCCGAGATTCCGCGCTGTGCTACAAGGCGTATCATATCGTTCATCATATCACCGCTACCGGCCATACAGAAACGGATATTCTTTGTCTTCTTCAGAACCTGCGCCGCAGCTTCAACGAAATACTCAGGACCTTTCTGCATTGTTATGCGGCCAAGGAAGGTAACAACCTTCTCTCCCGGAATCTTCTGCGGTACAATATCGAGGATATCCTGTGACAAAGGAGTAACCGCATTATGAAGTGTCGAAACCTTGTCGGGGTGCTGATGGTACTTGTGAATCACCGTCTGGCGTGTGAGTTCACTCACACAGAAGATGTGGTCGGCATTGTCCATACCGTTCTTCTCAATAGCATATACCGTAGGGTTCACATTGCCGCGGCTGCGGTCGAAATCGGTAGCATGAACGTGAATGACAAGCTTCTTGCCCGACACCTGCTTGGCATGTATGCCGGCAGGATATGTGAGCCAGTCGTGAGAGTGGATAATATCGAACTCTTCGGTACGCGCCACCACGCCTGCTATTATTGAGTAATTATTGATTTCATCGTGAAGATTATCGGGGTATCCGCCTGCAAATTCCATACATCCAAGGTCATTGGTATGCATGTAGCTGAAATCACTGTATATGTGCTCGCGGTAGCGGTAATACTCCTCTGGAGTCATCACATTGCCTATGCGTGAATTCACATAGTCGTGATTGACATCTTTCCACACAATGGGCACAGAGTTCATTGCAACGATTCTAAGAAAACTGTTATCCTCGTCGCCGTATGGTTTGGGGATACAGAACTTTATCTCTACATCGCCCTGCTGGACGAAGCCCTTTGTAAGTCCGTAACTTGCAGTACCGAGTCCACCCGAGATATGAGGGGGGAACTCCCAACCGAACATTAATACTTTCATAAGCCTTATCCCTCCATTTTAGATTCGTACTGTTTTAGTATCTGGCTTGTTCTCAGGATTGCCGCCACATTCATTGCGAATGCCACTGCACCACGTCCCTTGAATGGCGGGTTACCGTCGAACACCTCAGGTATCGAACCGATACAGTGCTGAACAATCTCATCCTCATAGCCAATCATCTGACGCTGTACAAACGATACGCCGCTCAACTTGTATATTTTCAGGTAAGCCTCGTAGTAGAAGCCGCCAAGCCAAGGCCAGGCAGTACCCTGATGATAAGCATAGTCGCGCTGTATCTGCGGGCCGACATAGTTAGGATTGTAGCCCACACTCTTGGGCGACAATGAACGCAGGCCGCGTGGAGTAAGCAACTCCTTAGTCACAGTGTCAAGCACCTTTTTCTTCTGCTTTGAATCGAGCGGAGAATAGTCGAGAGCCACTGCGAAAATCATATTCGGCCGTACACTCCAATCGACATAGTCACCGTCTACATAGTCATACAGGTAGCCATACTCATTAATGAACACCTCTGTAAACGCCTTGCCGCAGAGAGCTATGAGACGTGCGATAGAAGCCTTCACATCCTCATTATTGGTAAGAACGGCCAATTCCTCAATGAACTTCAGCGCATTGTACCAAAGAGCGTTTATTTCAACCACATAACCCGTACGTGGAACAACCGGACGGCCATTTGCCGTAGAGTTCATCCAGGTAACAGCCTTGTCCCTGCCGTTTGTCGCAAGCAGGCCATTCTGCGTAACGCGCAGATTACTGTGTCTGTTGTTGCGTACAAACTCGTATATCTTCATCAGAAGGTCGCCATATTTGTCACGGCAAGCCTCAAGACTGCACTCCTTAGCATACTGCTGCATGGCCCAGATTGCCCATAGCAGGACATCGGGGTGCTCCATCTCATATATCTTGCACTCGCTTTGCTTCTCATTGATGAAGTCCTCTATAGCAATACGGGCAGTCTTCATCACCCTTTCATACTCCTCGACGTTGCCCTGCGAGAGAGTAAGACCCGGCAGCGAGACAAAGAGGTCGCGCGCACGGCACTTGAACCAAGGATAACCGGCCAGGATATATGTATGCTGCCCCTGTACGTTGAAGAACTGGTTGCCGGCACATTTCATACAGTTCATAAAGTCGTCGCGCAGGAAGCGTATTTCCTCCTCATGCTCAAATGCAGCCTTCATTGTGCGCGAAGTCATTGGAGAGACACCGCCCGAGAAAACTATGCTCTCGCCGGCCTTCATCTTAACCTCGAAATAGCCCGGAACGTAAAGGTCCTCATTGAAGTCGTAACCGCGTTCAAGTTCCTTTACATACTCGATGCCTCGATACCAGTCGGGCTGGTAAACGAAGTCATTCTTCTTGTTGAGCTGCATATAAAGGTCGGGATAGTCGGCATACATACGCATACTTATACCATTCTCCACCTCCCTGTAGCTACGGTCGGCGATATTGTTCTCGTGCGTATACTCACGCACACTGCGGAACGCACAGAATGGGCGCAGGCGCAGAGTAACAGCCGTGTTGGCCTTCAGCAGGGTGTAACGTATAAGGATTCTGTTCTCGTGATGTACAAAAGCCTTCTCTTTTTTAAGCCACACACCGCCCACGTTATAGATAGTGGTCGGCACACGCTCCCAGGCAAACTCGCGAATATATTTGTTGCCACGAGGACTGAAGTTGTCGGCATTGTACTTGTGCAGGCCCAAATTGAACTCCGCACCGTGCAGCACAACAGTCTCATCGAGTGACGACAAGAGCACATGGTTCTCGTCATCGAGTTCAGGAATAGGAACAACCAGCAGTCCGTGATACTTGCGTGTATTACAGTCGACAATCGTCGAGCAGTGATATGCACCGGAGCGGTTTGTTCTCAGAATCTCCTTCTGCAACGACTCTTCCAAGTTCGTCATCAGCGTTTTTTCGAATCGCAAATAACTCATCTCGTATAATTTATATTAGGTTAGTATATTTATCTCAACCCCAAATGTAATAATTATAATATTCAATAACAAGCAAGTATGAGGTTTTTTTATAAAAATCATAAAAAATGCAAAAAATCACTGCTTGAAGAGCGAAAAAGAAAGCCTGTAGCCCACTCCGTGGAATGCCAGGTTCTCGAAGCCCATAAAAATCCCCACGTTCAGGTATGGCGTCTCCACCGTGTAGCCATATTCGGTATAAGGGCACAGATGCGATATGAAGAGCATATTTCCCGAGAGAGCCTCATTCTTTATGAAACGGGCAGAAGGTATCAGTTTCTGCAAAAGCAGGAAAGGCGATTCATATGTAACGCCGGCACGCAGATACTTGTTTGCCGAGCTGTACCACTCGCCATCGAGAAGCTGCAGTTCCGCGCCAGGGTCCTCGTCCTTGTCACGGGGAAGATAGTTATCCTTCAGAAACTGGTAGTCTACAAAATATATGTCATCGGTATGAAAATAGCCTCCGGCACCAAACCTCATGTACAGCGAAGCACTCGACGAGAGACGCCGTTTGCAGTTCACATCCAGTTCGGCACGCGTGTACACCCCGTTGGAGCCGAAGATACCTCGCACCCCCTGTTCTGCATCCAGAGTAAAGCGCGGAGCAAGCGAGCCAAGGTTAACCTTCCTGCCGGCAGCATAATAATAGTACATTCCTGGATGCCATGTAACCCTCAGATGCGGAGCAAACTGCCTGTAGCAATTCTCGAGCAGCACACCATCGACCTCAAGACCGACGGAATTCCCCGACATCCTGCGCCGGTAATAGTTGGCACCCACTTGCAGTTCAAGGCCATTGAACGGCTCCACAAGAAAGTTCCCTTTTATGTGAAAGTCGCGATAATAGACAAACGGAGCAGCCCCGAAATCAATGGAATCGAGCGACCACCCCTTTATATGCTCCAGTTCCAGGCTATTATATTTGCTGCTTTCGTGGCCTATGTCGAAAAGGAATGCAGCACGTCTTGACGGTGCAATTGTCACTCCACCCTTAACACCCCAATAGAATTCCTTTCTTTTGAAACTATATCCAAGCATCGGCTTCAGTTCAAGAATATACTTTGCCGAAAAACGCGACCTGAAATTCAATGAAAACTTGTAAGCAAGCCCACGGCTCGAACTGTAGGAGAGATATGAAGGATTTATTATAGGAGCCACCTTTATGTCGCTGCTGCCCCATGAAAGGGAATGGCTGCTTATAGCCTCATCGCCTACCCGCCACAACAGACGTTTTATGCGTCCCTCGTCTAACGAAGCGCGAAGCAAGGAATCGACAAGAATCTCGTTCGTGGCATATAGCAGAGAATCGGCCGCCGTCAAAGGCACTTGCCTGTACCTTGCAGCATATTCATGCAGCGGCAACTCATCGCCATTGGGCAAAGGCTCCTGCCCGGTCATATCATAGACACGTTCCAGCCTCGTTACGTCACTCTTAGCCTGCAAGGCCTCGTAATCAAAACTTCCAAGAGCGCGTATTTTCAGCCTATTGCCCAGGAACGAATAATCCATCTCGAGCGAAACATCATCTACCACCATGCGTTCCAGGCCGTCGGCACCCATTCTGTATTCCACAGCAAAGGAGCAATGCTCATCCCACCCTTCGGCACAGAACTTCAAAGGCAAAAGCGAAACCGTATCCACCAGCACGTAACCGCTGGTCAGCAGCTGGATATTGTCGAAACGTGTAATAAAGTCTATCTTCAGCCTGCCACAGTCGACACTGGTCGTGTCAATCGAATATTTGTAGTAACGCAGATTCGACGGATAGAGCGGCGAGAGTTGCTCGGCATTGAAAAGCCGCTCTCCGGAAAGTTGTGGTGTCATAAAGGAGAGAACCTTGTCCATCTCGCCACTGCTGCGGCCGAATGTCGACAGCGATGCAACGCGTTTTATCTTGGGCAAAGTACCCTGTACATAATGCACACTATAGAAGAGCTCGGCAAGATAGTCGTTCTTACCTTTGTCAAAGCGCGTCATATCGGGGAACAGATTGAGAAACAGATTCTTGCGTTCCGCCTCGACATTTTCCCTCACATACAGCGATGCGGCGAGCGACTCCACCCCCACCGTGTCCGATGCAAAGTGCGAAACCATCCGCTCCATCACACGCACTGCCAACGTATCACCCTTCTGCGAGCCATAGGAAAAGAACGGCGACAGCAGGCAAAACAATAAAAGCAGGGAACATTTTCTCACACTCGTTGGCACAATCTTTTGCTCTACAAATTCTTGAATATAAAAACAACGAAATTGCGGTTTCCAATATAAGAAAACTTTTATTAGAAATTCAAACAGTTTCTTAAACAGCTTCTAAAATGGCGGTATGCCGCACGACACACCGCCACACATTTTTTCACGGACAGATACAGCACTATCTGACAGCTGCCCTAACCTTCAACAGCCTGTCGAGCAGCCCTTCGAGAAGGTCGAGACGCAACATATTGGCACCGTCACTCTTTGCAACGGCAGGGTTCTCGTGTGTCTCTATGAAGATACCGTCGGCACCCACGGCTATGGCAGCCTTGGCTATAGTCTCAATCATCTCAGGCATGCCTCCCGTAACACCGGCAGTCTGGTTCGGCTGCTGGAGCGAATGTGTTATGTCCATAACTACGGGATACCCGAAAGTCTTCATCTGCGGTATGCCTCGGAAGTCGACAACCAAGTCCTGATAACCGAATGTCGTTCCACGCTCTGTGAGCATCACATTGCCGGCACCGCCCTCCGACACCACCTTCTCGGCAGCAAACCTCATGGCATCGGGCGAGAGAAACTGCCCTTTCTTTATATTCACTACACGACCCGTCTTGGCCGCCGCTACAAGCAGGTCGGTCTGCCGGCACAGAAAAGCCGGAATCTGCAGAATATCGACATACTCGGCAGCCATTTCGGCCTCTTCTGCCGAATGTATATCAGTCACCACCGGAATGTTGAATGTCTCGCGCACGCGACGTAGCACTCGCAACGCATTCTCGTCACCAATACCGGTAAAGGAATCGAGACGCGAACGGTTGGCCTTACGGTACGACCCCTTGAACACATAGGGTATATTCCTGTCTGCCGTCAGTTCAACAACACGCTCAGCTATGCGCATAGCCATATCTTCGCCCTCAATCACGCAAGGGCCTGCCAGAAGAAAGAAATTATCTCCTGAAACCAAATCTCTTATTGTCATAGTCCTTATATATTTTTGTCGGAATTATCAAATTGAAAGCCTCGGGTTCTACCGTAACCGTCATCGGGAAACCAGGCTTGAACGGACGGCCGTCAATGGCAGCCGCAGCACCGTCAACCGTTTCAATAACAACCTCGGTTGTCCTGAAAGGCTCAACAAGCCCATAGTTAAGAATCTTGCGGCGCATAAGCATAGACAACCCCTCTATGCCTCCCCAGAAGGAAGACATCCTTATAGCCGACACATCGAGCCAGCCATTATAAGGCACAGCACTCGGCGTCATTCCATACCCTCGGGAATTTCCAATGCAAAGCATCATCAGTTTCTTGTCTACCACCTGACTGTTAAGCCTCATCTTCATTCTGAAGTTTGAGCGGCGGAACAGCAGATAGAAGAGCCCTTTAACCCTGTAGGCAATTTTGGCGAAAAACGCTTTTTTTCTGTTGGCAAGTTCCACAATCTTCGCCGAAAGACCAATATTAAGCACATTGAGGAAAAACCTTTTCCTGCATTCTCCTTCGCTTTCATAGGAGCAACATCCAAGGTCAACCTTCCGCACCCTTCGTGCCATTATGCAGTCAACGGCCAGGCGGTAATCGTCGGACATTTTCCAATAGTGCGAAAAGTCATTGGATATGCCATAGGGGATTATACCCAATGACACAGCCGCGCGTTGTTCCGATGCCATTATACCGTTCAAGGCATCCTGCAGGCCTCCGTCGCCGCCAA
Source organism: uncultured Bacteroidaceae bacterium (assembly GCA_964485215.1). GTDB lineage: Bacteria > Bacteroidota > Bacteroidia > Bacteroidales > Bacteroidaceae > HGM04593. Next base: position 10,675 of record CAZAIM010000026.1, on the reverse strand, counting down.
CAACCACAATCGTCTCGTACCCATTGTCGGCAAACGCCTTGGCATACCGTTCAATCTCACCCGGTTCTTCGGAGTGCTCGGAGTCGAATTCCACACCCTTCTCGGCAAGATAACGGCTAATCTCCTTCCAACGCTTCATTGTACGCACCGCACCCAGCCTTGGACAATATATTATACCCCAACGGTGTCTGTTCCTGTTTCTGTTCTCAATCATACAGCATCTCCTTTATACGGCGCACCTGCTCTTCGCGGGGCAACGACGCATCGACCCATTTTATTGCAACGCCCCTTTTCTCCATTCCGCGGAACCACGTCATCTGCCGCTTGGCAAACTGATGAATGGCAATCTCAAGGCCACGCAACATATCATCGTACCCCATTGCGCCTGTTATGTACAGTGTCAGGTACTTGTACTCAAGTCCATAATATATCAGTTGTTCGGGGCCGATTCCGCTATTCAGCAACGAACGGACCTCGTCGACCATACCCTCGCCCAGACGTTCTCTGAGACGGTGGCTTATTCTGCTGCGCCTTACCTCCCTGTCGACATCCACGCCGATAACCAGAGTGTTTATCTGCGGGAACGAACGTTCCTCTACGGGACAAGTACGGTAAAACTCCTCTATCTCAATTGCACGTATTGCGCGTTTCTTGTTGTCTGTGTCTGTGCTGTTATGTAGTTGCTTGTATGTAGCCAGCATCTCTGTCAGTTCCTCAAGGCTCTTCTTTTCAAGTTCCGCACGCAGTGGCGGGTTTTCCGGTACCGGCAACAGACGATACCCCCTAAGCACCGACTCCACGTAGAGACCGCTTCCGCCACACAACAGAGGAAACCCTCCTCGCCCGGCAACACCCTCATAGGCTACAAGAAAGTCGCGCTGATATTCAAACAGATTATACTTCTCACCGGCATCCACAACATCAATAAGGTGCGACGGCACAGTTATTCCATCGCGTGTATATTCGGAAATATCCTTTCCTGTACCTATGTCCATTCCCCGGTATACCTGACGGCTGTCGGCACTTATAATCTCCGCGCCATCAATAGAAAGAGCCAGGTCGACAGCAAGAGAAGTCTTGCCGCAGGCTGTTGGGCCAACGACAGCAAGCATATCATATTTCTCCTTGCGCAAACACATAACCAAAAACACAGGCACAACACGCCATAATAAAGTGCGAAGTTAATGCAAGTTAACCGCAATAGCAAAATAAGTCGTTTAATTTTTGTTATAACCCGTCGTTTATAAGCGCAAACATAGTATCCGGGCAACAGTTATTAACGCGCGCACGCGCATATATAATAAAATATGTGACAGCCGCCTGGGCCAGGCGGCTGTCACAATTATACAGAATTACAGTTATAAGAAATCAAGAAGCTCCTCAAACTGTTTTTCACCTTACTTCACAATCTTGAACGAGCGTATTGCCTTGCCCTCCTTGAGAATAGTAACGACATACACACCCTTGTTCATGGTTGCTATTGAGAACTCGCGAAGTTCACCGGCGCGCACCTCGTATGCCTCATTGCCTACAAGTTTACCATCGGCAGAGAACACAGCCACCTCAAAGAGACCATCCTCGGCAAAGAGAATATTCGCTGTACCCTCGAACGGCTTCGGATATACCATATAGCCTGCATCACCGGCAACATTGTCGATAGATGTCACAACCATATAGTCGGTTATGGTCTTTGTTGCAGAACCCCAAGAGTTGGTAGCAACAAGTGTAATCGGGAACTTGCCATCTCCGCTGTTGTATGTAGCATTTGCCGTAGTAGCTGTAGAAGCGTTCAAGCGTGCTCCCTCAATCATCCACTTCGAAGACTCGTAGTTGATAGGGAAACTGCCGGTGAGCATAGGAACACCGAGAGTAGTTGTCAACTGATTCTGCTTGTAGTCAGTTGTGTAACCGTTCTCTTCCTTACCGGTTGTCATGTAACCGCCAGGGACAGCAGCTGCATTCTTTCCGGTGTTAGGGAAGTAGATATAACCCTCGCTGTCGGTTTTCTGTTCCTCGAATGTGAAGTAACCCTCAAGGTTTGCAGGAGCAGCATCGTAACCCTTCATAGCCTCCTTCACCTCAGCCTCACTGAGAGCCTTGCTCCATATCTGCACCTCATCGACCCAACCCGTCAAGCTTGCGAGGTTAGTCATTGAACCGCCAACATAGAACTTTGCCCCCCTCCAGTCCTTAGGGCCTGTACCGCGTGATGTTCCGCTTGCGATAAGTTTACCATTAAGATATAGTTTCAGATTCTTGCCCGACTTCACTGCACATACATGATACCATACACCCGGCATAAGGCTATAACCCTCGGAAAGGATATCGACATCCTGATTATGCTCATAATTCGGAGTACCGGCCATAGGAGCATCGGTACAGAGCGAAAGTTCGTTCTCGGCATTATTGCGGCCTATGTTGTTCTTTGCCGCATAGCCCTCCGGACGGATAGCCGTCCACATCTCACCCCAAACATTCTCTGTCCATGTGCCACCATAATTACGGTTCACCTTTGTCATGAGCAGAGTACCGAGTGATGCATGCTCGAACTTCTGCACCTTGAACCAAAGAGCAAATGAAGTATTGGTATATTCGCTCATTATTGCGGCATCGACAGTAAACTGGTAAGGCTCGCTCATGTAGAGAGACTGGGAAACAGTACAAGGAGCACCGTCATATTCAGAACCTGTTGCAATGTCGGCAGTGAAGTTGACCTCATTATCCCCGCTTGTCACCTCGGCAACATCGGATGTTATGCTGTTAATCTGCGGCAAGCGGCCTGTCTCCTCAGGAGTTATAAGAATAAGTGAACGGTTCATCAGCGTTACACCGTTTGTTGTAACCTCAACGTCATAGCTTCCGATTTCGGGAAGAGATGTTGTCATGGTAAGAACACCGCTTGCACTTGCAACAAGTTCGTTTGTAAGAGCATTGTATATCTTGATATCTGCCACAGCATGGTTCGGGTCCTCGAAACCTATTGTGAAATTCTCGTTAGGCTTGATGATATCCTTGTCAACGGTAAGTGTCTCAATCATTGTCAGAGGCTCCTCAATCTCCTGGCTCCATACAATATCGCTCATTGCACGGCCATCCTTGCCTACAGCACGCACACCAATCTGCAGTTTGTCAACCTTAGGTATCAAAGCAGCATCTACAACATACGCAGCCCAAGATGTAGTAGTTGTGAGCAGAGTCTCCTGTCCTTCCTGCTTAATATAAATCTCATAGTACCATGCACCGACCTCCTCGTTATATACAGGACAGCCTTCATACTCCGCAGGACGTGTAGCCGGTGTAGGCATGTTGAATATCACCTTTATGTCGGCACGGTTGTAGAAACGTTTCATAACCTCGGCATGAGTGATAGCCGGTGTCTGCGGCTGCTCGTTGAAGCCTGCTGGAACAAATGCGAACTCGCCCAGCAGAACCTCGTATGCATCAGTAGTATTCTTTACTGAAAGACCTACGCAACCGATTACATCGCCAACCTTCAAGCCGGCCTCAGAAGCCTTTATGACAACCTCGTTCCATTCACCGGCCTTGATATCTCCGGCAACCGGGATATACACGAAACTGTTCTCGCCACCCTGCTTAGCCACCATAAGCTCAAGTTTAGAAGCCGCGGCCTTTGGCTTGAACACAAGACGGAACTCATCATCTGCACTGGCAACATTCCACTTTGTAGCGAAAAGACGGATATCGGAACGGCTTGTAGCACCATGGAGCTTCAGGCAAGAACCGGCAAACCACGCATCGTCAAATGTAAAGTCGAGGTTGACAGCATCGGCAGGAACAGTCTTGCCGTCGCCATTGTCAATCCACCAACGCCATGTAGGAAGCAAGTCCTGCATACCGTAGTTGTACCATTTGTGGTTCCATGTAGTAACACCCTCCTTGTTGAAGAAGCGGCCGTTACCCAAATTGAAACGTGTAACGAAAGGAAGCTCGTCAAGTGTTGAACGCTCGATTACAGCAGTTGCATAACCGTGCCAATCCTTGAGGTCGCTGTATGAGGAAGTTACGTTAGCATCTGTCAAAGCAGGCATGTTGAGCACATTGCGGTTACCTCCCGAGAAGAGCATCTCCTGCTTCTTCTGGTACTCGTTCTGAACAGCATAGTCGCTCTGTCCGCCCTCGGTTGAAGATATATATAGTGCATTGCGGTCGTGAGCGCCCCACACAACAACGCTGACAGGCTGACGCATCAATGCACTCCAGCCCGCGTTGCCATACTTGCCATATCCACGTCCCTGCATGTCGAAACCTGCATACACATCAAATGTAGAGCGGCCATAACTCTCGGCATTCTTTGCACTCTCGGACAAGTCTGTTTCATCCCAATTGTAGTTAAGGAAGAAGACATCGGTAACAGGCTGGCCTGTAGAACTATGGTGGAACCAGTTCTTGTTGTTGCCGTCGAGTCTGCAGCTATTGTCGCTGAGAGCACCAGTATTTGAAACAAACGCATACCAATCGACATGGAAAGGATGATTCAGTTCCTTGGCTATCTTGTGGCACTCAGCCAAGAAAGGAATGAAACGGTTGTACACCTGAAGACCCCAATAACCCTCGGGGTTGAAGCAAAGACCGTCAATTCCGTAATACTTGAGGAACTGCACGAGCTTGCGCGAGTACTTGTACTTGTCACCATAAGAGTTGCTTCCGGTAACAGCCAAATCATACAAAGTCTTTCCAGGCTCCTCCATTGTATTCACCGAAGCACCCCAGTCGATGAAATAGGTACAGCCGGTCTTTACACCGTTCTTGTGTGCAACATCGTTGAACGCGCCCGGAACACGCCAGAAACCGTTTGTCCAATTGGAATGAATATCAACATACTGCCACATATTGAAGTTGTCGCCATCGAAATTATAACGTGGCAGAGCACCCCAAACCTTTGTCATCTCTCCCGTAGGAGCCATCCAGCAGAAATTCTTATTGTTGGTATCGTCAAGAGCATCGTTTGCCTGGTCGCCCGGGCGGAAACGGTTCTTCAACGGAACACGTGAAATCCAGAAGTTCTCATCAATGAAGCTTGCATCGCCGTTCCATGGCTTGCCGGGTTCCCAGTTTGCAAGAGCAGTAACAATGTTGTCAGGAGTGCCGTTGTCTACATACTTGTCGTGCGTAGGTACACTCTGAGCCATTGCGCCAACCGATAGAAGCGCGATAGCGAATGATAGTAAATGTCTCTTTTTCATAAATATAGATTAATTAAGTTTCTCTTTTGAGCAACGTTGGGCAAACGCCGGCATTGCACGCCACTAAATTATGTATTTTTTTTCAAAATATATAAGAAGTTGTTTAAATTTATATCGTTTAGTTTTTTATAGAGCAAAAAATAGGGTGTTTTATTATTTTTTTGAGGGCACGTAGAAAAGTCTACGTAACCGAAAAAAGTAGGAAACAGACATTTTTGAATATAAAGAACAACGAAATAGCGGCTTCCGATATAAGAGAATCAAGAAACTTTGAAAATGAAAAAAAGATGGTGTAAAAAGTAAAAACCCACACTGTATTAAGTTAAAAAATACAAAAGAAGCACACTGTTACATACTTTTTTGTAATGTTGCAAGTTATTAGATTAAATATAAGAAACAGCAATGTACGAAAACCTTTTACGCCTGCCATACTTTCAGGGTATGAGCAAGGACGACATAACATCAATCCTCGATAAAGTAACCTTTGAGTTCGTAAAACACGGTGATGGCGACATCATTTTCCGCCGCGGCGAGAGATGCAGCAAGTTCGTCATACTCACAAACGGCGAAATGCAGTGTACCTCCCTGTCGCCCGATGGCAGGTACAGCATCACCGAAGAGCTTGGCGCGCCATACGCCATTGAACCATACTCGCTGTTCGGGTACGATACCGGTTACAAACGCGACTACACAGCCAAGGGCAGCTGCACACTCCTTATAATTGACAAGCAATACCTGTTTTCGGAATTTGCAAAGCACAATATCTTCACAATCAACCTGTTAAACCTCATCAGCCGCCGCACGCAAAAACTTAGCGATGCCATCTGGAAACAATGTCCGCGAAGGCTTGACGGGCGCATTGCCCATCTGATTGCCGCACGCTGCGAAAGCCAGAGGGGTAGGAAACAGATAACCATCAAGATGGAGTGCCTTGCATCGCTGCTGTTCGAAACAAGGCTGAACGTTTCGAAATCACTGAACGAAATGCAGGAGCGTGGGCTCCTCGAACTGCATCGAGGGGCAATAACCGTACCGTCACTCGAAAAGCTCTTAGAGAACAGTCTTTAATGAATTATAAAACGAGGATGACTTTTTTTGAAGTCATCCTCGTTTTATTTTGCGCAGCAAAGTTTTCAGATTACAGCAATAACCTCAACCTCAACAAGCACATTCTTTGGAAGAGTCTTCACAGCCACACAAGAACGCGCTGGCTTGCTTGTAAAGTACTCGGCATAGACAGCGTTGAAGGCTGCGAAATCGGCCATATCACTGAGGAAGCAGGTTGTTTTCACAACATTCTCAAACGAAGTCCCAGCCTCTTCGAGCACAGCAGCAAGGTTCTTCATAACCTGTGTCGCCTGGTCGGTAATGCCTTCAGTCTCAACCTCGCCTGTAGCAGGGTTAATGGGCACCTGACCCGATGTAAACAACATATTACCGCACACGATGGCCTGTGAATAAGGGCCGATAGCCTCTGGGGCATTCTTTGTATAAACCTTTTTAAGCATAACTATTTTTATTTAATTAGTTTAGAAGCAGTTTCCCTGTTAGTCGTGAATTTTGAAGCCGGCATCGGTAATAGCCTTCTTAATTTCGGCAATATGCTCGAAGTTACGTGTCTCAAGCGTAATGCGCAGGAAGCAGCCATTGATGTTTGTATTTGCATTGGTGCGTTCGTGGTGCATCTCAATGACATTTCCGCCATGCTCGGCTATAACCTTGGCAATCTGGTGCAGCTGACCCGGACGGTCGAGAAGCTCGGCCTTGATGAGACAAGTACGTCCGGCAGTGAGCAAGCCGCGTTTAACCACACGGTCGAGAATATTGACATCTATATTACCTCCCGACACCACGCAGACAACATTCTTGCCCTCGACAGGCACCTTGTCAAACATAACAGCAGCCACAGCCACGGCACCTGCACCCTCGGTAATGAGTTTCTGGTGCTCGAGCAGAGACAATATGGCCGATGAAACCTCATCGTCGGTAACAGTAACAATGCCGTCGACATACTTGCTGCACAGGTCAAAGGTATTCTCGCCAGGCTGCTTCACCGCAATACCGTCGGCAATGGTAGAGACCGCATCGAGACGCTCTATCTGCTTGTGCTCTACAGAGTTCTTCATACTTGGAGCACCTGCTGCCTGAACACCGTAGACCTTAATGTTCGGATTCAATGACTTTATAGCAAAAGCGACACCCGAGATGAGACCGCCACCGCCGATAGGCACAACAACAGTGTCAATACCGGTAAGCTGGTCGAGCAGTTCAAGACCTATGGTACCCTGGCCTGCTATCACATCCTCATCGTCAAACGGATGAATGAACGTGTACCCCTTCTCGTCGCGCAGTTCAATGGCACGCTTGTAGGCATCGTCGTACACACCCGGAACAAGGCAAATATCCGCGCCATAGCCTCTTGTGGCCTCTACCTTCGATATCGGAGCACAGTCGGGCAAGCAGATGAGAGACTTTATGCCATTCTTTGTAGCAGCAAGAGCCACACCCTGAGCATGGTTACCGGCAGAACAGGCAATAACACCCTTAGCCTTCTCCTCCTCGGAGAGCTGTGAAATCTTGTAGTACGAGCCACGAACCTTGAACGAGCCTGTAAGCTGCAGGTTCTCAGGCTTCAGATAGACATTTCCCTTCTTGTTCACATAGGGAGCAGGAACAGGCTCAGTGCGACGGATAACATCCTTCAGCACATGCGCCGCATGATAAATCTTGTCGAGTGTAAGCATAGTGTTTTATGGTTAATCATTTACTGTTTTGCTCAATACACAATAAACTGCCTGAAAGCCCCTGTCCTGCGGACTGAACCCGATAATAAGAGACTGCCTGCCCACAAGAGCGCACCCTCAAGCGCAATACAAGCCACCTGTTTGCAGCAAAGCAATCACAGCCCGTCTACAGCAAAGAAATTCAAACATTCTCCAATTGCAAATGCAAAAATACAATCATTTTCCGTTATACCTAACAAAGGCGAAAAAAAATCCCTAAAAAAATGGGCTCACCTACAAAAATACTCCGCCCCCCGACAAAAAGAGGATGACTTTTTTTGAAAGTCACCCTCTTCCTGTGATTCCGAAGCGATTCGAACGCTTGACCCACGCCTTAGAAGGGCGTTGCTCTATCCAGCTGAGCTACGGAACCGACCTTGTTGTTTTAAAGGAGAAAACAGGCGCAAGCCCATTTTCGACTGCAAAGATAGTGCGTTTCTTCGGTTATGCCAAGAAAATTCTGTTTTTTATTTCTGTAATAGAAAAAAATAGCAGCATATGAGGCCATGCGGTAACGTTTCAACAACATGTCGCTTAATTCATGCAGCTATTCCCTATCGACCCTGTCTGCTCTCACAGCGCGCCTTCCTTGCCATGTATTTGACAAGCAAAGACAAATGCGGCGGACAAAGGCAACAGCGGTAAGCAGCACCCAAAGCAGAGAGACCGCAAGGCCAGCCACAGCCAGCAGATACCCTGCAGAAAGCATAAGCAACGACACTGCAGCAACAAGAAGCGAGCGGAACAACGCCACGGCAACAGTATGCGCAACACAAATGCTCTCGCACAGCAGCAAGGCCGCCACATAAACCCACAAAGCCACAAGCGACACCGCGTTCAGGTCAAGAGCAACGCCCAGCCAAGAGTTCAAGAGCGGAGCACTTGCAAGCAGCGAACCGGCAGCGAATACAAAAGCAAGCACACACGATGCAAAATAACAGTTGGCAGCAACCGCACCACGCCAAAGCCTTCTCTCGAGAAGCGCGAACCATGTAAGCGAAACATCAACCAAAGCCATAGACTACAACGTTTTCAGGAGTGAGAAATTACTATACACCAGCGCAAGCCCCTGCACTGCGAGGAACGAGGAGATAACTATTGCCAGCATATACCTGTTAATAGGCGACAATTCACCGTCGCGCACAGGAGCAGCATCGCATCCAACGGCAAACAGCGATGATTGGCAGAACCGCCATAAAGCCACGCAACGCAACACATTCCAGGCATAAGCAAACAAAGTATAAAGCAATGAGTAGTCGAGCAGATAGCGTACATTGCCCTCCACAGCCGGAATATGCTGCTGCCACACCGGAGCATAGAAAGCAACAAAGCTCATAATGTACGGCATAAAAAGAAAGACACACCAACCACGCTCCTCACTCCTGAGCCTTGGACGTGCGAGCAACAGCGACCAGGCATAGCAGCAAGCAATTATTGAAACAAGCAGCAGCACACTCCCCACAGCATCGGGCAACGCCGCGCGCCCCTCGGGAAAGCAGAACAGCACAATATAATAAACAAACATATACAGTTCGGCAACAACCAACACCCCCAAGGCAATGCGCACCACCCTGTCGGCAGCGCGTCCCAGCAGCAGCGCAAAGGCAGCAACCGCACAGCCGGCACCAAGAATATCACATAGCAGGCCGGCACGGAAAAGCCCACTCCCGGAAGCAGCCCCACCACCCTGCAACAGCGACGAGATACCCTGTGACATCCACCCCCCGGCATCGGCCATAGAGAACAGCACCGGCACCATCAGCAGAAGAGCCGCCACAGAACAACGGCGGTCAATTGTCACAGAAACAGCACTCATATCATTCATACATTATTAATATACACGCGCGCAAGGAACAAAGCCCGGCACATAACAAAGTGTAAAGATAACAAAGAAAGCAGAGAAACCGAACCGGCTACAGAAATTATTTAACACAATTCACATTCTACAACCACAAACAGCACTTTGCTCCATAAAAAATTTAACGATACAAATTCCCAAAGTCAGAAGCCGTTTAAATTTTAAATTTTAAGTATCATCCAAGCAAAATTAAACCAAGAATACTTTGCCATTCTAAAAAAATTGAGTAATTTTGCAAGCTGAATGGCAAAACTATTTTTTTGACTAAAAACATATAAATATATAAGACGATGAAAAGAACATTCCAACCCTCTAACAGAAAGAGAAAGAACAAGCACGGTTTCCGTGAGAGAATGGCTACAAAGAATGGCCGTCGTGTATTGGCAGCTCGTCGCGCAAAGGGACGTGCAAAGTTGACAGTTTCTGACGAATACAACGGAAAGAAAAAGTAATTGCTAAGACAACTACATAAATATAGCCGAGTTTTCACTCGGCTATATTTATTTCTATACATAGAGCAACTCCGCAACCCACGCAGTGAGGGTAATTTTCCCCTCGCCGCAAGCAGGCAAAGAGAACAAATCCTCGGTCTTGCAACAAACTGCAAGCCAGCTCCTCGTGCGAAGAGGTCGCGCAAAGGACCAAAGACGATTGCAAAAGGTAATCTCAGATGAAAACCGGCACCGTTGAAGGTTGCGGTTTTCTTTGACATTACCTTTTCTGTAGAAAAAGAGAGAAAAGAGAAAAGAAAAATTCTGCAATTTACTGCTCCTCGTGCGAACCTTAGATTTGCGCAAGACAAAAAAGATAAAGTAGAATAATTATATTTG
>CAZAIM010000025.1:0-23821 GCA_964485215.1 uncultured Bacteroidaceae bacterium | reverse complement strand
ATAGGCAAACTGAAAGCCGAGACCTCGCCAGAGACCTTGCTACACGAAATTCTATCGCCGCTGGGTTTCAACAGCACACAGGTTTCCAACATAGCAGAAGCCATCGGAAGTGAGGGAAGCCGCGAGATAACGAACAGAGAGTGGCGTATTATCAAGGAACGCGACACACTGCTCATTGCACCTAACAGCGTGCGCGAAGATTACATTATGACGTTGCCCGAAAGAGGTCGCATTGCAACAGCTGCCGGCACCTTGCTGATAGAGAACAAGCCCTTCGACGGCAACATACCTAAGGAGAAGAACCTTGCAATACTCGACGCTGAAAAGCTCCATATGCCACTGATATTGCGCAGAACGCGCAATGGCGACAGATTTGCACCGTTCGGCATGCGTGGCACCAAATTGGTAAGCGACTATCTTACAGACCTTAAAAGAAGCCAATTGGAGAAAGAACTGCAGCTTGTCGTTACCGATGCAAATGACACAATTGCCTGGCTTGTAGGAGAACGTCCTGCCGCCCCTTTCTGCGTAAAGAAAAGCACAAAAGAGGTTATTCTACTCGAGTGGAAGAAACCATAATCAAATTGAGACAGAACAAACTGGAAACAAGGGATTGAACTTCCCCTAACACAGCCAGGTTGCAACACTACCGATACAGAATCTCTGCTACCTGTCGCGGATTTCGCGTAGTGCTTCTACCGCAGGCTCATACTCCTGTTCTGCTGCAAGCCTGAACCACTTCATAGCCTCATCGCAATCTTTTTCTACACCGTATCCATTGTAATAACAGATTCCGAGGTCGTACTGAGCCAATATATTGCCCTGTGCCGCTGCCTTGCTGTACCATTCTACCGCTTTGCGGTAATTCTGCGGAACACCTGTCCCATTATAGTAACAGACTGCAAGGTTATACTGTGCATCCGCATTTCCCTGGTTTGACGATTTTATATACCAACGCACAGCCTCTACGAGGTCCTCCTCAACGGCAATGCCGGCATAGTAGCAGTTGCCCAGGTTAAACTGTGCTGCTGCTTCTCCCATTTCGGCGGCCGCCTTGAACCAGTCGAGAGCCTGTTTATTATCCTGTGCTACCGCTTCTCCGGCAAGATACAATGCACCAAGAGCGTTCATCGCTGGAGCAAATCCATTCTCAGCCGACTGTTTGTAAAGTTCGAGAGCTTTTTTGACATTTACACGGCAACCTTCTCCCCAATAGTATGCCTCAGCAAGACAGAATTGCGCTTCGGGGTATCCCTGTTCTGCCGATTTGTCGTACCACTTGGTTGCAGTCCAGGTATTGCGTAGGACACCATCGCCCCAATAATAGCAGCTTGCCAACTGGCATTGGGCGGCAGCATCACCCTGCTCAGCAGCCTTTCTATACCAGTCCACAGCCTTTTCATGGTTCTTCTCCACTCCTTCTCCCGAATAGTAGCATCCGGCAAGGATATACTGCGCATCCACATGCCCCTGCTCGGCAGCCTTCTCATACCATTTTATCGCTTCAGGCACACTCTTTTCCACACCTGTTCCACCGTAATAGCATTCGGCGACAGCATACTGGGCATTGACGTTGTTGCTTTCAGCAGCCTTCAGATACCATTCCGCAGCTATCCTATCATCGGGCACCACTCCATCGCCAGAGGCATAACAGAGGGCAAGATTATACTGAGAATCGGCATTGCCGGCAGCTGCAGCCATAGAATACCAGTATATAGCTTCGTCCAGATTTTGCTGAACACCGGCACCAAAGTAATAGCACTCGCCAAGTTCGTTCTGCGCCTGTGCGTAACCATAATCTGCGGCTTCATAGAAGCACTCAAATGCAGCCTCAGGACTTGTCTCAACACCAAGCCCGTCCTTGTAGCACAGACCCAAGTTCGTCAAGGCGGCAGCATTTCCGCTATTGGCAGAAAGCCTGTACCATTCTACCGCCTGCTCAAAATTCTGCCGTATACCATAGGCATTGAAACAGCAATTCCCAAGATTGCATTGGGCAACATCATTACCATGTGCTGCGGCCTTCTTGAACCACTTTACCGCACTGCTATAATCCTGCTCGACACCTGTTCCTTTCAGATAGCAACTGCCAAGATTACACTGTGCCTTGGCATTTCCATCCTTTGCAGCACGCTTCCAAAACCCGACAGCATCGTTGTATCGCCCTGCCCTGTACGCCTCTATCCCCTTGGCATAATCGTCATCACCCCTCTCTGCACAATAGCTATAAGAGAAGTTCGGGCACAAAAAGTCGCCAAACGAAAGCACAGGCTGAGCAAGTGCCAGAAACAATAGCAGTGTTCTCATTCTTTACAGGGCAGTTTTCTTCTGTGTTTCCTGCAGAGCTGCTGCAGCATCAGGGTGACCAAGTGAGAGAGCCTGTTCAAGATTTGCGACAGCACGCACCTTGTCACCATTCTGTATATAAAATTTCCCAAGGAGATAATAGACATCGGCGGCCTCGGGAGCAATCTTCTTAGCCTCCTCAAGGGTTCTTATCCCCTCGTCGTTCATCTTGACACGATAGCACAGCAGGCCTTTCTCCACATAATAAAGCACATTCTGTGGGTCAAGGTAAATTGCAGTCTCAATATCATTCAGTGCCTGCTGGTACATTCTGCCATTGACCTCGGCCTGCTCACGCATATAATAGAATGCCGCACCAAGCCCTGGAGAGGCAATCTGTTCATATGTATTGAAATCAAAGACAGCCTCACGGTATCTCTTTGCCGTAGCCTTTACTATGGCACGTGTAAGCAAGTAAGGCGCATATCCCCTCTTGTTGTCGCCAAAACAATTTATGGCACTGTCGAGCAACTCCACGGCCCTGTCAAAATTCTGTAGCGAATTCTGGCACTGGGATGCCTTCGCAAACAGTTCGGGTGAGCGCATAGAAGTCAACGCAAGCGACTCGTAGCACTGCGACGCCGCAGCATACTCACCACGGGAGAGAAGCATATCGGCCTTATAATTGACATACAATGGCTGGTTGTCGGTCTCTATTGCCTTTTCGAGTACAGACATAGCGTTCTCATACGACAGTTCTGCACTCGAAACCGTATCACCGCTCTGCACAATAGCATTGAGAACCTTTGCCTTTGCAAAGTAAACCTCAGCATCATTCTCTGCAAGTGACAAAGCATTCTCCCAGGCAGAAGAAGCAAGGTCCATATCACGCCGGTATACCGCAACATACTCAGCCTTGGACAGATACCCCTCGTAACTGTTGGGGAACAATGCGATATAATCCTCAACTGTAGCCGCATAGGATATGCTGTCACCCACCAGTGACTGCATATAAAGACAAGATAAGGCAGCCTCCTTATCCAAAGGAAGTGCAGTGCGTATGCGCATTGAAGGGTAATATCCTCTTCCATAGTTCATAGACTGCGGAAGAAGTGTTTCGGCAAGATATGCCCCCACTGCATAACTGTTTACAGTGTCGCGTGCCGCTGCAGGCTGCATAAAGGCGACCAGTTCACCCTTTCCGTTCAGCAAAGGCAGGCCAATGAACTTATCCTTCATAGGACTTGCAAGGGCATAGTAAGCACAGGAATATACCGAGTCGACAGAAGACACTCTTACGGTTTCTACAGCACCGCTCTTTTTGGCACCATAGGAGAGCATATAGAGATTGTCGTTCACACTTACAGCAGTGCCCGATACCGCCAATGGCCTTATCTTCTTGTCCCATGCAACACGAAGCTTCACACAGTTGAACATTTCATTGACACCGACAATATGCTTTACCTCGCGCACCTTGCCGTCGGTGTCTATCACCACAGCACTGTCTGCACCGGCAATAAGCGAATACGGAGCAAGCAGTTCTCCGTTATCTCCAAGGAAGAAAGCGGTTCCGCTGCCTTGCAACTCGCCATTATCATAAGCCAACACTGTAGCCATAGACTGGCGTGCCTTGGCAACATCCTTCGGCAGCTTCTGCGCAGCCGCACCTGCAATTGAGAGCAATGCTGCAAACACATATATATATCTTCTCATATCTTTAATCGTTCTGGTGACGTTGACGCACAGCCTCATAAAGCAGCACACCGGTTGCTACAGAGACATTCAGCGACTCGATATTGCCGAACTGCGGAATTGATACCCATTCGTCGCATAGCGCAAGATGTTCGCGAGGAATACCGGTATCCTCGGCACCCATAACAATGCATACAGGTTCTGTATAGTCCACAGCCGTATAGTTCTGCCTTCCCTTTTCTGTCGCACACACCACACGGATTCCCGAAGCCTTAAGATACTTGAGTGTTTCGGTAATATTCTTTTCACGGCAGACAGGAAGTGTATGCAGCGCACCGGCCGAAGTCTTTACGGCATCGGCATTTACAGTAACACTGTTATGAGCCGGAATTATAATGGCATCGGCACCGGCACAATCGCAAGTGCGGGCAATGGAGCCGAAATTACGGACATCGGTAATACCGTCGAGCAGCACAAGGAACGGGCTCTTTCCCTCTTCGTAAAGTGTGGGTACAAGAGTGTCTACATGTGCATATTCCACAGCAGAAATATATGCAATCACCCCTTGATGGTTCTTGCGTGTTATGCGGTTCAGTTTCTCCACCGGCACACGCACCACCGGTATTGTCCTGCCTTTAAGAGCCGAGAAGAGTTCCCTCGACAAATCACTCTGTATATCACGCTTTACAAGAATCTTGTCAACCTCCTTGCCTGCATCAAGAGCCTCTAGCACGGCGCGTACGCCGAATATCATTTCATTTGTGTTCACCATATTTTTTATGATTTCGACAGAAGCAGAGCCGCATTGTCGAGCGCAGCATCGGTAAGCACCTCGCCGCTCATCATCTGAGCAATCTCATGCACACGCTCCTCCTGTCCCAGTTTTATAATATCTGTTACCGTTCCTTTCACAGTCTCTTCCTTATAAACCTTGTAGTGCTGCGCACCCAAGGCTGCAACCTGAGGAAGGTGGGTTATGCTAAGAACCTGACATCCGTTGCCGCCCATCTGCTGCATAAGCCTGCCCATACGTTCGGCAAGCACACCCGAAACACCGGTATCAACCTCATCGAAAACAAGTGTAGGCTGTTTCTTGCCCGAAACCACAAGCGACTTCAAAGCAAGCATCACACGAGCCATTTCGCCACCCGAAGCAACATCGCTCAACGGTTGCGGAACGCTGCTGCTGTTTGCCGAGAAGAGAAAAGTCACAATATCGCAGCCCAAGGCTGTAAAATCGGAAGTTTCCTTGAAGTCGGCCTCAAATCGAATCTTCGGCATACCAAGGTTCACAAGGATTGCAACAATATCATCCTGCAGACGCTTTGCACTCTCCTTGCGCAGCACGGTCAACTCAGCAGCTGCCCGTCTAAGTTCTCCTCGCATCCCTTCAATCTCGCGCTCCGCTGCAAGAATCTCCTCATCGCCGCAGGTTATACGGCCGAGCCTTGATGCAAACTCCTGCTGAAGAGCCATAAGTTCGTCAACAGAGCCTGCACGATGCTTCTTCTGCAGATTGTATATCTGCGCCAAGCGTTGCTGCACCCATTCCAGACGGTCGGGTGCGAACTGCACGACCGAAGCACGCTGCTGCAGTTCCTCGCAACAATCTTTGAGTTCTATGTAGCTGCTTTCAAGGCGTTCGGCAAGCTGCTCTGCAGCACCATAATGCACAGCTATCCTTGAAAGGGCATTCGCAGCATCGCGCACTGTGCGCAGCAAAGCACGTTCTTCGTCACCATCTATAGCATTATATGCACCATAAAGCGCGGATTGTATCTCCTCGGCATGCGACAGTTGCTGCTCTTCAATTTCAAGTTCCTCTACTTCACCTTCCTTCAGCAGAGCCGCCTCCAACTCGGCAAGTTGGAAACGAAGCCAGTCCTCATCGCGACGGCTCTTCTCTAAATCCTCCACAAGCCGTGCAAGCTCACGCTGCTTTGCCACATAGGTTTTATATTTCTCCTTGTAGAGCGCAATCCTGTCACTATTCGATGCCATAATATCAAGAACAGCCAGCTGGTAGTTCCTGTCGCCGAGCAACAGATTCTGATGCTGTGAGTGTATGTCTATCAGATAGCTGCCTATTTCCTTCAGTTGAGCGACCGACACCGGAGTATCGTTTATGAACGCCCTGCTACGACCCACAGCCGACACCTCGCGACGTATAATGCACTCAGTGTCATAGTCAAGTTCATTCTCCTCGAAGAAGCCCTCGAGCCCGAAGCCCGACACATCAAAGCATCCCTCTATCACGCAACGGTCAGCCCCTTCACGCACAGCCTTGGCATCGGAACGTTGCCCAAGGAGCATCGACATAGCACCAAGAAAGACCGATTTTCCGTGACCGGTCTCACCGGTAATCACAGAAAGCCCCTCGCAGAAATCAATATCCACGTGCTCTATAAGTGCAAAGTTACGTATCGTTATATGTTTCAGCATAGTCTTGCTTAGTTATTACTCTTTGTTATCTTGTCCCACTCCGATGAAAGAGAGGGATTTATGCTTGAAAGTATCTCGACTACGCTCTTTCTTTCGTCGGCGGTAGACTTCGAGAAGACATTCACTATCTCGTCGACCTTGTATTCGGTGAAGAGCTTTGTAAAATATGCCATCGGGCGGTCTTCGTAGGCCTTCTTCAACATCGATATGCCCGTTGCAACCTCCTTGCGCCCCCCTTCAGAATTCCTGAACATCGTGTCAAGCCCCAGACGATGATATCTGTACATCATCTTGCGTACAGGCTCCATTGCACCGTTCATATAATCGTCTATTATTGTATGACGATTATTGCTGTTGCCGCCGGCGCGCCAGCCTGCATCGCCCAGATTCTGCGCATTGCCGGCAATGGCAAGTGCCTTGTTAAGAAACTCGCTGCCGCCAAGCTCACCGAAAGTGTCGAGATCAATTCCTATTATCATATAGACATAGAATGCGACAACTGCTGTAAGATTATTGTCAAGATTGTCCTCCACAAACTCCAGGCGGTCAAAAGGCTGGTACTTGAACTTAATACTTTTATCCTCGTACTTGAAAACAGTGGAGGTATAGGATGAGCCGAAGACCGGACGCGTAGCCTGCACCATTAGCGAACAATCGAAAGAGCCGTCATTTGAATAAGAGTTTACAATAAAGGAGAAACTGCAGTCAATGCGTTCAACATCCTCGTACATGTTAGCAGTCCACTTCCTGGTATTGATAAAATCACGCAAAGCCTCTTCGAGTTGTGTAAAGACCTCGGTGTTGCTTCCTTGAACCTTGGAGGCATTGAGAGTGACATTGGCATTCAGTTCCTCTCCCTCCGCACTTGCTCCGGCAGGAAACAGGAAAAATGCCATAAGAAGCAACAGTCTTGCAAGATGCGAAACAACATCCTTCGCCACTCCGGCCTTGCTCTTCAACGGATACTCGTTCTTGCCATTACGGTCAATTATCGTTACTTTGTTTGTGTCACAGGCAAAACCGGCTCCTTTGTCCTCGAGCGAATTCAAGACAATGAAGTCAAGATTCTTCTTTTCTAACTTGGCACGTGCGTGCTCCTCGCCATTGCACGTCTCAAGGGCAAAGCCCACCAGACACTGGCAACTCTTTTTCTCCTTACCAAGAGCAGCAGCAATGTCAGGATTCGCCTCAAGTTCAAGTGTCATTGAAGCCTCTGTGCGCTTTATCTTGTCACAGGCTTGTACGGCAGGGCGATAATCCGCCACAGCAGCCGACAGGATTGCGGCATCGCACGAGGGGAATTCAGCCATAGCGGCATCATACATCTGCAATGCTGACTCAACATCTACACGCTTTATGTTCGGATGCTTGCACTGCATGGATACAGGGCCGGCAATCAGCGTGACATCAGCCCCACGTGCTGCACACTCCTCGGCAATAGCAAAGCCCATTTTGCCCGATGAATAGTTACCCACAAAACGTACCGGGTCTATCTTCTCATATGTAGGGCCAGCAGTTATCAACACCCGTTTACCGCACAGTTCACCGCTGCGCAAAAAAAAATTCTTGAGCTGCTGCACAATATTATGCGGTTCTTCCATGCGTCCCTTGCCATTCAAATGACTGGCAAGTTCCCCGGCTGCCGGTTCAATGATGCTGTTGCCATACCCCTTCAGCACCTCTATATTCCTCTGCGTCGATGGATGCGCGAACATATCGAGGTCCATCGCCGGAGCAATGAACACCGGAGCCTTCATCGAAAGGTATGAGGTAACAAGCAGATTATCGGCAACACCGTTAGCCATCTTACCCAACGTAGATGCTGTTGCCGGAGCAACAACCATAGCGTCGGCCCAAAGACCAAGTTCAACGTGGCTGTTCCACGCACCGCTCCCGGCATTGAAGAAGTCGCACAGTACCGGACGACCCGACAAGGTTGAGAGAGTAAGCGGTGTTATGAACTCCTTTGCCGCCGGTGTCATTATAACCTGCACCTCAGTACCTTCCTTGACCAACAGGCGTACCAGCATTGCAGCCTTGTAGGCTGCAATGCTCCCTGTTACACCTAAAACTATCTTTTTTCCTTTAAGCATTTGTAGCTATTATTTTTTTAACCCACGAAGCTTTATTCTTGTAAGAACCTGCTTTGTGTTAAGCGGAAAATCGCCATTCATCATCCAGCCGTAATAGCCCGGGTCGCGGTCAAGGACCGCATCAACCGGCATTCCCTTGTATTTGCCGAAATTGAAGACCTCTCTTCCGTCAGCATCATACACGATACGTCCCGCAAAATCGACATTGTTCGTAAACGAAGATTCTTTGGAAAGAGTTTCCATATCATTCTCGAGGTCATCATAATAGTCGAGCTGAGCCTTCAGCACATTGTACGTAGCACGAGTATCGGCAAGCGCGCTATGAGCATTGTCAAACTCAGAACCGCAATAAAACTTGTGGGCTGCGGCCAAAGTTCTTGGCTCACGTTTGTGGTAAAGTACCTGTACGTCAATTGCATTGTGACGCGACAAATCTATATCTACCTGCGCCCTGAGGAACTCCTCGGCAAGCAATGGCAGGTCGAAACGGTTACTGTTGAAACCGGCAATGTCGCACCCCTCAAACTCATTAGCAATCTCCCGTGCCACCTCTTTGAACAACGGAGCATCCTTGACATCCTCGTCATATATGCCATGAACAGCCGAAGCAGCCTCAGGAATGTGTACCCCGGGGTTCACACGCCTGATATACTCAACCTCGCGACCATCGGGATAAACCTTAATGTAGCATATCTCCACTATACGATCCTTTGAAATGTCGGTACCCGTAGTCTCAAGGTCAAAGAATATTATCGGTTTTTTAAGATTAAGTTTCATAACTATTCGGTCAGCATCATTGGCATCAACAACATAAGCAGTTCCTGCTTGTCAACCTGCTCGGCAGGAACGATAACACCGGCGCGTGACGGGTCGGCAAGTTCAACAACGACATCCTGCCCTGGTATATTGTTGAGAATATCGATGAGGAACGATGCACGGAAGCCTATATTCATCGTTGCGCCATCGTAGCTGCAAGCAATGCTCTCCTCGGCCGAAGTAGAGAAATCTGTATCCTGAGCAGAAATGACCACCTTGTTTTCCTCAAGATGAAGCTTGATAAGGCTTACCTGTGACGAGAAGATTGCCACACGGCGCAGAGTGCTTATCATTGCTGCACGGTCGACAGTGAGCTTGTGAGGGTTATTCTGCGGAATCACAGAATTGTAGTTAGGATAGCGTCCGTTGAAAAGACGGCAAACAAGCCTGTAGTCACCCATATCAAAAATAGCGAAACGGCCATCGAACTCAACTGCAACCTGCTCCTGCTCCTCCTTACCGAGAAGATTCTTCAGGAGTGTTGCCGGTTTCTTTGGAAGGATGAACGCCGACTTTTCAGCACCTGTAACAGAATAGTCGCGGCAACGTACCAGTTTATGGCCATCAGACGCAACAAGTGTTATACTCTCGGGTGTGAAGTCGAAATAGACACCACACATAACCGGGCGCACTTCATCATCGGCCGCAGCAAACAAAGAGCAGGAGATTCCGCTTGAAAGCACCTTTGTTGGAACAGATATTGCAACAGCATCTTCACCAAGCACCGCAGCCGAAGGATACTCGTCGGCATTCTGTCCCACAAGGCTATACTTGCCGTTGAGATAATAGATTGTTATCTCCAAGGTCTCCCTCTTGACCTCAAAACGGATTGGCTGCTCAGAAATCTCCTTCAGCGAATCGATGAGAATCTTTGAAGATATTGCAAAACTGAAATCCTCGGAACAATCAACAACCTCCAGCGAAGTATTCAGAGTGTTGTCGGGGTCAGAAGCCGTCAAGGTAAGCTTGTTGTTCACCAGCTCAAACAGAATACAATCCAATGCCGGAATAGTATTCTTTGAATTGATTACACGGCTGATAGTCTGCAAACGAGACGAAAGCAATGAACTTGATACTGTAAAATTCATAATATAACGTTTTTATTTGATTAGACAATTTCATTCGCGCACACGCGCGCTAACTACAAAGATAAAACTATATATTAAACATAGCAAAAAATGGGCAGAAAAAATTGTTTTTCGTACAGAAAAGAACTATTTTCGCCACCGAATTTGAAGACAATTATGGAAATTACAGGTAAAATTATTGCAGTGCTCCCCGAGAGAGGCGGCATTTCAAAGACAGGAAACGAGTGGAAAACACAGGAATACGTTCTCGAAACCCATGAGCAATACCCCAAGAAACTATGTTTCAACGTATTCGGTGCTGACAAGATAGCACAGTTCAATATTCAGGCAGGCGATGAACTCACTGTGTCGTTCGACATCAACGCACGCGAATACAACGGTCGCTGGTACAACGACATCCGTGCCTGGAAGGTAGAGAGAGGCAGCGCAATTCCTCCAATGCAGACAGAGGCACCGGCAATCAACGCGCCTAAGGTAGAAGTCCCCGATTTCAGCAAGGCAGCAAACGACCCCGACGACCTTCCGTTCTAAGAACGCATAGGAATAATTGTACAAAGATGCTGGCTCACACCTTTTAGGCGGGAGCCTGCATCTTGTTTATGCAATATTGCTTACCTAAGAGGGTGACCAGAAAGTCATTTTACAAAGAACACAACCCTGCTAGAATATGCTCTAACAGGGTTGATTGTTCAAATAACGGGCTTTTTGGGTCACCCTCTTTCTTATAATCTAACTTACGTTAAATTGTTATTGTTATCAATTAGTTACATGTTGCATTATCAATACTAATTTCATAATATACATTTGGTGTTAAACCTTCAATCGTTATGGATTCAGATCCAGATGCTGAAGAAGAATATGGAGAATCTTTGACATATATAGTTTTATCACCAGTTCCTGCTACAGTCTTCGATGTTCTATCAATGGCATTTACATATACTTGAACTTTTAAAGAACCATTTCTGTATGAAGATATTTGAGGGCCACTTACCTTGACAGAAACGAATATTCTTCCATCTTTATTTGCTTGTGCCATTGTTGAACCATTTAGTAATTCCGCAGTATAATCTGCGTTGTTATACACAGAACAACTTCTTCTACCATCAGCATATGCATAAGAAACACTAAATGTAAGAAGTGCCAACAATATTATCAAAATAATCTTTTTCATCTTATTCAAAATTTAAATTATTCCCCCTACTCACTTACCGGCTTTTCAGGTCGCTCCGTTGTTCCTTAACATCTCACTTATACGCACAAAAAAAAGCGCAGAACAATTAGTATATCCTTGCTTTGGGGTGTTTGGCGTAACCTCGACAAAAGAACAACTAAAAGCCCGCGCCATAGGCACGAGCATCTCAACCGTTATTCTTTTTTGTCTTTTTTTAGTCGCCAAACTTCCAAAGCAAAAGAATAAAGCTAAAACGCTTTTCCAATATGTCTAAAATGTGCGTATTGAATTATACGCTATGCTTCATAGGCAATAAATTTTATGTTTATGCTGCAAACATACGAATATTATTCAAAAAAATCAAAAAAAACATATGCTGTCTGTAAAAACAATGAAGGTAACCCTTTTTCTTTTGGGTCACCCTCATTTCATCAATTATATAACGCGTATGTTTGTTTTTATTCATTTCAAATCATGAATTCATGCTCATAAGAAACTCCTCATTATCCTTTGTCCTTTCAAGACGATCCTTAACGAACTCCATGGCCTCCAAAGAGGTCATATCGGCAAGATATTTGCGGAGTATCCACATACGGTCGAGCGTCTGTCGGTCGAGCAACAGGTCATCACGACGAGTAGAAGAAGCTATAATGTTAACAGCCGGGAATATACGTTTGTTGGCAAGTGAACGGTCGAGCTGCAGCTCCATATTGCCGGTACCCTTGAACTCCTCAAAAATAACCTCGTCCATCTTTGAACCGGTATCAATGAGGGCTGTTGCGATGATAGTGAGCGAACCGCCGTTCTCTATGTTACGCGCCGCGCCAAAGAAACGTTTGGGTTTGTGCAAGGCATTGGCATCGACACCGCCCGAAAGCACCTTGCCCGATGCTGGCGAAACCGTATTATAGGCACGCGCAAGACGTGTTATCGAATCGAGGAAAATGACAACGTCGTGACCACATTCAACCATACGCTTTGCGCGCTCAAGCACAATACCGGCAATTTTAACATGACGTTCAGCCGGTTCGTCGAATGTAGAGGCAATAACCTCGGCATTTACCGAACGTGCCATGTCGGTAACCTCCTCGGGACGTTCGTCAATGAGCAGCATAATCATATATGCTTCGGGATGATTTGCTGCAATAGCATTAGCTATATCCTTGAGCAGCATAGTCTTACCGGTTTTAGGCTGTGCAACAATGAGACCTCGCTGTCCCTTGCCGATTGGTGAGAAGAGGTCTACCACACGCGCCGAAAGGTTGTCGTAACTGCCGCTGCAAAGAGTAAATTTTTCCTCGGGGAAGAGCGGTGTCAGGTTATCGAACGAAACACGGTCTCGCACAAGGTCGGGCGACGCTCCGTTTATACGGTTAACCTTTACAAGCGGGAAATATTTCTCGCCGGCCGCTGCCGGGCGTATGATACCCTCAACAACGTCACCGGTCTTAAGGCCATATAGCTTTATTTGCGATTGCGATACATATACGTCATCGGGCGATGCAAGATAATTGTAATCGGAGGAACGGAGGAAGCCGTAATTATCGGGCATAATCTCAAGCACGCCCTCCACTCGCAATACATCGGCAAAGTCGTACTGTGGCTTTGCAGGCTGCTTTTCTTCGATCTGCTGTTTGTCGCCGTTCTGCTTACGCTGGTTCTTGTCGTTGCGCTTATGCTCCTTGCCATTCTTCTCGAACTTGTCCACAAGCTCAGCCGGAAGTTCCTTGGAATCTGTAGGCAAATCCTCTATAGCAACAAAAGCCTCACCGGCACTCTCCTCCGACACCTCCTGAACAACCGGCTCGGGCTGCTCTTCGGGCTGTACCGGGAGAACCGTCTCTTCCTTCTTGATCTTTGGCTTGCGTCCGCGCTTCTTTGGTGTAGCAGCCTCCTCGGCAACAGTTTCTACAGTTGCTGTCTCTATTGTTGCTGCCGGGACTTCGGTTTCAGCCTTTGTTTCCTGGGCAGTTTCGTTAGCTACTGTCTCTGCCTTTGGTTTACGACCACGTTTCTTTGGCTGTTTGGGCTGCTCTTCATTGAGTGGTGCAGCTGTTTGGGCTACAGCAGGTTCCTCATGAACGTCGACAGCGACCGTCTTCGTCTCCACTGCGGCAGAAACCTCTTTAACAGGCTTAGCAGCAGAAGTGTTCTCATGCTTGACAGCGGTTTCGCCACTTGCCGAATAAACCTTGTTAGGTGCATCGGAATGTATGCGATGACGACGATGCTCGCGACGATTCATTCTGTTTTCCTCTTTTACCACTGCCGGCGCACCGCTCTTGCTGTTCTGCATAGCCTGCCCGTCAAGAATACGATAAATCAACGAATCCCTATCCAGAGATTTAATGCCTTTGATTCCTAAATCTTGAGCAATTGACTGCAAATCGGCAATCTCCTTGCTCCTTAATTGTTCAATATGATACATAAATTGATGTGTGGCAGTCCAATCCTGAACGGATTTGTCACCTGATTGAAATCTAAAAAAAGAATGTAATAAATTGATTGAAGGCCCCTCAGTTAAAGGAAACCCGATAAATACAATGCAAATATAGGCATTTTGTTCCGTAAACAGATAAAAAAACGCATTTTTTTATCTCCCGGAGCCTATTTGGCATACAAAAACGCTTCAAAGTTCCCGTACAGCCGGCTCAAAACAGTCGAGAATATCTTCGGGCACCTCATTGCAACGGACATATTTGCTGACCTCGCCATTCTCCGAGTCAACGGTAAGCACCATTGATTCCTCAAAAAGGTCTGTCACAATATACGAATTGTTCCAGTCACCTGCGCCAAAGTCATACTTGCCGCTGAGAATATATCCTTTGTACTCATCTTGTGTTATGGAGAATTTTCCGGTCAGACGGCGCGGATACATACTGTCAAATTTCTGGTACATTGTAAACGTCCTCTCCCTGCGTACAAACTCAATATAACAATACAGTCCGTCGGGCAAAGGCTCCCCATTCACCTCAGCAAGTGCCCATATACCGGATATGTTGTTTGGGGTAACCTCAAGAGACTGCGGCGTAAACTCATCATCCGAAGAACAGGCTGCTACGCCCGAAAGGAGAAGCATAAATGCAATTGTCTTTAAGAATGTCTTCATAAATATCTTCAATTTTCTAATGTCACTTTTATAGTTCTGTCCGATATACGTCCTTCAACGCCATCTACTACCACATTGAAGGAACGAGGCGCGTCAACAGGCAGTTTATTGCTGTCAATGGTTATTACTATGTCCCCCTCCTCTCCCGGAGCAATCTCCGCGGGTTCTGTAGATAACGTCGCAAATGCCGGCAACAACCTGGCAGAAAGAGACAAAGGAGTGGTTCCGATGTTTGCACAGGGTATACGCTGCTGCGGTTTAGTACCGGCCTTCACCGGTTCAAACGACACCGCCACGCGTTTCAGTCTGAGCACACCCATTCTGCAAGGCAAATGATTCCATTCATCATTGTCTATTACGTTTCCCAGCAGAGTCAGTTTGGCAAACGGCTCATCGCAAGAAAATGATGAATAGACAAAAGCATTTGTATCAACTGTACCGGAACGCCTGCGAGGGTTAAAAGTGAGCCTTATTACCCCCTTCTCGCCAGGCTGTATAAGACTATCGCAAATCTCAGCCTTTGTACATCCGCAATTTGTCGTAATTCTTGTTACAGCCACCGGCTCACGGCCGACATTGACAAACGGGTAGCAGATTTCTCTCGGCGAAGCATTCTCATATATCACCCCCATATCCCTAAGCGTTGTCTCAAAGAGCAGTACACTGCTGCCTTGCGGCATCAGCCGTGGAGACATAAGCGAATCCAAGGCCTCTCGCGAGACAAGCATCTTTTCCTGCGCTTGTGAAAGTGTCGCACTGAAAAACAGAAGAAGAGCCAGAAGCCCGAATACCCCCCTTTTCATTCAGAAACAGCTACAACATATTACATCCATCCGCTACTGTTAGCCCCGTTACGGACAGTAACCATCACCTCATACTCCTTGCCACCGGCAGTTATGTACAACTGAGTGAAGCCCTCTGCAACACCTACGACCGTCAAACATGTGCCGGTTACGCTTGCTGTAGCAATGGCAGAATCTGCAATCCTTGCACTGTATTGCAGCCTCTCGCCGTCGACAAAGAAACGCGCAAGGTCAACAGTTACACTCTTGCCGGGAGCAATGTATATGTTAGGCAATTTCATATCACTTCCGGCACTCTCCACAGCCTTCAGCAAAGCCGCTGCATTGACCATACGACCCATTTTGCCCACATATTTGGAGAGTTCGGTCCGTGTGGCAGCCGAACCTGGAGAAGAGTGGTTGTAATAGGACATTTTCTCGCCTGTAAAATAACGGTCAATCTCATCGGCTGTACTATATACAAGCTCTACAAACTCGTCGGCACGGAAATGACGGCGTTGCTCAACGGCATACGAGAGACCAAGAGCTATGACACCCGAAACGTGCGGACACGACATCGAAGTGCCCTCATAGAAACCATATGTTGGCCTGCCCTCGGCAACTATAGTAGAATATATCATTCCGGCATTGCTGTAGTCACTGCCAGGAGTACCGTAGTAGTCGCCATCACCGCCGGGAGCAGAAAGGTCAACCTCTACGCCGAAATTGGTATATGTTGCAGGTGTATAATCGGCAGCGACGGCACTGACAGAAATGCACTTGGAATATGCGGCAGGGTAAGCCGACATACCGGCAAATTCATTGCCCGAAGCAAAGACGACAATACCGCCGTCAATCACACCGTTGGGAGAACCAGCATTGTTAATAAAGTAATCTATAGCCTCTTTCTCAAGCGGATACAGAGTCTCCCACTCCTCCTGTGTTGAAGGGCCTGGAGTATATCCCTGCATTATGTTCGCATAGGCCGAATTGTAGCCCCAACTGCATTGCATGACCACAGCACCATTGTCAGCTGCATACTTGAAAGCCTTCGCTTCCATTGCCACAGTCGATGCACGGCTGTCATCAAATATCTGCAACGACATTATCCTCACACCACCTTTGCCTGCCGCAGCATCACCGCCGGCAATGCCGGAGACACCTATTCCGTTATTGTTCACGGCCGCAATAGTACCGGCAACGTGAGTTCCGTGGCCGGTATCATTTGTCGCGGTTGTAGATATATATCCACGGTCCGATGCAAAATTATAGCCATAACGGTCTCCGGCATAGCCGTTGCCGTCATTGTCGCTGTCCGAAGCATAGGTTTCATCTTCATTCACCCAGATATTGGATCTAAGGTCGGGATGCTCCCACATGACACCTTCATCCATAACACCGACTATAATGGAACTGTCTCCGGTGCATAGTTTCCACGCCTCTTCACAACCAACGTCACAACCTGCAACAGCCTTGGCCCAAGGCTGCTCGAAATCATAACCGCCCCTATTGACATAACTCCACTGCAATGCCAGTTCCGGGTCGTTGAAAGGCATATCGTCAGCCGTGCGTGTTACACGCGCCGCAATATGTTCTGTTGCAACCCTGTTGTCTATGCGGTATATTCTTCTGTTACACTGAATCTTTGAAATTTCACCAAGCCTGGAAAGTTCATCCATTGCGGTCTCAAGGTTTACATTATCGTCAAAGCACACCTTATACCACAAGTGAAGACCAGCCTCACGTGTACGCTCTTCTGTGCGAGGGTCAACCGGGAATACACGCTCAAAACTGTAGGCACCCAATATGCCAAGCACCTCATCGGTCGATGGAATGCCACTACGTGTAGCAACACCTGAAACAGCCGGACGGGATGCAAAATAATCATCCAGGATTCCAGTCATTTCCGACGAGAACTTTATAAGCAGCTCACCCTCTACCGCATCGGCAGTAGGCAACGAGGATGGTTTGTCGGGCTGGGCAATATCGTTTGCAAAATCCGTATCATCACAAGATGACAGCGCGAAGGCAAACAAGGCTGAAAATATAACTAGTTTCGCTTTCATAATTACTCTTCTGTTATCTCTTCTTTGAATTCAAATTTCTCCCTTGTTCCTGGGAACACATCATAATAGTAGTCAAACGTCTTCGGCTCGTTGCTGAATCGTACATGCTCACCGGCTGAGTTCACCCCCTGCTCCTGCTGGTTAAACACAAGCAGGTCGGGAGCCCATTCAAGCAGACGAGGATGATAGAGAAGCCATTCGGGCAAGTCGCCGGTAAAGAAGTTCAGGTTCAGTCTCAACATCCTGCAGTTGGGAAGTATCTTTGGTACAGCATTGTCGGCAAGATACTGGATTGTATCGCCGCCCCAGGCATCAACATCGGCCTGGGTATATGCGGCAACTCCATCCTCACCAACCCTGAAGTCGGGCAGTTCACCCTCGATATAACAGTTTGAGAACGACAGTTCCTCAAGATTCTCCCACAACAGAAGCCTGCGGAAGGCATCATCGGTACCTGCATTTATGTGCAGGCCTATACCTGTATCATATTCATCCTTGCGGCGAAGGTCGGCTATGTTCCATCTGCGGGATGCTACAAAACTAAGCGACTTGAGTTTGGGAAAGTTCTCTTCAGTGAGCACAGGAGGAATCTCGGTAAAGTTGTTCGCACTCAGGTCGAGCGTCTCAAGAGTTTTGCCAAGTTTCACAAATTCTTCAGGCAATGACACAAGACCATAAGAGAAAATCGTAAGGTTCTTCAAGTGCTCAAGTTCACAAATCTCGCTGCCAAGCTCAATATCAAGAAGCATTGTATTTACGTTGCTCGAGATTGACAACGATTCCAGATACTTGAGATGACGAACCTCGGCCGGTATTGTTTCCTTGGTGTTGATGAGGAAATACTGAACCGAACGCACACGTCCGACAGCATCGGGCGAAGGCAAATCCTTGTCCTTGGCCTCCCACAAGGAGACACCGCTCCAGTACTGCATGTTTTCTCCGGTGTCCCAAGCATCGCTCCAGCAGTTCATACGCTCATACATAACTACCAGTGCTATTGAATCGCCGGTACGGTTGTCCTCAATCTTCAGTGCCGGTTTCTGGTACACGGAAATCACAGACGGCAACATAGTCTCTGTGCCATCACCCTCGGGAACAAGCCTGATTTCTGCAACACGCTCCTCGGGAACAGTGTTCATTTTCCAGTCGAAGCGCAGTTTTGCGGTACGCGGACGTGCACCTTTGTCCAGTTCCACAGAAGTATCGTTCACAGTAAGCCACTCCTGGGCAGAGCCAAAGAAATCTATCTCGACATTGAACTTTACATTCGTTGTTATATTTGTCTCGAAATAACGTTCTTCAAGTTTTGCCGATGACTCAATCCTTATCTCGTCGTTTTCGGGAACAATCATCTTCTCATAACCAGTCTGGTTTACAGTGAGAGTGACGGCCGGAGACGACAGGGGAACAAAACGTACCGTTGCAGTACGCACTCCATTCACCAAAGAAGAATCTACGGCCACATTGCAGGCCATTGTACCTGTTCCGCTTGCCGGAGATACTGAAAGCCAAGGTTCAGAGACCGAAACAGTCCAGCAGTCATCACCCTCAACTAACACAACATCCTTTCCGCCCTCGGCAGCAAATGTAATCTCACTCTTGTCAATGGAAAAGCCTGCACTTTTCCCATCATCGTCACTGCAAGCTGCAAGCACAAAGCAAAGAGCGAATCCTAATGCTATCTTGTATAATTTGTCTGTCATATCCTAATTGCATTAAAATCATTTTTCAAGGTTCAAGGCATCGCAGCCGCGTATGTCCTGGTTCCTGTCATATATCAAGGTATAGTATCCTGCACGTATATAATCGCACACCGTAGAGAGGTCGATAGAAATATTCGGGTTGTCAGCTATCTCAAAATACATTATATACGGCGATATATAGTCATCTATTTTCCTAAGGTCGTTACCGCCTATGCAGAATACAGCCATTGCCGGACATGTATAAAGCCCGGTAGGCCACTCCTTGAGCGAACGGTTTCCGTTCTCGTCACGCTGATAACGGATGAAGAAACGGCTGAGCGTGGATATGCTCAACGGCTTTGTCGGGAATGAAGAGAAACGGTTGTAGCTCAAATCCATACCTGCAAGGTAAGGCAGCGTACGCGCATAGAAATCGTCGGGCAACTCGCTCAGGTAATTATAGCTCAGGTCGAGAGCCTGAAGCAGAAAGGCATTCTCGCCCTGCAATGCCCCTTCGGGAATCTCCTTCATTCCGTTACCGGCAAGTATGAGTTGCGTTATAGGGGAAGCACTCTTGAACAGCACTGCCGGGAATGTCTCGAGACGGTTGTCAGTAAGGTTCACCATTGATGAATTTATGCCCTTGAAAGCATCGCCGTTCTCAAAAGCGGAAATCCTGTTATATGAGAAATCCACCGACTGCATAACATAGACCGACTTTGCATTGAAGATATCGGGAAAAACAGTAATCTCGTTGTGGGATGCACTGAAGCTCTCGAGCTGCGAATAGCCACAGAAATAGCCATCGGGCGCAACAGTCAGTTCCTTTATCCTGTTATAGTCGAGATAGACCTTTGCAAGATTTATCCCCTTGCCGAAAGGATGTACCTTCTCGAGCATATTATTCGTGCAGTCAATCATTCCAAGTTTTGTCATCTTACTCAGATTCTCATACGATGGAGTCTCCACAAGATTATTGAATCCAAGATAGATGACCTGCAGCTTATCGCCACAATTACCGTTGATGATTGTCTCCCAATCGGCCTTTAGCTGTTCACCCGATATTCCCTTGTTGCTTGCAACATTCAGCATCTGCAGTTCGGGCAGACCGGCAAGCATCTCGACGGGCAGTGCTGTCAGTTTCGGACAGTTGAAGATTTCAATATCGTAAAGAGTTGTCAGGTTGCTCCAGCTCAATGAATTCCGTTCCTCATAGAATGGAGATGAGGGCTCAATATCACGGAAAAAGCCGTCGGCTGTTATGGGGCAGTTTGCAATAAAGAACTGCTCAAGCTTGGTACAACGCTGCAAAGCCTTTGAAACGCCGGTTATGCCGTTTGTCATATCACCGAAATGTATTCCGCTAAGAGATATTCCCTTTCTTATTGGTTCTTCCTTCGGGTCCATTTCTATTGTCTTTTGCCACAGTTCGGAATAGCCTGTACGGAAATCCTTCTCAAGCACTCTGTTGGCATAATCCATACGTATCGCATTCTTCTGCTCGGCACTCATATCCGGTGTTATACGGCCAAACAGATGCCCTCCAAGCAAGTCGGAGTGACTGCCAAGATAAAGTATTGCAAGTTCTGTCAGCTGTCCGATGGCATCGGGCACTACCCCCTTAGGACCAAACCCCTCGAGGGATATTGTGGCAACACGTCCGTTTGCATCGAGCTGAACGCCAGGCTGGTCGCCCCACATGTCAATATCCTTATTGAAGTTCCAGTTTGCACCATCAGCCTCCACATCACCGGCATAACTCCAGTTCGGGCCATCGAGAGCCTCCCAAATCTCCTTGAGTGCGATATAATCCTTTATATACTCAGCAGTTTCGGAGAGATTTACGGGAACCGCGACATCCTTAGTGTCGGCATTATCCTCAACCTCAAAAGTCTCTTCTGTTGTGTTATACTCTGTCGCAAGCATCGACTTGCCATTCTTGTCAGAGTATGTTACACAATGGTGCACACGGTATTCTCCGGCCGTCAGCCAGACAACAGTGTCGCACAGTGCATATGAAGTCTCCGCATTCATTCCTGGATAGAGAGCCTCATCGGCCGACCCTTGCGCAAAATCCTCGACATATTCTACGTTTATCTTCTTTATAGTGGTAAGTTCCTTTGTAAAAAGGTTCTGCACTGTAACATCGACAACCCTTATGTTGCTGAACGGGTAACTGCCATCATCATTGGTTCCGCGTGTCTCTACGGTCCACTGCTTCACAAGCCTGAACGAAACACGTCCGCGCTCCACAGCGTCAGCCTGCACCTCCTGTACACACAGGCCACCAGGCACAATAGTGAACCGGCACTCGTCGACATCCCTCTTCTGCAGTTCGTTGTCGACCTTGTCGTACAATATGTAACCGATAAAGTTATACTCACCCGCCAGCAAACGTAGCTTATCGCTTCGCAGACCATACTCTGCACTCTCGCTGTCATAGGCATTAAGCAACAGTGTCTGCTCTATTGTATGGCCGTTATACTGAATAAAAACCTTTATTTTTTTTGCATCGGCAATATTTTCCAGTCTGTCACCGGAACGTGTTGAAGACTTTCCGACCTTAAACTGCACATAGCCGTACTGCTCCTGCTCTACATCCTTTTCATCGGAACAACCGAGCAATGCCACTCCCGTGAGCGACACAAACAGAGCCCATAAACATAGACTTATCCTCTTCATTGGTTCAATCAATTATCTTTTGCGACAGGTCTCATAAGAAGAGCCTTTATATTTACTATCTGAGGTGTGTACAAGCGCAATAATATAGGCTTGTCAAGTGTTGCAGGAACAGTAATTGTAATCTTGTACATACCGTCACTGCCAAGTTCGGCCTTGAAATTCCACCGTGAGACACGCTGCTGGTTTCCTTCGAGGTCGGTCAGAGCATAGTTCTTCTTCCACTCATCAGCTGTCAGCCTTGTATCAATTGTATAGCTTTCGCCAGGCACCACATTACAGGTTGTCACGTCGGTTATAGAGAACTCACTGCATAGCCATTCATAATGCTCCTCTTCTTTTACGCAAGGTACAGCAGCCCCACTGCCATCTGTTATAATGAAGCCATTACTGCCTTCCAAATCCTTCTGCTGAAGTTCGACCAGCACGAAAGACTGGTGCTCATCAACAAATGTATCGGCATCGCTGCTTGCAGCAAGAGAAGAGACAAAGTCGCTATACAACGCAGCAGGAACAGCAAAAAGATAACCGTCACGGGACCTTGCTGCAGCAGTTGCATTGAAAGGAGACACAGAAACACTTACCCTGGAGGGATTCTTCTCGTCCTGCATTGCCTTTATCCATGGATTCTCCTCATCCATCAACGACAACTTGCCGCTGTTGAGTTCTGCACCTACCAGCCTGAAATCGTAATTGAAACAGGTAACAGAATAGTCAAGTGCTTCCTCTACCACCTTTTCTGTAGCCTCGTCGGCCGATGTTGTTGTCTCCTGCACGAATGTCTTGCCATCGAGCGACACTTTCCAGCCCCACGGCGTATTCTCGCCCTCAATTCTGATTACGGCAGGGTTCATACCTGCATAGGAGACAGGCAGTTCATATAGAGCCGTACCGTCAATGTTTCCAAAAACAAGAACTCCGGACGCTTCATAAGGAATATAATCGGCCGACACATTCAGAGTATAGCCTCCCGACAGAGCCTCCGGTTCCTCGAGCCATTCAGGTGAAGAGAGTATGGAACATTCGAAATTGGCATCGGGAACAACCCATACCGAAGTATTGCGGTTCATCTCAACCCTCTCCAGTTTCTCTCCATCGCTCGACAACAAGGTAAAGAAACGCTGCTTAGCCTTGCGCACTACCGTAACTACATTCTGTGAATTTTCACCTGCCACGACATTTACCATAGCCTGAGAATCCTTGAAATCGCGCGCATCGTTGGTAACCTTTATATATACCGTGTAACTGCCTGCTCCACCCTGTATATCATTGAAATAGCCGCCATCCGGAGAAAGAGAGAGTTTTACCCACATCCTGTCGCTATAAAGGTTCCAGGCAACATTTGAAGTCAATTCAAACGAAGAGACAACACTGTCACAACTATCGAGACGAGCCACATTCAACGCCTCAGGCTGTGTAAAGGAAAGTTCGACCGCAGTTTCACCTTCATCATCGGAACAAGCCGACACCAAGCAACACAAAGCCATTGCAAGGCACGCCATATACCATCTATTTATTTCTTTCATACTTTTCATTTTTCTTAATACCCTTCACGCATCAGTTTTCCAGCCTCATCGTCACTAATCCACTCAACGGCATTGACGAATGTTCCGACAGTGTTATACCCCTCCTGCATCCCGGGAACATAGAGTGTCATATACTGCAATATGAACTTTTCGCAGCTGCTGTAATAAGACGTATATGCCGTAGGCTGGTACATTCTTATCATACCGTCGCCGTAAAGAGTGCCGAAAGCCTCCGATGTAGGCCCGAAATCCTGCTCATCCATATCTATTAGCGGGTTAAGAATATCATCGGTCTCGAACCTTATCTTCACATCATACCCATCGAAGAAGTAGTCCTTTATTATTATTGTATTCTCCTCATCGGGGCAGACCTCGGATTTTACAAGCCT
>CAZAIM010000024.1:0-23854 GCA_964485215.1 uncultured Bacteroidaceae bacterium | reverse complement strand
GTTCAAGATTCCTGTAAAGTACATAGGACTTGGTGAAGGAATCGATCACCTCCAGGTTTTCAACCGCGAAGAGTTCGTTGATTCACTCTTTGGATAAACTATGAAAAAAGGACGCATAGACATAATAACTATGGGATGCTCCAAGAATCTTGTCGATTCGGAGCATCTGATGAGACAACTTGCCGAGTGCGGGTACGAGGTCTTTCATGACAGCGATGACCCTTGCGGTGAAATCGTTGTAATAAACACTTGCGGTTTCATTGGCGATGCAAAGCAGGAATCGATAAATATGATTCTTGAGTTCTGCAAGCTAAAGGACGAAGGAGAGCTTAAGAGACTTTATGTTATGGGATGCCTTTCGGAACGGTATCTCAAGGAACTTAGTGAAGAAATCACACAGGTTGATAAGTTCTACGGAAAGTTCAACTGGAACAGCCTGCTCGAGGAATTGAAGCATAGCTACCGCGAGGAGATTGCCAACGAGCGTGTGCTTACCACACCGGGGCATTATGCGTATTTGAAAATTTCAGAGGGTTGCAACAGGCGTTGTGCCTATTGCGCTATTCCGATAATAACCGGAGCGCATAAGTCGCGTCCTATGGAAGAGATTCTTGACGAAGTACGCTACCTTGTATCCAAAGGCGTAAAGGAGTTCCAGATAATAGCCCAGGAACTGACATTCTACGGAGTGGATCTTTACAGGAAACAGTCGATTGCAGAGCTTGTGGGAAAGATTTCGGAAATACCAGGGGTTGAATGGATACGTCTGCACTATGCATACCCTACACATTTCCCATACGACCTGTTGCGCGTGATGCGCGAGAAAGAGAATGTGTGCAAGTATCTCGACATTGCATTGCAGCATGTAAGCACTAAGGTTCTGAAGAAGATGCAGCGCAATGTAACAAAGGAGGAAACCTATGCACTCGTGGAACGTATGCGCCGGGAGGTGCCGGGCATATGCTTGCGTACAACAATGATGGTCGGTTTCCCGGGTGAGACCGACAAGGAGTTCGAGGAACTGATTGAGTTTGTCAAGTGGGCGAAGTTCGACCGTCTTGGCACATTCGCCTATTGCGAAGAGGATGGTACATATGCAGCAGAGAACTACCGCGATTCAGTTTCAAAGAAGAAGAAGCAGGAACGTCTCGACCGCATCATGGAGATTCAGCAGCGTATCTCGACAAGGCTGAACGAAGCAAAGATTGGGAATACATACAAGACAATAATCGACAGGGTAGAGGGCGACTACTACATAGGACGCACGGAATACGACTCTCCCGATGTGGATACAGAGGTGCTTATAGCAACAAAGGAAGGTAAACTGGAGATAGGGAACTTCTACAATGTACGCATCACCGATGCTGCCGAGTTTGACCTTATGGGAAGTGTGGAGAAATAATACTCCGGGATAAAACATAGACAATATGAACAACAAGGAATTCATCACGAAACTGGCCAAGAGGTGCGGTATGGCTACAGCCGATGCCGCTGCAAATGTCGATACATTTGTAGGCGTACTTACGGAACGTCTTAAAGAGAACGACCAGCTCAATATTTCCGGATTCGGGGTACTTGAGGTAAAAATGCGCAAAGAACGTCTGTCGGTAAATCCTAAGACCGGGCAACGTTTTCTTGTTCCCCCAAAAGTAGTGCCTTCATTCCGCCCAAGCAATAAACTGAAGGATAAATTCAATGGAGAGGAGATGTAATTATGGACGCAAAGCTTAACCATTCCGACCTAAGCGCACTGCTTGCAAAGGAGTGCAACTTATCGGTAGCAAAATCCGAGCAGTTTACAAAAGCAATCTTCGACCTTATCATAGAAGGACTTGAACAGGATGGAACTGTAAAGATAAACGGTTTGGGTACATTCAAGGTTACCGATGTTGCAAGCCGCAGCAGCGTAAACGTAAACACCGGAGAGAAATTCGAGATAAAGGGGCATAAAAAACTGACCTTTACACCGGCCGAGACACTTAAAGAGGAGATAAACAAGCCATTCGCAATGTTCGAGCCTGTAGAAGTTGATGATTCTTATCAGGACGAGGAGAGTTATGGCAAAGAGAATGAAGATGAAGTGAGCGACATGCCCGCAACCGGGATTGTAGCCGCAGAGGTTGAGAAAGCAGATGATGCGGTAGAAGAGATTGTGCCTGATATACCTGTCGAAGAGGAGATGCCGGCAAATGAGATAAAGGAAGAGGAAAGGAAACCCGCCTTGCAGATAGAGGAGGAGATGCCGGCAGAAGAGGAACAGACACAGCAGACAGAAATGAAGGAAACTGTGAAGAGAGAAGCTAAACTTTTGCCCGAAGCGACAATCAGTTCCCGGAAAGA
This sequence comes from uncultured Bacteroidaceae bacterium, assembly GCA_964485215.1. Classification (GTDB taxonomy): domain Bacteria; phylum Bacteroidota; class Bacteroidia; order Bacteroidales; family Bacteroidaceae; genus HGM04593. The sequence goes on along the minus strand of CAZAIM010000024.1, from coordinate 21,514 downwards.
AGAAACTGCAAACAGCGAAGAGACCGTTGCCGGTGAGTGCGAAGAAACTTCGCCACAACCTGTATGCCAGTCCAAATCGGGCAGCAGTGCAGAAATACCTGAAAAGAAAACAGAGGAAAGGCCGGAGAAAACCGGCAGAAAGAGAAAAGCAGGCAACAGGAAATGGCTTGCTGTTGCCGCACTCCTTGCCGTTATCATAATTATAATAGGTAACAGATACCTGTCGACAGATACCGTACAATCCGAGACAATGCCCATGACTATTCCGGTGACGGGAACCATTGGGAATGAGAAAGAGGAATACACCAGCACTCCGCAAACAGGCGGACAGCAAATCGCCGCAGCCGACGACATGGAAGAGAGGTGCGTGACAGTTGACCGGGCTGGTGCAGAAGAGACATATAAATTCGAGCTTGTTGAAGAACTTGCAGCACGTAGCCTGAAGAGCATTTCTGTAGCCGACACGCTTCTCTACAATTCTACAGGCGACATTGCGATACATATTGTTGCAGAGGATGAGACACTGGTGAAGATTGCATACAAGCACTATGGAGACAAGAGGCTATGGCCCTACATTGTAAAGCATAACAATCTTGCAAAGCCTAATGACCTGTGCAAAGGAATGGAACTGTCGATACCCGAACTGACACCAAGAAAGTAAGGGGTTGCTTTACCGGAATTTCAAACAGCATATAAACGCTTAGCGTTAAAGTAGTTTAAATAAAACATCGCTTAAATCTCTTTTGTGAAAATTAACACAGCAGCTTGTACAAAAGCTGTAATTTTGGCACAAAACAAAACTAAAAAGTAACAGGAATATAATTATGAACGCAGCTATTGACATTCGAGAGTTGAATGAGATGATTGAGAAGCACAGCGGTTTCGTTACCAATCTCCAGGCAGGAATGGACCAGGTAATTGTTGGACAGAAACATTTGGTAGAGTCGCTTCTCATTGGATTGTTGGCAGACGGGCACGTGTTGCTGGAAGGTCTGCCGGGCCTTGCAAAGACCTTGGCGATAAAGACATTGTCGGAACTGATAGATGCAGACTTCAGCCGCATACAGTTTACCCCGGACCTTTTGCCGGCCGATGTTATCGGTACTATGGTATATAGCCAGAAGAACGAGGAATTCAAGGTGAAACGCGGTCCTATATTTGCAAACTTCGTGCTTGCCGATGAGATTAACCGTGCTCCTGCAAAAGTGCAGAGCGCGCTGCTCGAAGCAATGCAGGAGCGACAGGTTACCATTGGCAAGGAGACATTCGCGATGCCGCAGCCGTTCCTTGTACTTGCAACACAGAACCCGATAGAGCAGGAAGGTACATATCCGTTGCCTGAGGCACAGGTAGACCGTTTTATGCTCAAGGTGATAATAGGTTACCCCGAACTGAATGAGGAAAAGAGAATTATACGCCAGAACATTACGGGCGAGAAGTTCAAGGCACGCCCAATCCTGACACCTTCGGACATAACCGAAGCACGCAAGATTGTGCGTAAGGTTTATATCGACGAGAAAATCGAACAATATATCGCAGACATCGTCTTCGCGACACGTTTCCCCGACCGCTACGGATTGAAACAGCTGAAAGATATGATCTCATTCGGAGCCTCACCGCGTGCATCGATAAATCTAGCCCTTGCATCACGCGCATACGCATTCATCAAGCGCAGAGGTTATGTAATTCCCGAGGATGTGAGAGCTGTAGCACACGATGTACTGCGTCACCGTATCGGGCTCAGTTACGAGGCTGAGGCAAGCAACATGACATCGGATGAGATTGTAAGTATGGTTCTTAACAGTGTTGAAGTACCCTAATCCCGGTTATGGAGACAAGCGAGTTATTGAAGAAGGTCCGGAAGATTGAAATAAAGACGCGAGGACTGTCGCACAATATCTTTGCCGGGCAGTACCACTCTGCATTCAAAGGGCGTGGAATGTCCTTCAGTGAAGTGCGTGAGTACCAGTACGGCGATGACGTGCGCGACATTGACTGGAACGTAACGGCACGCTTCAACAGACCATACATAAAGGTGTTCGAAGAGGAACGGGAACTGACAGTTATGCTTCTCGTCGACCTCTCCGACAGTCTTGATTTCGGTACTGTAAAGCAGACCAAGCGCGAGATGCTTACAGAAATTGCAGCAACGGTAGCATTTGCAGCAATACAGAACAACGACAAGATTGGCGTCATCTTCTTCACCGATAAAGTGGAGAAATTCATTCCTCCACAGAAAGGCCGTAAACACATTCTTTACATAATCAGGGAACTGCTGACCTTTGAGCCGCAAAGCCGCAAGACCGATATCGGAGTTTCACTGGAATTCCTGACAAATGCCATAAAGAAACGATGTACGGCATTTATGCTGAGCGACTTCATTGACAGCAAGGACTACAGCAATGCAATGACCATTGCCAACCGCAAGCACGACCTTGTTGCAGTCCAGGTATATGACAGAAGGCTTGTCGAACTGCCGCCTATCGGACTTGTAAAGATGCGAGATGCGGAGAGCGATGAAGAGATTTACGTCGACACCTCTTCGCTTAAGGTACGCAGGGCGCAACGTGAGTGGTGGAACAGGCGTTCCGAAGAGCTATGCTCCATGCTGAAAAAGAGCGGAGTTGACTCTGTCTCTGTACGTACCGACCAGGATTATGTTAAAGCACTCATGCAGCTGTTCTCCAAAAGGAACTGATGCATGCAAATAGCCAGTAACACAACCTTATGATGAAAAAAGCAATATTATACGCAGTAACTTTCATTGCCGCAATTCTTGCAACGGATGCAAAAGCGCAGAACGTTGTAATGAACGCCTACATTGACACAATGGAGATACGCATAGGAGAGCAGACAAAAATCAGGCTCGAATTCAGCGTTGACTCCGGCTACACATTCAATTATGACAGTATAACCAAAAGTTTCCCTGCCAACATTGAAGTCCTGAAGGAAGAGAGGAAAGCCGGCTTGCTGAACGATGGAAGAAGGCATATATATACAAACGAGTACACAATTACTTCGTTCGACAGCACTTTGTATATGATTCCTCCATTCAAGGCCAAACTGAACGGAACCGAGTACACATCCAACGAACTTTACCTGAATGTGGGTTCTGTACCTATTGACACTGCAAACCTCCAGAACATTGCAGGTCCAAAAAGTATCAGGGATATTGATTTGAGCTGGGAGGAGTATCGCGACACCATATACCTCTCGTTCCTGCTGCTATTTCTCGCCGCACTGCTTGCGTGGGTAATTGTAAGGCTTGTAAAGAACAAGCCTATCATACGCATCATTAAGATAAAGCCACGCAAGCCATCCCATGTTGCCGCTCTCGACAAGTTCGAGGAGATAAAGAACGACAAGGAACTCCGCTTGGGAAGCAATGCAAAAGAGTACTATACAAGGCTCACCGACACACTCCGCGAGTATATGAACAACCGCTTCGGGTTCAATGCGACAGAAATGACGACACCCGAAATAATTGACCATCTGAGAAGTGTTGAGGACAAGGAAGGTATAAGCGAACTCAAAGAGGTGCTCGAGATTGCCGACCTTGTAAAGTTTGCAAAGCTGAACCCGGCAATGAATGAGAACGACAGGAATCTGCTGTGTGCCATTGATTTTATAAACCGTACAAAGAACATCGAAGAAGAGAAGAACCAGCAACCTACAGAGAAAAGGGTTGTAAACGAACGCTCAATGACACAGAAACGCATACTCGTAGCATCAATTGTCGTCGTAGCCATTGTTCTTGTCGGCATTGCGGTACTTTTGGTAACCGATGTCTCAAATATGCTTTTATAAACTTGAACTATAGATATTTATGTTTTTTCATGAGATAACATATCTGCTGCTTTTCATCCCATTGATAGCATACATTGTCTGGTACTTCATCCAGGGAAGGAAAATAAGACCCACGATGAAGGTCTCTACAGTGATGCCCTACGGCAAGCATCTGAAGAGTTTCAGAAACTACCTTGTCTATGCTCCGGCCATATTGCGCTTCATTGCAATATCTATGGTCATAATTGTGCTTGCAAGGCCTGTATCGACAGACAACCAGACTGAAAAGAATGTGGAGGGTATCGATATAATGCTTGCGATGGATGTCTCCACAAGTATGCTTGCGATGGACTTGAACCCGAACCGTATTGAGGCCGCGAAATCCGTTGCTGCCGAGTTCGTAAGTTCACGTCCGAACGACAATATAGGTATAACCATATTTGCAGGCGAGAGTTTCACGCAATGTCCGCTGACCATAGACCATGCCACAACGCTCAACATGCTCAACAACACGAGTTGTGACATTGCCATGGAAGGTATAATAGAAGACGGCACTGCAATTGGAATGGGAATTGCCAACGGTGTTTCACGCCTGAAGGATAGCAAGGCCAAATCAAAGGTAATAATCCTGCTTACCGACGGTTCAAACAACATGGGCGAGCTCACGCCCATTGGAGCTGCCGGACTGGCCAAGGAGTTCAACGTAAAGATATACACTATTGGAGTAGGTACAAATTCCGGAAGTGCCAAGTTTCCATACATGGGACACATCATCAACGTTCCTGTTGAGATAGACGAAGCAACACTCAAGGAGATAGCCTCTGTAACCGGCGGACGCTATTTCCGTGCCACCAACAACGAAGACCTGAAGGAGATATACAGCGAGATAGACAAACTTGAGCGTACAAAGCTTCACGTGAAGGAATACAAGAATTACAATGAGGAGTTTATGGTTTTTGCAATTATTGCCTTCGTGGCACTTTTGCTTGAATTCATTCTCCGTAGCACAATATTAAGGAAGATACCATAAATGTAGCGTAAGATGAAATTTGCAAATCCTGAATATCTATATCTGCTTGCAATATTGCCGGCTGTAATATTGCTTCATTTCTATTCGGCGTACCGCAGAAAGAAATGTATTGAGAGTTACGGTGACCCGGAACTTGTCGCAAGGCTTATGCCCTCCAAGGCAAAGATGCGCACTACATTTGTCTTCTGGGCTCTTCTAATAGCTCTGGCACTCATAATTGTGGCACTTGCACGTCCACGCTACGGAGCAGGCAAGGAGACAATAACAACCAAAGGCGTTGAAACTGTAGTTGCGCTTGACATATCGAACTCAATGCTTGCAAACGACATTGTTGCCGGCGATGAAAAGATAACCCGTCTCGACAAATCCAAGGCACTCATACGCCGCCTGATGAAGCAGTTGCGCGGAAACAAGATTGCACTTATTGTCTTTGCAGGCGATTCATATGTGCAGATGCCAATCAGTGACGACCACATTTCGGCCGAAATGTTCCTTGAGAGCATCACGCCCGAACTCATCGAGAGGCAAGGTACAGATATTGCAGGTGCCATAGAACTTGCTTCAAGAAGTTTCACAACCAACGACAACATAGGCAAGGCCATAATCCTCATTACCGACGGCGAGAACCACGAGGGTGGGGCTGAAGAGGCCGCCAAGGCTGTTGCCCAGAAGGGTATAAACGTGTTCGTTCTTGGAGTAGGAAGCGAAAAGGGAGGCCAGATATCGATGGGCAAGGATGGTCCGCTGCGTGACAGCAACGGCAATCCTGTAACCACCAAGCTCAACGAGGAGATGGCAAAGCAGATAGCCATTGCCGGCAATGGTACATATATCAGGGTCGACAATAACAGCAATGCACAAGAGGTTCTTTCTTCCGAGTTCGACAAACTAATAAAGGAAGAGATAAAGACCGATGTCTACACAAGATACAACGAAGTTTTCACAATGGTGATGCTATTTGCATTCATTGCGCTCTTCGTTGACCTGGCAGCAAAGATGATAATCGACATAGCAAATTCAAGAAAGAAATAAAAAGACAAAGGATAGTTGTTGAGATATGAATAATTCCAAGTATAAATATTTATATATAGCACTTGCTGCTATTGCAGCAGCGATAGCCCTTTACTCGGCATATGTACTCATTGCCCACGGAACGCCATTGATAAAGAGCTATAAGGAGCATATCAGAAGCGGAAACAGTCTTCATCAAGACAGTCTCTACGACGAAGCGATAGTGCACTATGCAAGAGCCTTGGATATGGACCAGGACAAAGGCATCGGAAACTATAATGCCGCAACCAATCTGCTTCTCAAGCTCTACAGTGACAACAAAAACGGAGAGAGCAACCAGAACGTGCCGGAACTCTACAAATCGGCCGATTCAATGTTCACAATAGCATACCATAACGACACCATCAAGGCTGAGATTGCCAGTACAATGCACAACCAAGGGGTTCTGCATCAAATGGCCGACTCACTCGCGAAGGCAGCCGAATCTTACAAGGAATCGCTCCGCAACAATCCATCCGACGAGGAAACACGTTACAACCTGGCGGTCGTACTCTATCTGCTGAAAAAGGATCAGCAACAAAATCAGCAAAACCAACAGCAAAAACAAGACCAACAGAACCAGGAACAGCAGGATAAACAACAGCAGCAACAGCAGCAACAAGACCAACAGAACCAGGAACAACAGGATAAGCAGCAACAACAGAACCAACAACAGCAGCAGGAGCAGGAACAGGAACAGAACCAGCAGGAAAAACAACAGCAAGCTGCTGCGGCTGAAGCCGAGGAGAAATCCAAGGAAGATGCCGAAAGAATCCTTAATGCCATTATGCAGGACGAGAAGAGCGTTCAGGAAAAGGTCAAGCAAGAACAGAACAAGTCGAAAAAAAGCAAATTGCAGAATAACTGGTAAAACAACAATAACAGACAGAATAAAAGATAGAGTTGATGAAAAAGAGCGTTATTACACTATTCGTGCTGTTCGCAGCAATTACAGCAGCATTTGCCGATGAAATAACATTCACCGCACAGGCTCCTAAATCTGTGGTTGCAAACCAACAGTTCCGTCTCACATACAAAGTCAGCACAACCGACACTACTGAGCCTACGATAAAGAATGTCGACGGGATAAGGATTGTAGCCGGGCCATACAGTTCAACCCAACAGTCCATGCAAAGCATAAATGGCAAGACAACATACTCATCATCCGTCACTTATACATTTATACTTGAAGCAGAGAAAGAGGGTGAGTTCACAATTCCGGCGGCAACAATAACTGCAGAAGGCAAGAGAATTACATCAAACAGTGTAAGCATCAGAGTGCTTCCCGATGACGGTTCTTCACCGTCGAGCCACAGCGGCAATACCGTTTCAAGACCAAACAGTTCAAGAACCGACATATCGGATGATGACCTTTTCATTGTTGCCTCCTTGAACAAGACAAAGGTATATGAACAGGAAGCTGTTCTTCTCACATATAAGGTCTATACAAACGTCAATCTCCTGGACCTCAGCAGTCCTATGCCCGACCTGAAAGACTTTCACACTCAAGAGATAGAACTGCCCAAGCAGAAAACTTTTGAACTTGACAGATACAACGGACGGAACTACCAGTCACTGGTGTGGCGGCAATTCGTTCTCTTTCCTCAGAAAAGCGGCAAGATTGAAATACCATCACTTGACTTTGAGACACTTGTAGCAGTGCAGACACGCAGGAATATGGACCCGTTCGAAATGATGTTCAACGGTGGCCCGTCATACGTTGAGGTAAGAAAGAAGGTAAAGACGAACAAACTCGTACTCGACGTTCAGAGCTTGCCGGCGGGAAAGCCTGTGGCGTATTCAGGCGGTGTGGGTACATTCAGCATCAGCAGCCAGCTCAACAGAAGCGAGTTCAAGACAAACGAAGAGTTTACACTGAAGATTACAGTCAAGGGCTCCGGCAATCTGAAACTTATAGGCACCCCCGAAATTGACTTCCCGTCGGACTTCTATGTATTCGACCCCATAATAAACAACGACATAAAGCTAAGAAGCAACGGCTTCACCGGTGAAAAGGTATATGAGTATATAATTACTCCTAAGACAAGCGGCATTCAGACAATTCCTGCGGCGCGTATGTCCTATTTCGATACCACTACGGGTGAATACAGAACCATTGAGACCGAGAGCTATACCATTGATGTGCAGAAAGGGAAGGATACGCAGGCCGTTACCGGAGGAACATACGTTGCAAAGGAAGAAGGCAAAATACTCGCATCGGACATACGCCATATAAAGAGTGGCGAAAGCAGCGGTTCCGGCAACGACTTCTTTGCTTCGGCAACATATTGTCTCACTTACCTTGTGGCACTGATTCTGTTTGCTCTTTACATAACTGTACGCCGCAAGAGGATGGCTGCAAACGCTGACGTTGTACGTGTGCGGACAAAGAGAGCAAGCAAGGTTGCTGTCGGCCGACTGAAAACAGCCAAGAGGCTTATGGCCGAGAACAACACCGGCGGTTTCTACGATGAGATTCTCAAGGCACTATGGGGGTATATGAGCGACAAGCTTAACATACCGGTATCAAGACTCACAAAGGACAACATCTCGGCAATGCTCAATAGCAAGAATGCCGGCGAGGAAACAATTGCAGAACTTGAAAGCATACTCAATGAGTGCGAGTTTGCCCGCTATGCTCCGGGAGACCCGGCCGAGACAATGGACAAGATATACACAAAGAGTATCGAAGTGATAAGCAAAATGGAAAACAGAATAAAATAATAACCGATTAACGATGAAAAGACTCTTATATATATTCCTTTTGGCACTGCTGCCACTTGCCACTGCCATTTCTGGCGAGAATGTTCAGGCAGAAGAGGGCAGTGCGCCCACAATCTCCAAGGCTGATGGCGACAGAGCCTATTCCGAAGAGAGATACCAGGATGCCATAGCCGTGTATGAAGAATTGATAGGCAAGGACGGCGGTTCCCTTGAACTGCATTATAACCTGGGCAATGCCTACTTCCGCGACAATGAGATTGGAAAGGCTATACTCAATTATGAGCGTGCCTTGAAGTTTGACCCCACAGACGAGAATGCTGCATTCAATCTTGAATTCGCCCAAAGCCGTATGAAGGATAAACTGCCCGAATCGGATACCTTTTTCCTTACAGAGTGGTTCACATCCTTTGTCGGTATATTCAACATTACGGTGTGGGCTGTTATAGGAATTGCAACTTTTGTTTTAATGCTCACAGGCATAGCTGTGTATATTTTCAGTGCCGGTACTGCAAGAAAACTCGGGCTCACCACAGCCATTGTATCCCTGTTCATCACTGTTGTCGCCAATCTGTCGGCCTTAAGCCTGTACAATATAAAGACTAACGACAGCTATGCAATAGTAATTAAGGAGGAGGTAACGTTGAAGAGTTCTCCCGATGCATCGGGAACCGACCTGATTAAAGTCCACGAAGGACGCAAGGTGAAAGTACTCGACAAGAGCATCGGCAAATGGACCGAGGTAGAGGTTGACAACGGCAAGCTCATAGTCGGCTGGGTACGGTCGAGCAGCATTGAAAGCATATAAACTGACATAAGCATAACAGGCACAATGGACACAAGCACATTATCCGACATTGACAAGTATCTTCTCCTTTCGCTGAACGGGAGCGACTCACTCTTCTGGGACGGCTGTATGAAGGTCTACACTTCTATGGCAATATGGATACCGCTTGCCATTATGCTCGCCTATGTACTGATAAAGAACAACAGCATAAAGGATTTTCTGCTTCTTCTCGCAATAATAGGTGCAGTTGTGGGTCTGACCGATTTTATATCATCGGGCATATGCAAGCCGTTCTTCGAGAGATGGCGTCCCACACGCGACCCGGAACTGATGTATTTTGTCGATGTTGTCAATGAAACCCGCGGCAAGGACTTCGGATTCACATCGAGCCACGCTGCCAATTCGTTCGGAATAGCTACTTTCGTTATACTGCTCATTAAGCAGAGGGCATTGACTGTTTCACTAATACTCTGGGCATCGGTAAATGCCTTCACACGCATTTACCTTGGAGTGCATTATCCGGGTGACATTGTTGCAGGAACCATAACCGGTGTTGCCATTGGTGCTGCCATGTACTGGCTATACCGCTATATTAAGAGACATCAGAAGAGCAATGCCCCACGCGATTGGATATCGGGACAATATACCAGAAGCGGCTATCTGGTATCCGATGTATACCTTCTGCTGCTTGTCATGTATGCAACATTCGTACTTATTCCAATAATATCATTCTTCACATTCAAGGTATAGCGTCAGTCATACATATCGATATATTCATAACTGTTGCCAACCATTGAAAGGTAACGTGCAAACTCACCCTGCGATATTACCACTGTTGCTCTATTGTCATTGGGATGAAAACTGAGTGACGACTCGTTCAGCAGATTCCTGTCGATGAACATATGAACGTGGTTCTCTGTGTCGTTTATAAGCCCGAAGGGCGATACTGAACCGGGGGTAAGCCCAAGATACTTCTCCATTCTCTGAGGTGATGCAAAGGAGAGCTTGCCTTGATGAAGCCTCTTTTCGAGGTCGTGGATGTCGAGGTCGCGCTCGCAGTCAAGAATGACAAGATAGTGCCGGTTTCCCTTGTGGTTACGGAAGAATAGATTCTTGCAATGCTTCGACCCGTCCTTTCTCCAATGCAGCCTTGCAATCTCTATTGTAGGAGCTTCGGGGTGAGTGTACCAACTATGTTCAATGCCATGCAGCACAAGGTACGACAGTACCTTCTCTATCTTTTCACTTTCCATAATCATAGCAATTCTTCTATATCCTTGCATAATTCATCAACTGCCTCTTCCCTTGTAGCCCAGCTTGTACAGAAACGCAGCACATCGTGTGTGTCGTCATATCTGCACCAATATTCAGGAACATACTTTCTCATAAGTATTGCCTGCTGCGCCTTGTCGAGCATAGGAAACTGCATATTTGTGTTCGACCCATTCCACATAGCAATACCTTTTCTCTCAAAGGCTGTACGTATTTTTGCAGCAAGCCTGTTCGCATGGGCTGCAAGCGAAAAGTAGAGACACTCCTCACCTCCTTTGAGCAGCTGCTCGAACTGTATGCCGAGTAAACGTCCTTTTGCAAGCATACCTCCGTGCTGCTTTATGGCATAGCGGAAACTGCGGTGCATCTCCTCGCCTTTGAACACAACAGCCTCGCCAAACAGTGCACCGACCTTTGTGCCGCCAATGTAGAAGACATCGCACAGACGTGCGAGGTCGGCGAGCGTCCAGTCGCATTCGGGCGACTGCAGACCATAGCCAAGTCTTGCACCATCGACAAAAAGGTAAAGGCCATGCGAATGACAGAATTCGGAAATGCCGGCAAGTTCCTCCTTGCTGTATATAAGGCCGTTCTCGGCTGGGCAGGACAGATATACCATTCCGGGCTGAACGGTATGTTCGTGTGAATGGTCGTTCCAGTGGTCGTGATAGCAGGCTGTTATCTGCTCGAGCGAAAGGCGTCCGTCGCTCGAGGGCAATGCAATCACCTTGTGTCCTGTAGCTTCGGGAGCACCTGTTTCATGCACGTTGATGTGGCCGCTGGCAGCCGAGATGACACCCTGGTAGCTATGCAGCAAGGCATCGATAACCGTGACATTTGCCTGGGTGCCGCCAACAAGGAACTGCACACCGAGTGTCTTGTCATTGCAATGCTCGCGTATGATGTTGCGGGCACGCTCGCAGTAGTCGTCGCAGCCATAACCAATGTGCTGTTCAAGGTTACTCTTCAGCAGGGCATCGAGAATAGATGGGTGTGCCCCTTCGATATAATCGGAATCGAATCTTATCATTGTACCTTATAAATTGTTGTAATTTTTAGAAGCTGTTTGAAATTTATTTTGCGATTGTTTGAGGATTGTTTTTTAGAAGATTTTGCTACTTTAAATGCAGGGGATAGTGGACTATTTCCAAATTTAAAGGAGCAAAAGGTACAAAAAACAGACTAAAACAAGCCAAAACATCACTTTGCTCAGCTTTGATATATTTTTATTTATAAGAAATTTAAACAGCTTCTTAATTTGGGGACTGCTAAGATAGTGAAAAAACTGTAAAACAGCATCCCTTTGCAGGTAACTCTTGACTCTTGGCTGCCTACTATTTTCATTTGTCCGTTTTTTTCGTATTTTTGCACATTATATGCAAATACTAATTTTTAATTAATACAAAAAGATGAAACAAACCAGATTGCTTCTGCTTTTGCTGCTTGCGTTGTTTATGCTGCAACCATCGGCAGCACAGGAAAAAGGCGAACAACTACCGGTAGACCCTTCTGTCAGGATAGGAAAACTGAAGAACGGCCTCACCTATTACATTCGCCACAACGAGAACCCCGACAACCTTGTAAACTTCTACATTGCCCAGAAGGTAGGTTCAATTCAGGAAGAGGAGAACCAGCGTGGACTAGCCCACTTCCTTGAGCATATGTGCTTCAACGGAACAGTGCACTTCCCGGGGAAGGGGCTTATCAATTACCTCGAAAGCATAGGCGTCAAGTTCGGTGCCGACCTCAACGCCTACACATCCATTGACGAGACAGTGTACAACATAAACAACGTTCCCGTTAACGTAGAGGGTGCTATAGACTCCTGCCTGTGGATTCTCCACGACTGGGCCGACGGTCTTGTACTCGACGGAGAGGAGATAGACAAGGAGCGTGGCGTGATACACGAAGAGTGGAGAGGCCGCAATACGGCAATGATGCGTATGCAGGAGCGTATGCTCGCCGATATTTTTCCGGGAAGCCGCTATGGCAAACGCCTTCCGATAGGTACGATGGAGGTTGTTGACAATTTCCCGCATGAAACACTGCGCGAGTACTATGAGAAATGGTACCGTCCCGACCTTCAGGGAATAGTAATCGTTGGCGACATCGATGTCGATGATGTTGAAAAGAAGGTAAAGAAAATTTTTAAGAAAATAAAGAAAGCCAAGAAACCTGCCGAGCGTGTATACTACACAGTCGACGATAACAAGGAGATGATTTTCTCCCAGCAGATAGACAAGGAGCAGCAGAATTATATGCTCCAGCTGATGTACAAGCACGATGTCCCTGCACGCGACCAGCGCAACACCAAGGAGTACATACGTGAAACAACAAAGCAGTCTGTAGCCATTTCAATGCTCAATAGCCGTTTCTCTGAAATAATGAGCAGAGAAAACCCTCCATATATGCGTGCAGGAGTAGGGTACAGCGATTTTGGCGTTACACAAACAAAGAAAGCGTTTACCGTTATGGTGCAGTGCAAGCCCGAGCAGGTGCTCGAAGCCGTACCGATGGTATTCACCGAAGTCGAGCGCGCCCGCCGTTTCGGTTTCACCGAGCCTGAGCTCAAACGTGCCAAGGAGGGAATGCTTGCAAGAATGGAGACATGGTATGCCGAACGCGACAAACGTACAAACGACTACTATGTACAGAACTGCATACGCCACTTCCTCGACGAGGTAGATTTGATGGCACCAGAAGTTGAGTACCAGCTGTCGGTAGATATTATCAACTCACTGACTCTCGACGAGATAAACGAGGTTATACCTTCGCTCCACAGAGAGGATAATCGCGTGGCAGTCTCGTTTGCACCCGAGCGTGAAGATATGACTTACCCCGGCAAGGAGGATGTTGAGATGTTGCTGAATATGGTAGGCAATGCAAGAATCACTCCATATGAGGACAATGCGGTGGATGCTCCTCTGCTTGCAGCCATACCCGAAGGCGGCAAGATTATAGCAACCGAAGAGGGTAAATGGGGTTCAACAGTGTGGACACTTTCCAATGGCATCAAGGTTGTTGTCAAGCCTACAGATTTCCAGGCAGACCAGATAAGTCTCAGCGGCTACAAGATTGGCGGAACAAACCGTTATCCCGACAGCGAAAAGGTAAACATTGGTATGCTCTCTGCACTCTCGGGCATTGGCGGTTTCGGAGAGTTCAACGCTACCCAGCTTGCCAAAAAGCTCACAGGCAGCACAGCATCGGCCAATGTCGGTTGCGGCCCATTCTACGATGTTATTAGCGCAGGATGCTCTCCAAAGGATGCCGAAGATATGTTCCAGCTGATGTACCTGAAGTACACTTCGCCACGCAAGGATGAGAAAGCCTTCGAGTCGTACACTACACGAATGCGCAACAGCCTGAAAGACCGTAACCTCAACCCCAACACAGCACTCAGCGACACAATGGTTGTGGCTTTGTATGGCCATCACCCGCGTGTCCAGCCTTTTGTTGCCGCCGATGTCGACAAGGTCAATTACGACAGAGTACTCGAGATATACAAAGAGCGCACAAGCGATGCCACAGGCTATATGTTCTTCATCGTAGGCAATGTAGACCTCGAAGCCATAAAGCCTCTTGTTGAGCGTTATATTGGAGCATTGCCATGCAACGGCAGAGTAGAGAAGATTGAGAAAACAACAGTAGAGACACGTACTGGAGTGTACCGCAACAACTTCAAGAACAAAATGGAGAACCCCACCGGAACTGAAAACATCATATATACCGGAAAAATTGACCCGACACTCAAGAACAGACTTGTAATGAGCTATCTCAATCAGGTTCTTAACATTGTCTACACCGAGGAGGTCCGTGAGAAAGAGGGTGGTACATACGGTGTAGGTGTTCGCGGTTCCATATCAAAGCTCCCCGAGGGCGAATACTCCCTGATGGTAAATTTCAAGATGGCTCCAGAACGCCGCGAGGAACTTGCTGCAATCATCATACGTGAATTTGAGAAGATTACGAAGGATGGTCCTGTAACCGAACACGTTGAAAAAGTACGCAGCTATATGCTCAAGTCATTTGAGGAGAGCCAGAAAAAGAACGCAGCATGGATGAACTGGCTCTACAACTTCTATTTCGAAGGTGAAGACAGCCACAACGGTTATGAGCAACTTGTAAAAGGTATTACAGCAGAGGATATACGCCAGCTGGCAAAATATATCCTTGACCAGGGTAACTTCATCGAAGTAAGCATGACACCGGCCGAGTGATGCGGACTTGAAAGATTAAGAAGCTGCTTGGATTCATATCGCCGAATTTTATTCAAAAATGGCGAAACATTCGGCTCCTATAAGAAAATATCTTTTCGAGATTCAAACAGATTCTAAAACAGAATAGCGACCTGAAATTCTTTTTGGGTCGCCATTCTGTTGGTTCTTGGATTTGTTGTCGATAAACAAACACAATCTCTTCGTTTAATATTTGTCAGTTTTCATACGTCATTGCCGGTTCCTTGGCTCCATTGCTCGGGTCCTGATTTATAATATATTATTTATCCTTTCCTATTAGCCAAATGTTAAAATTCATTAAATCAACACATAAATCCGTGACATTTTGGACCAAAAGGAATTCTATATATATAAGGGGAAATAATAACAAAAAAATGTATGAAATTTCAAGATGAACAAATTATGAAAAACGAAGAAGAACGCTATTGCTATACTATAGTTCAACGTAGGATTAGAATGGGACATGGCACAGAACTCGACTACAGGTTCCATAGTTATGAATGGTCGGACGGCAAGATTGTATATTTCGGTTACGAACATCTTAGCTCTGCAGTCCAGAGATGCCCATTCAGCGGAGAGTATATCACTGCAAAGGAATACGTTGAGAGATTCAAGGAACAAATTGACAGGTATCCGCTCCGTGAACTCACATTCCAGGAGCTTGTTGATGCGTTTGCATATATGAGCAGGAAAGGTACTCTCGACAGCGACACAAGGCTTGAATTGCTGTGGAATATCATACACTCATTCAACGACAAATACAGGAGGAAAGAGAATAGTCCTGTGCCTGGGCAGAAGGAGGAAATATACTTCATAGACGCTGTTATGGAGATGCAGAGGTATGACAACCACAATGTACCGCAAAGCATAAAGGCTGAGCTTTTCCGTGAGATAAGAATGTTTGACAGAGCATATGCCATCTACGACCCCTTCACTGCGCCCAATGATAAGGATGAGAAGGAGATTATGGCCGAAGTTATGCTGCGCGCAGCAAGAGGTGACAGCACTCTCTTCATCATAGAGGATATACCGTTATATTCATCAATGTTAAGGCAAAGCAAAAGAAAATGTTGCGAAAGGTATTTCCCAAAAGCCAGCTTAAAAAAGATATGATGGCTCTTGGGAAATGGTTGCTTCCGGCTATAGTCCGATATGTCAGAAGGCTATTCCTAACCTGAAGCCGAAATTGTTTATTGAACTTTCGGAGTAGGTCATAACATCGCACTTGTTGGTTGCAAAATTATAGTATAGTGCCATGTGGAAGCCGATGCTGTTGGCCCAGGGATACCAGTTGAAGCCAGCCTCGGGCGACATGAAGAACCCCCAACGTTCCTTTCCGGTCATAAAGACATAATAGTAGCTGTTGAACTCGGAATAGCACGCGCCCAGTTTCATTCCCACATAGGGCTGGAAGTCGGCTTCAATGAAACGGTAGCGGGCAAGGACGCCGAAAGGCAATGTGAACATCTGGTGCTGCTGGTCGGTATTTACCGAGAGGGTGCTGCTCAGGTCGATTGTTCTACGTGAGAAATATTCGTTGTTGGTGTGGAAACTGATGAAACCGCCAACAGCAATGTCGTCCGTTACATAATAGCCACCCTCGAAGTTCATACCCCAGCCGCTTGCCACGTTGGAGAAACTGTTGCCCAAAGGTACGTTGAACTGCCAGTCGATGTTGAAATAACTGTCCAGCGAAAGCTGTGCCTTGCCCTGTGTCGGCAACGAGAAGAGAGCAAGAAGCAGTGCCGTATAAAAAAATCTCTTAATACTCTTCATAACTTGTATAGGTTTAGGTTACAACTATTTTGACAGATAAGGAGACTGTGCAAATGCCTGGGTAATAGCCTCCATTGTACGCGACAGGCTCAGGTTATTGCCGTTGAGCAAACCACATATGTAGGAGTTCCATACTACTGTAAGCTTGTCATTCTGTGGAGTAGGGGCATCGGTATTCACAAGTTCTGCAATTATAGAGCCGGTGCTGTAACTGTAGGTGAATGAATAGGGATAATACCACCCCCAACCTCCCCAGTTCCAGTAACCCGGGTAGCTGTTCCACCAGGGACCGGGGCCAAAGGAGTTGAAATAGTAGGTTGTGCTTATGTAGCTCAACTGGAGTATTAGGTCGGCATCCTCGCTGTTCTCTACAGGCTCGTAGCCAACGCTCTGCAACTTGGTGCTGTAGGCATCAACAATCTTCTGCGAGTTGGCATTGTTCCAGTATGCAGCCTTTTCGTCATTGCCGATTATAAGAATGCTGTCAATCACATGGAAAGTATTGAAACTCTTGAAGTCGGTACTGCTGTCATAGTTGGTATATACCAGATAGTCATTGTCGAGCCTGTCGGTATCAGGGTCCTTCTGACACGAAGCAAGCACCGTGCAGAGAGCTGCAAGCAAAATAATCGATACTCTTTTCATAAACTCATATTTTAGGGTTAATTACTTCTTAAGGTTAAGCTTGTGCGAAGGGTCGCTGCTCAGCGGTTTGCCATCCTTTCCAACCTTCACGAGTGAACTGTCGGGGTGCATCATGAAGTTCATAGACGGGTACATGTTTGACGACACAAGCTCTATTATTGTAGCTGTACTGTCGTTCTCGTTACCCAGTATCACAACAGCCCTGCCATTGTCTGTCTGTGTGGCAATGCCCTCATCGACATAGTCGGTTGTAATGGTGTATGTTCCGTCGCTGTGCAGGTTGATGGTGCTGACAGCAAGCACTACATCGGCAACAGCGTTGCCGTCCATAGGCGATTTGCCCTCAAAGATGAATGTCTGCGTGTCGTTGAACGTGGAATCGTTCACCATAGAAATGCTGTCACTCTCAATCATCACTCCATCCTGCATATTGTTGCCGTTGCAAGAGTTGCAGGACGAGAAGAACATGGATGCGGTTGCGGTTGCAGCCGCGAATAGAAGAATTTTTTTCATTACAATAGCTTTTAAAGGTTATTTGGAGAAATAACACTTTTGAAGTTCACTATGTTTATGAAAAATTTCTTTATGGGACAAAAAAATGGAGCTGTGCCCAAAATTTCATTTTGACACAGCTCCATTATATTTGCAAGAATTGACAAGATACAAGACGTTGGGATTCAAGCTTCAGAAGAGACTATCTGAGGAAATCACCGACTTTTTTGCGGGAAACAGAAGTTGCAGTGACATTAGCCACAGATTCCGGCAATGCGCCGTTTACTATCAGGTATTCCACATTACGCAGAATATATTCCTGCTCACTGCCAAGAGCGAATACCTGCTCAGGCTCGGCAAGTTCGTCGACCTGATAGTCGGCAACAATTCCGCTTGCAGGAAGCAGTTCACCGGCAGCATTGTGCACCATAGCTACAGCCGGGTTTATCGTAAAGCCGAAGGGAGAAGGGAACGCCTCTGTCATAACTGCTGCACCGGCACTCTTTGTCCCAACGGTAAGCACATCGTACATGTCGCGCGATGTGTTGACGGAACTAGTGAAAAGTTCTGCCGTTCCAGTGGTGGCCTCGCTCACTATAATATACAGTTTCTTGTCGGCCAGGCTTGCCATTTGCGCTTCGTAACAGTATGAAGTATCGGCAAGTTCATCCTTTCCTTTCAAGGTGCAGAAGAGTGTGCCATGACTGCTTGCAGGAACAAACGAACCGGCAAGCGAAGCTGCATTCGAGATTGAACCGCCGCTGTTATACCGTAAGTCTATTACAACATCCGTAACACCTTCCTCAACAAAACCAAGAAGCACATTCTGCGACTTGGCGACAAAGTCATCGCCGTTGAAATTGTTGCAGAGCAAGTAACCGATTTTTCTGTCTCTGAGACTGTAGATGCTGTCGACAGGAATTGCAGCCTCGTTCACCGCAACCGATGCCGGCATAGTGAGCGTGTCGCCACTTACCCAGTAGTATCTCATCTCCTCATCATCGAAATCGATATACTCTGTAACCAGCTCAATTGCGTCGCCCTGAAGCAACTGAGCATTGCCCGACATTGATATAGCCTTGCCGGCAGCCTTAGAAATCCAGGTTCCGCGCTCCACGCCAGCAACATCGGCAGGGGAGCCCGGTTCAACATAGAGTGCCAAAGCGTATGCCTTACTCGGACGCTCACCAATCGGGTCACGCATAACCGCAAAAGTAAGCCCATAGGAACCGGACGACACCGTGTCGGTGAAGAATGATACCTTGTCGCCTTTGTAAAGCAATGACGAAAAGAACTTCGACGTGTTAGTAAAGAAACCGGAACGCTCAGGCTTCTTCACCGAATCGGCCCATAGGTACACCTCGTTCATCTTGGAATATGTCCACTGGTTCTCCTCGGTCTTTTCCAGGTATTCATATGTTCTGTCCTCACCGCAAGCCATAAACAGCATTGAAAGGAGAGAACACAGTATAGAGTGGTATATCAGTTTTTTCATTCCTTATTAATTATATAATGTACGATTTGTGCAAAAATACTCCTTTTTGCACTAAAAGCAAAACATTGCTTTGCTAAAAAATGTAAGCAGACCTTGAGTGCAAGAAGAAAATGTGTTACATTCGCACAAACAGAGAGAAGATGTGCTATGAATGAAATGTTTTTCTGTAACGGGACACCCATTGGCACATTGCAAGTGACAATTGAGAATGCAAAGGTCACCGGCATTGCCATTTGCGAAGGCAGCAACGGTTGCAGCCCACAGGGAGAACAGGCACGTGCTGTGGCCAGAGAGATTGATGAGTATTTGCGCGGTATAAGAAAGAGGTTTACGTTTGCTGTTAGCCTGAAAGGCACACCGTTTCAACAGGCCGTATGGCGTGCGCTGCTGAAAATTCCCTATGGCACAACAGCTACATATGGCAACATTGCAGCGCGCATTGGCAAACCCAAGGCAACACGTGCTGTGGGAATGGCCTGCAACCGGAACCCGTTGCTTTTAGCAGTTCCTTGCCACAGGGTAGTAGGCGCAGGCGGCAAACTTACCGGATTCGCAGCAGGTGTGGAGCGGAAGAAGTTCCTGCTGAAACTGGAGAATGCAATGTAACTGCAGCAGAAGAGTGACAGCAGTCCGGTTCTTTGAATTGTTATCTGCTTCCTTTGTAAACAACAATTCTGCCACAAAGACAAAGGGGCTATAAAAACAAAGAGAGTGACTTTGTATAGCCACTCTCTTATCCTGAGCATTAATGCAATTCGGTTCTCGCTATTGTTAAGCCTCTGCCGGAGTTTCCTCAGCAGCAACCTCTGTAGCCTCAGCAGCTGCAGCAGCCTCTGCCTCAGCCTTTGCAAGAGCCTCAGCTGCCTTCTTGTCTGCAACCTTCTTTGCAATAGCTGCGTTAACCTCTTTCTCTGCCTCCAAACGTGCCTTCTTTGCGTCACGCTTAGCCTGCTCTTCAGTGCTCTTTATACCGTTGAGAGCATTTACCTTAGCAGTCTTCCAAGCCTCGAACTTAGCCTGAGCAGCAGCCTCGTCAAATGCACCCTTCTTTACGCCACCCTGGAGGTGCTTCATCAAATAAACGCCCTCGCGTGAAAGGATGTTACGTACAGTGTCAGTAGGAGTTGCACCATTGTTTACCCACCACAAAGCGCGCTCGAAGTTCAACTCTACGGAAGCAGGGTTTGTGTTAGGGTTGTAAGTACCGATTTTCTCAGTAAACTTTCCATCACGTGGAGCTCTCGAATCTGCAATCACGATAGAGTAGAAGGCATAGTGCTTGTGGCCTCTTCTCTGAAGTCTGATTTTTGTTGCCATTTTTTAATTGTTTTTTAATGGATTAATGATTTGAGTTAGCCAATATCCCGTATTAGCGGTGCAAAGATAATACTTTTTTGCTTAACAACCTCATTTTGCGGCAACTATTTTAAAGGATGGGGATTTAAACAGCTTCTATTTTCCAATAATTTCATCAAATAATTTTGCTATTGGATAAAATGTATTAAATTTGCGATAATATATGTCTTGTAAAAGGCGTTTGGATTGATTCTACAACTTATAACATTATAACACTTACTAAAATGAAAATCCTTTTAACTGGTGGTGCCGGCTTCATTGGAAGCCACACTTTGATTGAGCTCACAGAGGCTGGTCACGAGGCTGTAGTAGTTGACAACTTGGACAATTCATCTCCTATCTCGCTGAAGCGTGTTGCCAAAATCATTGGCAAGGATGTTCCTTTCTACAAGGTTGACATCCGCGACCGCGAGGGTTTGCAGAAGGTATTCGACGAGCACAAGTTCGATGCTTGTATTCACTTTGCCGGTCTGAAGGCTGTCGGCGAGAGCTGCGCCAAGCCGCTCGAGTATTACGAGAACAACATGAACGGTACATTTGTGCTTGTTGACGTTATGCGCAAGAACGGCTGCAAGAACATGATATTCTCTTCAAGCGCAACTGTCTATGGCGACCCGGCTATCATTCCTATCACAGAGGAGTGTCCTAAGGGTCACTGCACCAACCCTTATGGCCAGACAAAGTCTATGCTCGAGGAGGTGCTGATGGATGTTCAGAAGGCCGACAACGAGTGGAACATTGTTTTGCTGCGTTACTTCAATCCAATCGGTGCTCACAAGAGCGGTACAATTGGCGAGAACCCCAACGGCATTCCTAACAACCTGATGCCTTACATTACACAGACTGCCGTGGGCAAGCGTGCTGAG
>CAZAIM010000023.1:0-24150 GCA_964485215.1 uncultured Bacteroidaceae bacterium | reverse complement strand
AAACATACGGTTTCTATAAGAAATTATTTTTATAAAAATTCAAACAGCTTCTTAGTTAGTTTTATAAATCAATAAAGTTTTTCTTTTTGCAATTTTACGAAATAGTGTTAAAAACGCAGCAATACGATTACATAATATTTGTTAACGACAATATATTTTTACAATTATTACCATTTTTATACCATTCCATTAATTTTGGCAAATACAGCATTCTGTCAGGAATATTTTTTTTGGAATTCAAACAACTTCTAAGTTTATTTAAATAAAGAGACAATTCAAAAATAGTTTTTATCGCAATAATTAGTTATTTTCGCAACATAATTGAGTTAAAACCACAATCCGGTGTTTTTCGTACAAAAAACTGCCGTAACAACCACTAAAGACAAAATGAAATCACTCCGTTCACTCTTCAGAATTGGTCTTGGACCTTCGAGCAGCCACACAATGGGACCAAACCGCGCTGCAAAGATATTTGCAGAACGATGCCCCAATGCAGACACATACAGAGTTACTTTATACGGCAGCCTTGCCGCTACCGGAGAAGGACACATGACCGACAAGGCAATCATCGCCGTTCTTGAGCCGCTGGCAAAACTGGAACTCATCTGGGAACCAAAAGTATTCCTGCCGTTCCACCCTAACGGAATGCTGTTCGAGGGCATAAAGGAAGGCGAGGTTATAGACAAATGGAAGATATTCAGCATTGGCGGCGGAGAACTCGCCAATGAGGAGACGACAAAGAACGAAGAGGACATCTACCCCTTGACCACCATCCACGAGATAATGGACTGGTGCGACGAGACGGGATGCAGTTTCTGGGAATATGTCGAGAAGTACGAAGGCCCCGAGATTTGGGACTACCTGAGCGAGGTGTGGGAAACGATGAAAAGCACCATCAAGCGTGGCCTCGAGAACGAGGGAGTGCTCCCCGGCGGCTTAGGCATACAGCGCAAGGCTCACGTGTACATGAACAAGTCGCTATCGTACAGTGCTGCCGTAAGCAGCAAGGCAAAGGTATATGCCTACGCGCTTGCTACAAGCGAGGAGAATGCCAGCGGAAGCACTATTGTCACAACTCCCACCTGTGGCTCGAGCGGTGTGTTGCCAGCAGTGCTGTATCACCTGCACACGTCGCACAACAGTTCGGACAAACGCATACTGCGCGCACTTGCCACAGCCGGTCTCTTTGGTAATGTAGCAAAGGAGCATGCATCCATTTCGGGTGCCGATGTAGGCTGTCAAGGTGAGATTGGCGTTGCCTGTGCAATGGCTGCGGCTGCGGCATGCCAACTGTTCGGCGGAACCATCAACCAGATTGAATATGCTGCCGAAATGGGCCTGGAACACCATTTGGGACTGACATGCGACCCATTGTGCGGCCTTGTACAGGTACCCTGTATTGAACGCAACGCCATTGCGGCATCACGCGCACTCGACGCTTGCACATATTCGGCACTTTCCGACGGAAAGCACAAGATTGACTACGACCGCATAGTAGAGGTAATGAAGGAAACAGGGCACGACCTGCCAAGCCTCTACAAGGAGACATCGACTGGCGGAATTGCAAAAATCGACATCAGCAAGCGAAGAGGATTCCGCAAGATACTGGACACCTTGCACATAACGAAGAAAAAGGATTAATGACAAGACACAATAAAAAATGAAAAGACTACTATTACTTTTTGCTCTTCCATTGCTGCTGATGGCAGCAAAGAGCAATGCACAGAACGGAAATGAGATTAAGCCCAACTACGAACTGGCCGAGCGTTTCTCGCCAAAGAAGATTTCGAGAATGGTGAAACAGACAAGGGTACTGCCGGTATGGTTCGAGGATGGCAAGCGGTTCATCTATTCATGGAAGGACACCGACGGCATAAAGTTCTACATCGTTGATGCTGTCAAAGGCAGCAGGAAAGAGCTATGGGATATGGATTGGATGGCAAAGGAGATTACTCTGCGTACCGGTGACCCATACGATGCACAGCACGCACCGATAAGCATCAACCGTACAATACGCGAAGGACGTTACGTGCGTTTCGACGTTGCATCGAAGAAGGAGGTACCTAATGAGCTTCCACGCCACGAGCGCAACGACAGCACAAAGATAAAGGAGAACAAGGGCAAGAAGATGAACAAGACCTTTTACTTTGAGTACGACATAAAGACCGGCGAGCTTCTTGAGCGTACAAAGGACGAAATCGACGACCTCTACCCCAACTACCCCGGTTGGGCCAATGTATCTCCCGACGGAAAGTTCGCAATCTACGAGAAGAACTACAACCTGTGGTACATGTCAATGGAGGATCTTGACAAACTGCGTATATGGGACAAGGACACAACGGTTGTAGAGCACCAGCTAACCTTCAATGGACGCCCCAACTGGTGCTACGCGCACCACTCACTCGACGAGAAGCCCGACAGCACAAAACGATACCGTGTGTATGCCCTGTGGAGCCCCGACTCACGCCACTTTGTAATGACACACCGCGCCGACTCCATTCTCTCCAAGATGTGGGTAATAAACTCATTGAGCAACCCGCGCCCCAAACTGGAGACATACTACTACCAGATGCCGGGCGAAGAGACACCCGTGACAACCATGGAACTCTTCGACTTTGAGAACAAGACAAGCAGGAACATCAACGTATCGCAGTTCAAGCAGCAGCGTCTGGGCATCTTCAGGAAGCCGGGCACACATGCTACAGGCTATGAAAACCCGCGCAAGAGCATATGGCTCGGCGACAACAACGGTTTCTACTTCGAGCGCATAAGCCGCGACATGAAGAAGATTGAGGTATGCTACGTATCACTCGACTGCGACACTGCCAAGGCACTTGTCCGCGAGGAGATGAACACAAGCATCGAGAGCAAGCCAATACGCCTTGTCAACGGAGGCAAGCTGTTTATCCAGTGGTCGGAGCGCACAGGTTGGGCAATGCTCTACCTCTACAATGCCGACGGTACTCTTAAAAATGCCATCACAGATGGCGCATACCACGTTGAAGATATTGTTGCCGTTGATGAGAAAGCAAAGAAAATCTACTTCACCGCATGCGGATACAACAAGGAGGAGAACCCCTATTACATGCACCTTTTCAGTGTGAACTTCGACGGAAGCGGCCTAAAGCAGATAGATGACACCGACATGAACATCAGCAGCTACTCTGTAGCCGACAATGGCGAAGCATTCGTCGTAACCGCATCGCGTGTTGACACCGCACCGGTAAACTATGTATACAGCAAGCAGGGCAGAAAGAGCGTTGAACTTGGAAAAGCCGACCTGTCACAACTGTTCGCTGCCGGATACAAATACCCGGAACGCTTCAAGGTAAAGGCAGCCGACGGCATAACAGACCTTCACGGAGTGATGTACAAGCCATTTGACTTCGACTCGACAAAGTGCTATCCGCTCATCGAATATGTATACCCCGGCCCGCAGACCGAGGCTGTCAACGAGAGCTGGTCGAGCGGCATGAACCGCATAGACCGCCTTGCACAGATGGGATTCGTAGTAATCACCATAGGCAACCGCGGCGGACACCCCAACCGTTCGAAGTGGTACCATAATTTCGGCTATGGCAATTTGCGCGACTATGGCCTTGCCGACAAGAAGGTCGCAGCACAGCAGCTGATTGCACGCCACAGCTTCATCGACGGCGATAAGGTAGGCATTCACGGGCACTCAGGCGGAGGCTTCATGTCAACCGCAGCCATACTCACCTACAACGATTTCTTCAAGGTTGCCGTTTCGTGTGCCGGCAACCACGACAACCGCATATACAACAACTGGTGGAGCGAGAAGCACCACGGTATAAAGGAGAACATCAAAGAGAAGACCGGCAAGGACGGTGTTGTAGAGTGCGACACCACATTCGCATACAGCATCAGCACCAACCAGGAGCTTGCAGGCCGCCTGAAGGGACATCTACTGCTGGTAACAGGCGACATGGACAACAATGTGCACCCGGCAAACACCACACGCGTAGTCGATGCACTGATACGTGCAAACAAGCGTTTCGAGATGCTCATTCTCCCAGGCGACAGGCACGGATTTGAAACAAAGGACGAATACTTTTTCTGGAAAATGGCAGACTTCTTCAGCAAGCACCTGCTCGGCGAAGCCAAAGAAAGCGAGGTCGATATAAAGGAGATGAACAACGACTGACAGTGACTATGGTGGCTAGGGTGACTAAGATGACTAAAATATCTACGTAGTAGCCCTAGTCACCCTAATTACAACGCTTTCACAAGATTTTCAAATGCATCGAGGTTACGCGGGTCGGCATTGACATCGAGCAGGTTGCCGCCTCGGTCGATGAGCCTGTAGGGAAATTCAACGTGCAAGAGCACATCTGTCCTGTCGGGATAGAACCACACCTTGTTTACATCAAAGACAGTGCTTGTTCTGTAGCCAGTCACAACATCTTCCCATACTTTCTCCTGTGCAAAGCCACATACTGTGACAAATGCAAGAGTAAGAGTAAATATCAGTTTTTTCATCTGTATTTTCGCATAATTGTCCATTACTCCAAATATTTATTGATTTTATTAATCAAAGCCTCAATATGTTGTGGGAACGGTGCATCGGAGCTGACCAATTTACCGTTCTTGTCAAAGAGCATGAATGTAGGGAACCGAGTGACTCCCAAGAGACGCTCAATGGACTCCTGCTGCTCATAAGGCAGGTTATAATGGAAGATGTTATCGCCGTATAATCCCAATTTCTTTACTATCACCTGGCGGACATCCTCGGGGGTGTTGTTCGCAAAATAGAGATAGATGACATTCTTGCCTTTAAGTTCATCCTTGACCGCTTGCATATGTTTCAGCTGTTCCTTGCACGGTCCGCACCACGAACCCCAAAAATCGGCATATACCACCTTTCCGCGATGTGGCTCAAGAATTGTTGCAAGCAATGAATCGGCAACAATTGTCTCAGGAGTAAGGTCGGCATGATTACGCAAATACTCTACTTCGAGTTCTCCGGCTTCCAAGCTACGTAGATAATTGTTCTGTTCAACAATCACCTGTGCAGGAGCGAAATCTTCAAGCCCCTCCATTGCTGCCGATATTATGGTATCATTTACAGACTTCTCTTCCGTTGCAAGCTGATTATACGTAAGCAAAGAAATTGCATATTTGCAATCCTCGGCAGGCAGGTGCAAATCCTCAACGGCGCGACGAGTCTTCATGATATCACCAATCAGCATACAGTCCTGTTTTCTCCACAAAGGCAGAGTATCGACCTTGTACTTTTCGCATATCTGTGTATAGCGTCTATTCACCGACTCAAACTTTTCCACTCTTTTCTTCGCGCTTATGGTATCACTGACTCTATTCATACGCAAAGCCAGTTGCAGACTCAAAAGATATTCGTACTCATTTAAAATAGTTCTCTCTTTTTTGCTCATATTGATGACACCCAACCGGTCCTGCTCAAGCATAGCAGCTTTGTCAGGAGAATGGAATCGCACTCCCAAGCTATCGGCATCGCAATAACTCACATAACTTTTCAACATATATGTAGTGTATCTTCCCAACGTAAGCGGGTTAGGAATATCGGTTGACAGTTCTTTTACAAGCATAAGCATGTCATGGGGAGCTTCTTCCTTCTTGCGCCTTCTTAGCATACTCCACATTGCATCCAATAGCTCTGCCTTTATATTGGTTCTGTAAAAATATGCAGCCCTCTCATCAAAGTCCGGGTGTTCTTCGATATATTTCTGCAGGCGTATCAGATGGCGTTTGAGAGTACCTTCGGTATATTTATAAAAAAGGCTTAGCGGCGACAGATTATACGAGACCGGCGAATCATATATTCCGTTGCTTCTGTCATAGCTGTAATATTCCATAATACTATTCTGCAAGGCTGTATCACTTACCATTATTTCAGGTACGTGCCTGTTACCGTCATAAGTGACCTTTACCGTATCGCCTGGACATGCAAACACAGGATAAGGTATTCCACCAACCTTAATGTAGAAACATACAGCATTGAATACCGGGAATGTGTATGTGAAATCATCTGTGAATTCGCAATCCCTATCCTCGAAACCAAATGGATTGAAGAGAACAACAGGCTCGTTGCTGTTTTTAATTTCACATTCCACCCTTATGCTGTCGTGTACGTAATTACTTGTAAATGGCGATTGCACCATCTTGCCCCATTTTTTGTCTTTACTGATTATCTCTTTCAGGCTGTATTCTTTCAGCGAAACACCTTTCAGGTTCCAACCGCTCTTGCCACCGTTGAAATCAAAAGAACGGTCTTCCTTGTCCAATGGCTCAAAATGGAGTACCCCTTTCATAAAGCCACTTAGTGGCAAGTTTGTCGCCTGCCCAATCTCAACGCCCTCGCTACGCAATAGCTTATAGTGCTTGCCCGTCGTGTTACCGACAAGCACGGTATTCGCATCGACGGTTATGTTGTCTACAGCATAAAAATAGACTTCAAGAACTGTTGCATCCTTCTCGGCAACGACCTTTGAAATATCAAAGATTCGGGTATTGATAGTCTCGTAGTAGGGATATTCTACAGATATACTCTTTTGTGCAAAGCCACACAGGGAGGCAAAAGCAACGATTAAGGTTAAAAATAGTTTTTTCATATTCAGTTTACATCGTTAATATTCTTATTTCAAAAGTTGCAGTATTGCTTCACGTACACCTGTTGGGTCACTGGGACGTGGTGCTTTGTTGCTGTAAATAGTACCGTCGGGGGCAACAAGCAGGAATGTCGGGAAGCCTTGTACGCCGAGGTATTCCTCTACTGCACTCTGCTGTGCATCGGGCAGACGAAGGTTCACGCAGTCTGCGCCTTCAAGCCCGAAACGCTTGGCTGCCTTGTGCCACAACTCTTCGGGGGAATTGTTGGCAAGATACATATAAGTAACCGGCAACTCCTTCAGTTCCTCGTGCAGTTGAGGCAAGGACTGCATCTCCTGAAGACATGGCCCGCACCAGGTACCCCACACATCGATATAAATCACACGGCCACGATAGGGAGCTATGAGTTTTTGGAATATATCCTTACCATCGGCAAGGCTATCCATCGGAATCTCTGCAAGTGCAGTTATCTGCTCCTCTTCGACACTAGCAAAATGGGTCTTTTGACTATTGATATACCCCTGTAACAGGGCATATGTCTTAGGATTCAATTCTTCCTGCAATTTCCTTTCTCTTTCAGGAGTAATATCCAGCCCGCATACTGTCAGGAAAGAACCGGCTTTCATTATCTGCCTTATTTCATCTGATGCATTAATTGCATCAATGACAGAACACTTTGTTGAAAAAGAGTGTAATTTGCTATCTGTCACTCCCTCCGGAACTTCACTGATGATACCGACTTGTATATAATACTCTAAAGCATGTACATCTGTAAAATATTTAAGGGCATCGATTGGGAGAGGTGTTTTTGGGCACAGCAATTCCTCTGTTTCAACCTCGCGGAACATTGCAACATATTCATCGGGCAATGTATTACCACCCTGTTCAAGAATAGTACCTATTGACTCAACAAAATGTCCTTGAATATTCTGTGTCATATCAAACGCATAACCATAACGTGCCATTTGGCGTAAGGACTCAACATAGCTTTCGGGCAGGCTGGGATTAGAAGCATAAAGCGTGTCAATATTATACATATTGCTTTTGTATATACTGCGTATATACTGGGCTGCATCGTTTATATCCATTCCGAACATGCGGCCGTGGAAGTTGGCAATCTTCAAAGGATGTTCAACTTGTGCGTTATGCGCTGCTGCATTCTCGCCGATGAAGATACAGCGGTCATCAATATCATCGAGCAGGATTTCGGCTTTCGTTCCTGGGCGACAGAAAAGGTTCAGTGCTCCCCACACAACACCTTCTATTTTATTGTCGTCCCACAACTGTATATGTATTGTACGGTCAGCAGGCAACTTGACACTCCACTTTCCTTCGCTGTCTGTTACAGGGTGAAGAGCCACCACATCGCAAGCTGTGTAATCGGAATATATAAGCGTAGCTTTCTCGCCTGCGACCTTGCTGGCCAGCTGAAAGCAAACAGTTACACTATCCTTATCAAGTGTGGATTCCTGTGCAAAGCCACATGCGGTGGCGAATGCGATAATGAAGGTTAAAAGAACTCTTCTCATTTTTATAATGCTATTTTATTAAGATTTCCCATATATATATCATTCCAGGTATTCGAGCACCATAGTGTGATTCATATCGCGGTGAAGTACCCCTTTCATGTCTATTATGCAACTGAATGGGATGCCAATGAAGCGAAGTTTTGCCTGGAGGTACTCCCAATCGGCACTGCTTATGTATATGCGCTCTCCCTCTATGAATGTTTTGCCGAGCCACTCCTCCGAGGCCTCGCGGTATTTCTCCTCGGTAATGTAAAGAAACTTAACCGGCATCCCTGCTACATCCTTCAAGAAATTGCGTTGCTCCATCATTCCTGCACGACAGGGGCCACATCCCATATTCCAGAAATCAAGGAAAAGCACGTTGCCTTTGTATGGGGCTATAATGCGCTGTATCACAGGGTCGGTGGCAAGGTTCTCCTCGGGCATAGCCTTTATCTCAAACTTTTTCACATACTCGCGATAAGCCTTTGTAAAATGGTGGCTTAATATGGGACTTGTGATATATGGCATAGTGCCGGCCACGTATGATGCAGCGTAGTCGGAGGCATCCTGGTGCTCTTCTATTTTAAAACCGAAAACACCGCGCATCATACACCACTGCACCATAAAGCTATTGGGTGAGAGCCCTGTCGCTTTAGATGAGTACTCCATCGCCTGTCGCCAATAATCACTAACGGTCAAGAGGGTATCGCTACGCATCGGTAGCACTGCTTGCAAGAATCGTGCATCGTAATCGGTGGGCATAACAAACCCGAAAGCATAGTCTTCAACCTCCTGCGGGGTGTTGCTTGTAACCGGCAACACTATCTCGTTTGAATAGAATTTAAGTTCTTCATAAACATCGAATTCCGCACAATTCACAAGAGTTCCGGCTACCGAAGATAACAACGCCATTGGATTGTCGAGGAGCCTTTTTTCGTGTTTCTTCAGGAACTTATAAAACCTTTTGTTGTCGAGTGGCTCAAAGGCCTCGTTCTTCACAGCAACAGTGCGCCCGCTTATTGAATCGAATTTAGGATAGATAGCCGTATAGTTGTACATACTCCGCAAAGACATCATCATATACAGGCCTTCGTAAATTACATTGTTCTTTATTATTTCGGCAGCAATGGGGTGAATATCGGCGGGGAGGACAAAGTGTCCCTCGTCTATATCCTTCATAACCTTTTCTATTACCTTACCCGTGTTACGGCAATACTCCTCAACCGCCTTGCGCCCCTGTTTGTAAATGCGTGAGTATTGGTTCAAGTCGCCATAAGGGCTTTTGGCGTAGGGCTCTTCCACAATAGAATGGCAACGGTCTACCCAGTAGCAGATGCTTCCGGGTGCTATTGAGGTGTTGCGTGCCGACACATCTACAGAAAGTGTCACGGTATCACCCACAAAGAAATAAAGGTCATTTGGCAATGTGCCTCGGTAATCATTCACATTCAGATATACAGTAGTGCTATGAGGCACATATACATCGCTTGCAAATGTTCCGTCGGCATTTACTTTCACAAGAGAATTTATATCGGTATTTGTAAGTTCATTCTCAAAAATGAGTAATATCTGCTTGGGGAAATCCTGCGTAGCACCATTTATGAACTGTCCGTTGAAATGCACGGTACCACCACGATAGTGGTAGTCGGTTATCACTGTTTTCTCCTGTGCAAAGCCACACAGGCAGGTAAATGCAAATAATAAGGTAAATAATGTCTTTTTCATATTGTTTGGAACTATCGGTTCATTTTGAATCTGTTTAAAATTTTTGCAATTATAACAATATCAGCCAACAGTTTCACCCCCCCTGTTAATAAATGTTAACACAACATGTATTACAATATCATTTTTCCATAAGACGAACAATTGCCTGAATTGTTACAGGCAAAATAAGGGGAAATTTCACCCCTCGCAAAAAAATAAATATAAAAACAGACTTTTAGATATTAAAAATGATGTTTTAGATTTTTGCATAAAGCAACGCAAAACTAAATTCTCTCTATTTTTTCGTTATTACGGTGAAAAATACAAAGTCCGACCAAGTGTTTTTAGCTCATTAATTATTACTTTTGAAACAAATTGCAAAATAGAATGCGTAAGTCAATATTCATACTCTCTTCAATTATACTGTTTGTTCTGTCGAACATACCGAACTACAACATAAGCAATAACCAATTAAAGGAGACCATAAACGAGATATTTACCAGTGAAGCCGAACATTGGGGCGATAGCATTGTGTCGATATACAATCTTCCAATAAAAAGAAGCTACAACACTGAGGATTTAAAGAAAAAGAGCAAGACAACAATGTACACAAAGGATGATACCATTATCATTTCACGAAAGTACCACAGTCCTGAAAACATTACACTCTACTATAAGAGACAAGTTGAAACAAGCCTTATTATGTCGGGCAAGTTCAACATTTACATAACCGATTCCCTTTTTAACATTGCATTAAGAAAGAATGGGATTGAATGCGATGCCACCACTGCGCTGTATGCAAAAGAACTGAAAGAGATGTTCCCACAGGAAGACAGTCTGAATACGGCAGTTCCATTCCGCACCATACTGCA
This sequence comes from uncultured Bacteroidaceae bacterium, assembly GCA_964485215.1. Lineage (GTDB taxonomy): Bacteria > Bacteroidota > Bacteroidia > Bacteroidales > Bacteroidaceae > HGM04593. Next base: position 13,457 of record CAZAIM010000023.1, on the reverse strand, counting down.
GACGAAGGTTTTAGACGGTTTCACTACCGACAGCGTTGCACTTGGCATTGGTGGACAAGGTATCATTGTCGGATATGTTGATATACCTTCAATAGCAATTATCGGGAAAATGGATTGGTTCTCACTACCGCAGTGGCTTGCAATTATTCTAATTATAACACTTTATACATTCGCCAACTATATTCCTGCAAAGAGGCAGTACCTGCGCAATGTAAAGTTCATTGGCAACAGTTGCATTGATTTCAACAGCAACGTGATATACCGCAGAAACGGCGACTGCGTACCCATCACAGGCAACAAGGTACTTCTGTTGAAGATGCTTGCCGATGCTGCACCGGAGTACAAGCTGCTAAAGAAAGACATCTGCCACACAATATGGAACCGCGACGGCAAGGACGCGCAAGCACTTTATAATGTCGCCGTCAGTGACCTGAGAAATTACCTTATAGCAGATGATGATTCCCTAGAACTGAAGACCCTACCCAAAGAAGGAATACAACTGATTGTCGATAGCAAACGTATACACCGATTCCCGTTACTGCATTTCATTGGCAGGATAAAAAGATAGTGACCCTTTTTCTTTTGGGTCACTATCGAAACCATTCCTTTTATTCATCATCTTCGGAACATGGAGTCAATATCAGGTCTTTAGATATTGCTATCCCGTACGGGATATTCCGGTGTTTTCCCTCCTGTGGAACAAGAACCCCGAGGCTGACCAATTGCTGGATGTCTCTTGCTGCAGTATCGGGCGAAACTTTAGACAGTTTTGCCCATCTTTTTGTTGTCAGCTTGCCAATATATCCATCGAGATATATGTTTAACACCGATTTCTGTCGGTCATTCATAATTGTTAGGGCATGATTCTGCCAGAATGATAGCTCCCACACGCAGTCATTCCTGCCACGGTATGAATAATTATTGAGTGACAGTTCTTCCAAGACCGGCCATTCGGGGATATATATCCCTGAATTCGCTCCTGTTTATATAGGCAAGCGGTGACCTGTACATGTAATAAAAGTATCATTCCAATAGAACTCGGCTGGTAGGAAATACATATCTTTTACTATTGATAAGACTCTTTCGTTAAGCTCCTTTGTTGCAACGATAGAATCTCTGCGCTCAAACCATGTTTTAGCAGAATTCCCCTAAGCAAAGCTACATAATGTGGCAAATGCAAACAGTAAGGTAAGTAATCTCTTTTTCATTGGATTGTTTTTTTTAGTTTGCAGTTTCAATAAGTATTCTCAATATCGCTGAGTTTAAAGACTACCGGTAATACAAACATGCAATCAACTTTGATATATTTGCCCTCTGCTTCGCTGAATTGTGCAGCCGGAATCCATTGGGGCATATCCTCGTCATTCACAAGGCGCAGTGCCTCTTGGTCAAGCAATGTATTACCGCTGCTTTTAAAAAGTTCCACATTGTCTATTGAACCATCTTTCTTTACAACGAAACGCACAAAGACTCTCCCTTCAATTTTGTTTTCAACACATTCTATAGGATATTGCAGATTACTTTTTATCCACTCTTTTAAAACATTGTTGCCGCCCGGAAATTCCGCCTGTGTTTCCAACACGGGAAACACATATTGCCCATTATTATCATAATAGGTTCCACTGCCTTTCAAATATCCGCCATCGATATTCACACCGTTATAGAAATAATGGAAAGCAATTTCCATTGTCTTCATCATATCGGGGTATTTGCCTATATTCAAACTGTACAGTTGGGCAAACTCCGTCTCACGTTCATCACTCTTGCCATTGCTCGACCAATAGAACTGCCAGAACTGCATACAGTGTCCTTTACGCAACTGTGATATGGTGTAAAGCATTACATCCATCTTTTTATGCATCACCCGATGCAGTAGGCTTTTGAAATAGTTCGGTGCATCAGCTTCATATGTACCACCAACTGCAATATTCACCAATTTACGGCAATAGACTGTATCGTTCACCAAAGAGATAGAGCCTAAAGCCTCAATATGACTTTGAGCCGCATTATACATAGTCAGGTCATAGCCATCCTTTGAACAAAAGCCATAGGTTGTTATAAATTCGCTCCAATAATTAGGAAAAGCATAGAAGAACGCCTCCTGCTTCTCATTTGAATCAGGATTATTAACAAGTTCTCTGTATGCTGTATTCAGCCTTACTGTATCGACCTGAAAGTATTGTGCTTTTGCAGCAAGCACAGCAAATAGAATTACAACAAGTAAAAATGTCTTTTTCATAAGCTATCTTTTTGCAAATATAATATACCGAGGCACATTTTACCCTCCCCCGTGTTAAAATGTGTTAAACACAACTATATATTCTCATTAAGAGAAACGAACTAGGACAAATATAGAAAGAACAGTTTCCTATTCCTCGATACGGGCGAGTTTCACTGTGAAGTGGCGCATGAGCTCGGTTTCCCATACAATTTTCACACCATGCCTGATGCTGTCGCGACGGTCATAGACGTTCTTCAGTGCTACAGCAATGACATCCATGTGGTTGTTGGTATATACACGACGCGCAATGCAGAGGCGCAGCAAGTCGAGACCGCCGAAACGGTTCTCGCGGGTAACGGGGTCACGGTCGGCGAGGATATAGCCTATCTCGCAGCCGCGGATGCCGGCTTCGAGATACAGTTCTATTGCCAATGTCTGCGCAGGAAACTCCTCCTTAGGCACATGCGAAAGCACGCGGTCGGCATCTATGAAGAGTGCATGGCCGCCAACAGGACGCTGGTAAGGAATGCCGAACTCGTCCAAACGGGCAGCAAGATACTGCACCTGACGGATGCGTGTCTCAATATTGTCGAACTCAGTATTCTCCTCAAGACCTACTGCAAGAGCAGCCATATCACGACCATTCATTCCGCCGTAGGTGAGATAGCCCTCAAAAGGAATACAATACTTCTTTGCACCTTCGTACCAATCCTCATGACGTGTGGCGATGAAACCGCCCATGTTTACAAGACCGTCTTTCTTTGAGGACATCGTCATGCCGTCGGCTAGCGAGAACATCTCCTTTACAATCTCCTTGATAGTCTTGCCGGCATACCCTTCTTCGCGTGTCTTGATGAAATATGCATTCTCGACGAAACGGGCAGAGTCATAGATTACACGCTTTCCGTACTTGTCGGCCAAAGCACGCACCTCACGCAAGTTCTGCATTGATACAGGCTGCCCGCCTGCCGTATTGTTTGTAATGGTGACAATGATGAAAGGCACCTTGTCACCATGCTGTTCCAATGCAGCTTCAAGTTTCTTCGGATCGACATTACCCTTGAAAGGGATTTCGAGCTGAGTATTCTTCGCCTCGTCAATGGTACAGTCCAAAGCAACGGCCTTACGGCTCTCTATATGCCCTTTGGTTGTGTCGAAGTGCGAGTTTCCCGGAACCACTGCACCGGCACCGACAAGGTGGCTGAACAGCACATTCTCGGCAGCACGTCCCTGATGGGTTGGGATAACATAGGCAAAGCCTGTGAGACGTTCAATGGTCTCTTTCAGCAGGAAGAAAGAGGACGAACCGGCATAACTCTCGTCACCCATCATCATGGCAGCCCATTGACGGTCGCTCATAGCACCGGTACCTGAATCGGTAAGGCAATCGATATATACTTGTTCCGATTTCAACTGGAAGAGATTGTAATCGGCCTCCTTCATCCACTGTTCACGCTCTTCACGGGTACTCTTACGAATAGGTTCAACCATCTTGATTTTCCATGATTCAGCAAAAGGCAGTTCCATAGCAATAAATTTTTGATGTTTATATATTAATGTTTTATGTTTATTAATTACAGTTGCAACTCCTCATAAGGCAGGTTCCACGCCTCGGCAACCTCCTTATATACTACTTTGCCCTCAACGACGTTAAGTCCCTTACGGAGTTCCTCATTATCGGTGCATGCCTTGCGCCACCCTTTGTCGGCAAGTTGCAACGCATAGGGCAATGTCGCATTTGTAAGCGCGAGGGTCGATGTATATGGCACAGCACCGGGGATATTTGCCACGCAATAGTGCAGTATCCCATCGACATAATATACAGGTGCTTCATGCGTTGTGGGGCGTGAGGTCTCGAAACAGCCTCCCTGGTCAATCGCGACATCCACAAGCACACTGCCGGGCTCCATCTGTGCAAGCATCTCACGTGTAACGATTTTTGGTGCCTTCGCACCCGGTATCAGTACAGAACCGACAACAAGGTCGGCTCTCTTCAGTTCCTCGCGGATATTGTATTCAGAAGACATGAGAGTCTTTACATTGCGTGGCATGACATCGGCAAGATAGGCCAGACGCGGCAATGAGACATCGCATATAGTTACATCGGCACCCATGCCGGCTGCAGTGCGCGCAGCAGCAGTTCCCACTACTCCGCCACCTATTACTAACACCCTGGCAGGCTTCACACCGGGAACGCCGCCCATCAGCTTGCCCTTGCCACCACGCGGACGTTCAAGGAAATAACAACCCTCTTGCGTTGCCATACGGCCGGCAACCTCGGACATTGGAACAAGCAACGGCAATGAACGATCCTTGCGCTCAACGGTCTCGTAGGCGCAGCACACAGCACCGCTCTCTATCATAGCCTTTGTCAGCGGCTCGCTCGACGCAAAATGGAAATATGTGAACACAAGCTGAGCCTTACGGACAAGTTTGTATTCACTTTCTATAGGCTCCTTAACCTTTACAATCATATCGGCTATGGCATAGACCTCCTCTATCGTAGGAAGAATCTTTGCTCCTGCTGCGGTATATGCTTCATCACTGAACCCGCTGTTCACGCCTGCAGAAGCCTGCACATATACGACGTGACCATGCTTGGTCATCTCCTGAACTCCCGAAGGGGTCATTCCCACACGGTTCTCATTGTTCTTGATCTCTTTTGGAACACCGATAATCATAGTCGTAGGTTTTAAAGGTTCGACATAATCATTTATAAAAGTGAAAGTAGAGAATAAATGTAAGAAAAAGAAAAATTGTTCCTTAAAAAAATTAAAAAAGCAACCAGGAAGCCAAGACAGCCAGGGTGGCAAAACTTAAAAGTTGCCACCCTGGCTGTCTTAGGCATCCCGGTTACCCCGGAATCAAGCCCTTTACTTTTTCTTGTAGAACATCTTTACCGGCTGGTAACAGATATTGTCGTACCTCTCAAGCACTGTACCTTTGTCGGTATCGAACACCCATACACTTCCGTTCAGCCCCTCTTGCTCCGGCTCATAGAAAGCTACATATGTCTTCAGGTGGTCGTCACTGATTTCGAATGCAGTAATTACCGCATTGCTGCTACCCACAGTCAAGAGCGTCGGTGCCTTCGCAAGGTCGGAAAGCCTTGTATTGTAGTTCCAGCGGCGTACCTTGTTGCCATCGGCAAAAAGCAGAGAATAGAATGTCTTGTTGGCCACACACGGCGTATTCACCTTGAACGGGCTGTTCATAAGCAAGCCTTGGGTTGTGTGTGCCGTTGTAAAAGTCACCTCATCCTTGTCGAAGTCGTATCCCCAAAAATCGGTATATAGGACTTCACTTTTGGAATTTGGAATCTTCTGCGTGAGAATGAGGAACTCCTGACGGTTACCGGCGTTTATCTTTTGCTGATTGGTCATCCTTATCTTTGTCATTGCCAGGAGATTATTTCCGCTAAAGTAGTTCTTGCTCTCAAATTGAGGGTCATCGGACTTCAGGTTATACTCCTTGCTGCAATAATAAGGACCGTAACCGTTATAGATTTGCGCCAATGCCCCTTTTTCCTTGTCCCATAGAAGAATGTCGTAACCGCTTCCGCTGTTGACAATACAGTTAAGGGCGTATGTCGATTGCAGTTTACGCGACTGCGCTACAGCAGCCTCACTTGTTGAGAAGTCATACACCTTGCCATTCTCACAGACAACAGGATACGATGTTCCCGAATAGCTTGTTGAAGGAACTCCAAGAATCAGTGGTTTGAAATCGTCGTACTCGGGAACTGTAAACATATTCTCAACCACCAGCGTTTTCTCGTTGAGATAGTATATTGTAGGCAAGTCTCCACGCTCACCACCACCCTGACAAGCAATTATAAGGTTTCCGCTGCACTGCACGACATCGGCTGCACCGGCAGCGAACGGAGTGTCGGGATTGTTCACTGCAAAGCAGTCACCCTCGGTAAACGAAGCCTCTTCACCGGCGTTGGGCTTTTGCATGAAAGAGAGCATCGAATTGCCCTGGGCATCCTTGCTCAACAGCGTTATGCCCTCCTCATAAGGCGAGTTAACATAGAGCACAAAAGGGAAGAAGCTCTTTCCGTCCTCATTCTCCACTATAAGACGGCAATTGTACTTGCCAAGAGAAGTTCCGGTAAAGACAAACGATTCGTCGTGGGAATAGGGCTTCAGGTTTATCTCCCAAGTGTAGGAGAGCGGTTTCTGCTTATTGCTCTGCGATACAACTGGTTCAATGACAAGTGTCGAGTTCTTGTCGATGTTATAAATGCTGTCAATGCCCGATTCTATTGTTATGTGCGACAGAGGGCGTGTTGCATCTGTTGTCCCGTCACTGAAGCAGGCAACAAGAAAAGGCAGTACAGCCACAATAAAGCACCATTTTGCAATTCTCATAAATATATTCTTTTATCGTTCAACAAAACCGTTCAGGAAACGGTGTACGGGTCGGGAAAATCGAATGGAAAGTCGGGGAACTCATCAAGAATGTCCTCTCTGTTCGCCGGGTCCTTGAAGAACTCGTACATTGGCGAATAGATATACTTCACAAAAATTGTGCGGAACTGGTACGGGTCACCGTATGGTATGTGTTCCAAATTCTCGCCATAGAGAGCAACCATGTTCCTGTATGTTTCGGGCAATATCTCCTCTACAGCATGAAAATACTCTACCATTTTGATGAATTTCAAAGGATGCCACTCGCCAAGGTATCTCTTCTGCCATACCTTTTCGCCAAGAGCATTGTACCATTCGGGCTGGTCAACAGCGTTGTCGAAACGGAACATGCGCACCTGGCTCTTCGGGTCGAGCGTAGGAGCGAAACAGCTGTTCTCCACAAGCTGCAGACAGAGGGTATACTTCTCATAGCCATCGATATAGTTGCCTTTGAGTTCATTACGGTAAACGGTTACCGGTATCACGCCTTCTATCGAGGCTGGCATTATACAGGCTTCACCTATAGTATAATGGACACCCTCGACCGCCGTTGTAGAGTCGGCGACAACAGTATACCCTATTTCACGTTTCTCATCGCTCAAGCCTCCCATCACCTTGACGGGAATATTGTATGTATATTCCCTCACCTCTACCGGAGTGACACCAAACGAGAAATTGAGGGTATCTTTCGTAAAATAGACACCTGAGCGCGAAAGGTCGAACTTCATATAATCCTCATCGTCGCATGCTGCAAAAAGCAGCATGGATGGGATTGCAAACGCCGCTACGGCACACTTAATAAATTTGTTGGCTTTCATAGTCTTTTTCATCAGTTGCGGTTCTCTAATTCAACATCGGGAATTGGTATGGAGTATATTCCGTCGACCGGCCTGTAGGTGCTTTTTCCGTCATGTGAGAGGATTGGTAGGTTCTGACGCTTCATATTGAAGTATGTCTGCCCTTCACCTATCATCTCCCTGTAACGCTCGTCATTGATGAGTTCTACAGTAAGGTTCCCGTCCTCAAGAGGGTCGAGACCGCGATGCGCACGCGCTGTGTTGTAGAGTTGCAGGGCAGTGCCGTAATCACTATCGAGCAGTGCCTCGGCCGCAATGTAGTACATTTCGGGCAGGCGTATCATATTTATACCCAATATCAGGTCGGACGGACGGCTCGAAACCATATTGTTCAGTTCGTAGACATCGGTAAACTTGCAAAGACGGTACTTCAGGTCATCGCCTACACCCGACTCCGAGAAATATGCCATAGTACGGAAATCGAGACCCGAAGCATCTTTCTCATAGAGCGACATAAAGTCGCTGCGCAAATCGAGTGAATAGTACGATGTCACCTGCTGCAGTTTACCATTGACATTCGTATAGAACCCGGGGAAGTAGATGCCGAAGATTGTCTCCTTGCGTGAAAGCACACCGGCAAGGTCATTTACAACCTCGGTTTTCTCCTTCAGCATACACTTGCCCTCGTTTATAACCTTCTGCGCATACTCGGCAGCCTTGCCTTTGTCGCCCATGGTGAGGTAGACACGCGCCAGGGTTGCCTGCACCGCACGGAGGTTGAAGTGTATCTGTCTGTCAAGCATAAAGTTGCCAGCACCTTCGTACTTATCCTCATCGGCAAGAAGGAGTTCCGCCTCGTGAAGGTCGGCAAGAATATGTTCATAATTCTTTGCCAAGGACTCGAACTGGGGAGTATTCAGCGAGAACTCGGTAGCATACGGGATTCCGTTTGCTGCAGGATTCACAGTATACTGCTCGGCAAATAACCTTACAAGGTCGAAATGCATGAATGCACGCATTCCAAGAGCCTCGCCACGATATATGGTAAAGGGGTATTCCGTCGCGCCCGAAACCAGTGGAGCATCGAGTATGCTGTTTACATTTGATATGTTTTTGTACATACTGAGGCTTCAAAAGAAGAGAATTGCCAGAACCACTCAGAATGTTCACAACCCAAAGAGGATTGCACAGGTGACTGCGCATCGTGCGACAACGAAAAGAAGGTAAATATTGCCCATCTCACCAAAAAAGATTTCATTGAAAAGGTTTCGGACATCGACAACCTGGCAAACTGGAACTACAAGGGAGACAAGCCTGCCATTATCGATTTCTATGCCGAATGGTGCGGCCCTTGCAAGCAACTGGCTCCCACACTCGAGGAGATTGCGAATGAAGAGGCCGGCAAGCTTGTTATATATAAGGTAAATGTCGAAAAAGAGCCTGAATTGGCAAACACATTTGGTGTACAGTCAATTCCGACACTGCTTTTCGTGCCAATGAATGGAGAACCGGTAAAAAGTGTAGGCTTTATGGAAAAAGCAGAATTGTTGGAGACAATAAAGAAAAGCCTCTACAAGTAATTGCCGAAAAGAGGGAACAAAGACATTGGCTCACCAGAATTCCGGCCGAATGTAAAATTTCATGCTTTTTGAAAAAATGAAAAAGTCTTGCAATGCAAGACTTTTTTCGTTGTTGGGCTACAAGGACTCGAACCTTGAATGACAGGACCAGAATCTGTAGTGTTACCATTACACCATAGCCCAATGCCTAAATGCGTTGCAAAGGTACAACAATTTTTCGTAAAAAAAATGTTTTCGTCATTTTTTTGCTTAAAAAAATCAAAAAAAATCACAAATAACGGAAATGACGACGAAAAACAGACTCTTTTATTTCAAATCGACAAAAAATAGGAATATCTTTGTAACTTGAAAACGGCGTATGCGCCACCCGTTCCAGACAGACATTTTGTCACACTCTGTCAGACGGAAAACTTTAAGGATGAAACTGGCAAGCTTTTTGCCACATATTATTCAGAACAAACCAGATTTTGACTATGCAAAAGAAAAACGCGACAACCGACGAGGTTATCAAGCAAATAATAGAAGGAATTCAAGAGAAGAAAGGAAAGGGCATTATTGTTGTAGACATGCTGCACCTGGGCAACAGCATATGTGACTATTTTGTTATATGCCAAGGCAACTCACCCAATCAGGTGAGTGCGATAACCGGCTCCATTGAAGATACCGTAAGGATAAACTGCGGCAAGAAGCCGTATGCGGTGGACGGGTTAAAGAATGCGCAGTGGGTGGCTATGGACTATGGAGATATACTTGTACATATCTTTCTGCCCGATACACGCGCATTCTATGACATTGAGCACCTGTGGGCAGATGCAAGAATTACAACCATACCCGATTTAGACTAAAAGAATATGACAGTAAATACAAAGAAACCTAAATTCAACTTCACCTGGTTCTACCTGATAGTGGGTGGGATTCTGCTGTTCTTCTACATGTTCGGTGAGGGGAACAACGACCTTATCCAGGAGAAGAAATATTCCGAACTGAAAGAGTACATTGCAAAGGGATATATCGAGGAAATAATCGTATATGACACCGACGAAATCGATGCCTATGTAAAGAAAGACTCTGCTAAATATATATTCAACAACAGCGAGTTTGCCAATAATTCACGCCCGAGGATTGTCTCCACAATCGGTTCAAGAGACAACTTCGAGAGTTTCATTGACGAGCAGAGAGCCAACAGCGACGGTACAGGCGGCAAGTTTACCGGAACACTGCAGTATGACAAGAAGCCAGATTATCTTGGAGGGCTTTTCTGGAACATTCTGCCTTTCATTATAATTGTCGGGGTATGGATATTCCTGATGCGCCGTATGAGTGGCGGTGGCGGCAAAGGCGGTGTGTTCAACGTAGGCAAGTCACAGGCAAAACTCTTCGACAAGAACAATGGGGTGCGCATAACCTTCAAGGATGTCGCCGGACAAGAGGGCGCGAAACAGGAAGTCAAGGAGATTGTGGACTTCCTGAAGAACCCGCAAGTATATACCGAACTCGGCGGAAAGATTCCCAAGGGCGCACTTCTGGTAGGCCCTCCGGGAACAGGAAAGACACTCCTGGCCAAGGCCGTAGCCGGTGAAGCCAATGTTCCGTTCTTCTCAATGTCGGGTTCCGACTTTGTGGAGATGTTCGTTGGCGTGGGCGCGTCACGCGTACGCGACCTCTTCCGCCAAGCGAAGGAGAAGGCTCCTTGCATCATCTTCATTGACGAGATTGATGCAGTAGGACGTGCCAGAGGCAAGAACCCTTCAATGGGCGGCAATGATGAGCGCGAAAACACCTTGAACCAGCTGCTTACCGAAATGGACGGGTTCGGCACCAACAGCGGCATCATTGTCATCGCCGCTACCAACCGTGCCGACATACTCGACAAGGCACTGCTGCGTGCAGGACGTTTTGACAGGCAGATACATGTTGACCTGCCGGATTTGAATGAGCGCAAAGAGGTGTTCGGAGTACATTTGCGCCCATTGAAACTCGGCCCTTCGGTAGATGTCGACATTCTTTCAAGACAGACACCTGGATTCTCGGGTGCCGACATTGCCAATGTCTGCAACGAAGCTGCACTTATTGCGGCACGAAACAAGAAGAGTGCCGTAGACAAGCAAGACTTTCTCGATGCAATAGACCGCATCATTGGCGGTCTTGAGAAGAAGACCAAAGTCATGACACAGAAAGAGAAGGAGACCATAGCCATACACGAGGCGGGGCACGCGACAATCTCCTGGTTCCTCGAACATGCAAACCCGCTTATAAAGGTAACCATAGTACCGCGTGGCCGTGCATTGGGCGCAGCCTGGTATATGCCCGAAGAGAGACAGATTACGACCAAGGAGCAGATGCTCGATGAAATGTGCTCCATTCTGGGCGGACGTGCCGCAGAAGAGACCGTAATAGGCCACATCTCGACAGGGGCGATGAACGACCTCGAGCGTGTTACGAAACAGGCTTATGGAATGATTGCGTATGCCGGTATGAGCGATAAGCTGTCGAACCTCTGCTATTACAACAATGAGGAGTATTCGTTCAACCGGCCTTACAGCGAGAAGACAGCCGAGACCATAGACAAAGAGGTACACGCAATGATTACCGAGCAGTATGAAAGAGCAAAAGAACTGCTCAGGAAACACAAGGATGGACACGCCGAACTTGCAAAGCTGCTTATAGAACGCGAAGTAATTTTCGCCGAGGACGTAGAGAGGATTTTCGGCAAACGGCCTTGGGCATCGCGCAGCGAAGAACTGTTCGGCAACGATGTCGAGGAGAACAAGACACTGCCACAGGAAGAGACCGTTGAAGAGACAAAGGAGATTCCGCAGGAAGATTCTGCAAAGAACGCATAAGTACAAAAAACAGAACGCTATGAAAAATCTTATTGTACGCACAGCTACCGGCGCATTATTCGTTGCCGCGCTGATTGGAGCAATGCTTTACGGCAAGGAGACATTCGGCATACTCTTTATGCTCATTTCAATACTCTCCGTAAGTGAATTCAGCAAACTCATAAAGCAGTATAAGGAGGTCACCTTCAGCACCTGGCTTTCAATAGCCGGAGCAGCATTCCTTTTCTTTGCATTCTTTATGACAAACCATGTTAATGGATGCAACAGGCTGCAGCTCTTCGCTCCATACATAGCCATTATGGTATATGCCTTCATCCGTCAGCTCTATGACACCAGAAGCAAACCGCTCGACAATTTTGCATACTTCACACTCACGCAGGTGTATGCAGCCTTGCCCTTTGCCTTGCTGAACATCCTTGCAACCGGGGGTGCGGCTTTTGGCGAGACATACAATTATGTTCTGCCGCTTTCGGTCTTCGTATTCATCTGGAGCAACGATACAGGCGCGTTCTGTTTCGGATGTATGTTAGGACGGCATAAGATGTTCGAGCGTATATCACCCAAGAAGACTTGGGAAGGATTTGCAGGAGGAGCTTTGGCAGCCGCAGTTGCCGGTGTTATAATTTCGGGCATGTCCGATGTTATGTCTACCTGGGAATGGGTAGGAATGGCAATCGTTGTAGTAGCTACAGGTACATTGGGCGACCTCATTGAATCAAGCATGAAACGCGAAATGCAGATAAAGGATTCTGGCAGGATGTTGCCAGGACACGGTGGGGTACTCGACCGCTTCGACAGCACCATCATCGCAGTTCCCGCAGTACTTGTCTATCTGAGTTTTATCGGAATAATATAACGGAACTACTGTTCGGGCTACTTTTGCTTCAGCCTTTTTCAGTTACGTTCTTTCAACAGAGCGACTATCTTGTCGGCCGCCCTCTCCGATGCACCAGGATCACCCAGTATATCAATTATACGTTCATACTCATAGAACATGGCCGTTCTTTCTTTGCTGTCGGGCTGCAGCAACTTGCCAAGTTCGTTCTTCACGTTAGAAAGTTTCATATCTGCCGCAACAAGTTCACGCACAACTTCACGACCGGCTATAAGATTGACCAATGAGACATACTTGACCTTGAGGAAATGCTTTTTCAGCCAAGAATAAAGGCGCGCCATAGGGGTTGCATAGCAGACAACCTGAGGGACACGGAACAGAGCGGTTTCAAGGGTCGCTGTTCCAGAGGTAACCAGGGCTGCATAAGAATTGTTCAGGAGATTGTATGTCTGCCCGAAAACAATACTTGCCCCCTCTTTCAGATAGGGTTCATAGAACGCCTTTTCGACCCCTGGAGCACCGGCAATCACCGGCTGACAATGGGGGTAGTCCTTCAAGGCCGCAAGCATCACGGGCAAATTCGCTCTGATTTCCTGCTTACGGCTACCGGCAAGAAGCGCGACAATAGGCTTATCGGGGATTCCGCATAAGGAGAGAAATTCGCCACGGTTTGCCGGAGTACCATACTGAAAGGCATCTACTGCATCAACACAAGGGTTGCCGATGTAGTTTATCCTGTAATTATGCTTCTTTTCGAAGAAATCAATTT
>CAZAIM010000022.1:15168-24184 GCA_964485215.1 uncultured Bacteroidaceae bacterium | reverse complement strand
TATGCTTTTATTCTTGATTAGAGGCATGCCAACCGGGAATATCCGCTGACCCAGATAAACAGCCTGCGCACTGTTGCCTATTTTGAAATTTTTAGCGAAATTTGCATAAAAGCAGCATTACAGGCAACAAATTCGACAAAAAGAGGTGCGGAAGAATAATATCCGGTACCATTTTGCGTTGATAATGAGGTTAAATGAGCAAAATGAAAAAGTGGTTAATGATAATAGCACTTGTCACAGTAGTGTTCACAAGAGTGAATGCACAGTTCGACGCGCACTTTACCCACTACTGGAAGATGCAGAACTTCTACAACCCTGCAGGTGCAGGAGCCGAAGAGAAGCTGCTCATATATGCCGCATACAGCAATCAGCTTGCCGGTTTTGAGAACAGCCCGAAGACAATGCTGATAAACGCCGACACACCCATACCTTTTGTAAACGGCGACCATAATATAGGACTTGGAATCGTCAACGACGAGATTGGACTTTTCAGCAATCAGCACTTGTACCTGAACTATGCCTACGGGTTCAGGCTGTTCGGCGGAAGAGTAGCTGCCGGGCTGCAACTGGGTCTCGTGAATTGCAGTTTCGACAGCAAGGGCATAATTTTAGGAGGCGACAGCAACGACCCCGCATTCCCTTCGGGCAATGCCAACGGAAACAGTTTCGACTTCGGTGCCGGAGTCCTGTACCAGCACAAACATTTCTACGCAGGTCTCTCAGGTATACACCTGAACGCGCCGCTTGTCCTGTTAGGCGAAAAGAACGAGATACAGATAGGCCCGTTCCTTAATTTTACAGCCGGAGGCAATATACCGGTTAAAAATACGTTAATAACAATACAGCCCTCACTGCAGGTGATGACCGACCTTGTTTTCTGGCGTGCCGACATAACTGCAAGAGGAACATACAGCTACAACGAGAAGGAGTTCTTCGGCGGCTTCACATACAGCCCTTCGACCTCCGTTTCATTCTTTGTAGGAATGGAGTTCCTCAATATTACGGCAAGCTACGGATACGAACTTTTCACCTCAGGAATAGGAGCCAAGAATGGCAGTCACGATATATATCTTGGCTACAGGATAGACCTTAACATATTCAAGAAAGAGAAAAATAAACATAACAGTATAAGAGTATTGCAATGATGAAGAAGATAGTTTTTCTGTCAATGATTGTCTTGTCGGTTGTCGCTACATCGTGTTTCAGTCCACGAGGCGGAATGAGCAACTCACAAGGCGGCGAAGTTACCGGAATAGGCGGTTCTGCCGTCAATGAACCGACACCATACGGGATGGTTCTTGTCCAGAGAGGTTCAATAAAGGTAGGAGACGAAAAGACCGACTCTCTTTGGGGAACTGGAGCACCCACAAGAGACATCTCTGTCGATGCATTCTGGATGGACGAGACTGAGGTTTCGAATGCCAAATATCGCCAGTTCGTGTTCTGGGTACGCGACTCCATTATCCGTGAACGCCTTGCCGACCCTGCATATGGCGGTGACGAGACATTCAAGATAACAGAGGACGAATATGGCGAACCTATAACCCCATACCTCAACTGGAAAAAGCCTATCCCCTGGAAAAAGCCTACTGAGGATGAACTGCGCGCCATTGAAAGTGTCTACATCACCAACCCCATCACCGGCGAGAAGATGCTCGATGCTTCACAGATGAACTATCGTTACGAGATATACGACTACACCCAGGCTGCACTCCGCAAGAACCGTCTTAACCCCGAGGAGCGCAACAGAAATACCGATATTCCGACAGACTACGATGCCGTTGTCACAATATCGAAGGACACAGCCTACATTGACGATGAAGGAGCTATAGTACGCGAGACTATAAACCGCCCGTTGTCAAGCCCATATGACTTCCTCAACACATACATCGTCAACGTATACCCCGACACAACCTGTTGGGTGAACGATTTCCCCAATGCGAACAATGAGACCTACCTGAAGCTATACTTCAGCCACCCCAACTACGACAACTACCCGGTTGTCGGCGTTAGCTGGGAGCAGGCCAACGCATTCTGTGCCTGGAGAACCGAATACCTGTTGAAGGGAATGGGATCACAGGCCAAGTGGATACAGCGTTACCGTCTGCCATCTGAGGCGGAATGGGAGTATGCCGCACGCGGGAAGAACGGTAGCCGTTTCCCTTGGGACCAGGAAGAGACAAAGAGCGATGCAGGATGCTATTATGCCAACTACAAACCCGAAGAGGGCAACTACACAAAGGACGGCAGCCTTATAACATCGAGATGCGGAATATTCTCGGCAAACTCCAACGGTCTCTACGATATGGCCGGCAATGTCGCAGAATGGACCTCTACCATGTACACCGAAGCCGGTGTGCTGCAGATGAGCGACATAAACCCCGACCTTCAGTACCGTGCAGCCAAGGAAGATCCCTACAGCATGAAGAAAAAGGCCATACGCGGAGGTTCCTGGAAAGACCCTGTGAAATACATACAGGGTGCAACACGCTCCTATGAGTACCAGAACGAATCGCGCTCATACATAGGTTTCCGTTGTGTACGCAGCTATGCAGGAACAGAGCGCAGAAGATAAAATCAGAAACGACAAATAGAAATACAGATATGAAAAGGAATAAAGGTTTTTTCGGCAGCATACAGGCATATATGAACTCGGCAAGAGGAAAGACACTCTTGAACTACCTCTACAGCTGGGGCGCGGCAATAGTCATTCTCGGTACTCTCTTCAAGCTCACACATATAGCCGGTGCAAACCTTATGCTGTTCGTGGGTATGGGAACCGAGGTCATCGTATTCTTCTTCTCGGCATTCGAACGCCCCTATGACGTTGACGAGGAAGACAATGCGACAAACCCTGTTGCAGACCCTGCTCTTACAGGCAATGGCGGACAGCCCATAATCATAAACGGCTCTATTGTAACCGGAAGCACAGGAGAGACATCCGGGGCATTCACTATCGGCGATGCACCGGCTATCAACTGCGACACCGCAGAAACAGGAGGCATACCATGTGGCCTGCAGGTAGCAAATGCCGGGAATATCGGTGAAATGGACAAAGTCACCGAGGAGTACATTGAACAAGTACGCACACTTAATGAAGCATTGCAGCGCATATCGTTGCAGACCGATGCCTTGAGCAAGAATATGGAGGAGATGGATACGCTGAGCCGTAACCTCACCGGCGTGAACGCACTTTACGAGGTGCAGCTGCGCAGTGCCGGCGGACAACTCAACGCAATTGACCAGGTCAATGAACAGACCAGGAAAATGGCACAGCAGATTGAAGAACTCAACAGCCTTTATGCACGCATGATTGAGGCTATGACATCGAATATGAACCGTCCCCAAATCTAAAACCGACAAAAGATGAAGGTAAAGAAACAGAAAGTCTCACCGCGCCAGAAGATGATTAACCTTATGTACGTTCTTCTGATGGCGATGCTTGCTCTGAACGTATCCTCAGACGTGCTTGTCGGTTTCTCGCTGGTCGACGAAAGCCTCACCCAAAGTACCGAAAATGCAACAAAGCAGAATGAGACATTGTACAACACACTCGAGTCATCTATGGCCCAGAACCCGGAAAAGACACGTGAGTGGTACGAAAAGGCAACAACAGTAAAGGCACAGTCCGACAGCCTGTACAACCTTGCCGACAGGCTCAAGCAGCTCATAGCAAAGAAAGCCGACGGCGCAGAAGGCGATTACAGGAACCTGAGGAACCGCGAAGACCTTGAAGCATCTACATACGTTATGCTGGCTCCCGGCAGCGGTGCCGGAGAGGAACTCTTCAATGCCATTACAGAATACCGTACACTTATGCTTTCTATGGTGAGCGACCCGGCACAGAAGGAACTTATTAGAGTAAGCCTGAGCACCGATGTCCCCAAACGCGACATATCGCTGCTGAAGAACTGGCAGGAGTACCACTTCGAAAGCATGCCGGCAATTGCAGCAATAACATTGCTCACGAAAATTCAGAGCGACGTGCGTTACATTGAGGGCGAGGTCATGCACACCCTTGCAAAGAACATTGACATGGGCGATGTACGCGTAAACCAGCTGCGGGCTCTTGTGATACCCACATCGAAGAATGTTGTCCGTGGCAGCGATTTCTCGGCACAGATTATACTTGCCGCAGTAGACTCTACACAACGCCCGCAGATATTTATCGACGACAAGGCCCTGAATGCCGACAACGGCGAATACTCAGTAAGGTGCAACAAAAGCGGCGACTACACCCTCAGCGGATATATGCTTGTCAATGATGGCGCAGGCGCGCAAGCAAAGTACAGTTTCTCGCAGAACTACACCGTAGTAGACCCTACAGCCACAGTAAGTGCCTCACTGATGAATGTGCTTTATGCCGGTTTCTCGAACCCCGTGAGCATTTCGGTGCCAGGCGTGCCTGCCAACAGGATTTCGGCCAACATCGCCAAAGGCAGCGGCACAATAAAAAGCGACGGCAATGGAGGCTACATAGTAATACCGACAAAGGTTAACGAAGAACTCACGATAAACGTAATGGCACGCAACGAAGAGGGCAAGAGCCAAAGTATGGGAGAATACGCATTCCGCGTGCGTCAGCTTCCCGACCCTACCCCGTTCATCGAGTACAGAGACAAGGATGGCAACACGCAGCGTTACCGTGGAGGCGCGCCACTCAGCAAACAGGGACTTATGGGTTCCGACGGCATTGTAGCAGCCATAGACGACGGCCTGCTGAACATCGGTTTCAAGGTGCTCTCGTTCGAAACCGTATTCTATGACAACATGGGTAACGCCATCCCGCTCAAATCGCAAGGAGCATCGTTCACAACACAGCAGAAGGATATGTTCCGCAACTTGGCACGAGGAAAGAGATTCTACATATCACACGTAAAGGCTATTGGCCCCGACAACATAGAGAGACAGCTGCCTACCACGTTAGAGGTAATTATAAACTGACAATAACAAACAACATAACATATGCAATACATAAGCAGAATATTCATTCTTGTTGCAGCCTTGCTTATGGCGCAGACAACAATGGCGCAGCCGCCTGCACGCAAGAAGGAGAAGGCAAAAAAGGAGAGAAAGGCTGAGAGCAATGCCGCAGACATAGAGCTCAGCGAAAGAGCCAAGAGCCAATATCCCGGCACTGTCACTCCGCAGGAAGTGGACTGGAAACGTGAAGTATACCGCGAACTCGACCTCAAGAAAGAGAAGAACGCATCGCTCTACTACCCCGTTGAGCCCATAGGAGAAAATTTGAACCTTTTCACATTCCTGTTCCAGAATATAATAAACGGCAATATCACTGCATACAAGTATAACCTCGACGGAAATGAACTCTTCACCGACGACAACACTCTCGATGTCAAGAGTTTCCTCGAGAATTACAGTATATATTACGAGGAGAAGGATGGGGCAATTGTTGTCGGCAAGAGCGATGTTCCTAGTGCAGAAATTCTCAGCTATTACATCAAGGAGAGCCACTATTACGACCAGAGAACCGGCACATACAGCAAGCGTGTAACTGCGATATGCCCGGTACAGCACCGTGCCGGAGAATCTGCAATGGTGCGAACCAAATACCCTATGTTCTGGCTCAACTACGATGAAGTGGCACCAATGCTTGCCAAGCAGACCGTTATGACAAGCAGCCTGAACAATGTCGCATCAATGACACTCAACGACTACTTCGACAAAGGCTGCTACGATGGCGAGATATACAAGACCGTCAACATGCAGAACCTTGCCATTACGCAATATTGCAAGGATTCGGCCGAAGTAAGTAAAGAACAGCAGAAGATTGAACAGCAGCTCAAAGACTTCCGCACAAACCTATGGAACACAAAGAGCGTGGCCGAAGTGCGCCAGGACTCAATCAATGCAGCCAACGAAGCAGCCAACGACTCAATAAACGGCACAAACGACAAGGAGAAGAAGGAGAGCAAAAAAAGCCGTCGTGCCACAAAGAAGAAAGAGAACAAAAGTGAAAAGAAGCAAGTAGAGAAGAAGAGCGAAGGCGGCAGCAAGGCTCCACGTGCTTCGGTACGCCGTACACGACGATAAACATTTTCAGTTAAAATTTTGTTTATTTACTTATTTTATTGTTTTTTTGTAACGGTGAATAGGTAATAAAGCAGCATTGCAAGGTCTGCGCACCACAATGCTGCTTTTGTTTTAATAATAAAAAACTACGATTATGAAAAAGTTTTTCGGATTTATGATTGCGCTGTGCCTGTTTACGGCAGTTCCCGCAGCAGCACAGTTCGACTGGGGTATCAAGGCCGGTATGAACCTGGCAGAGAAGCCATCGAACTTGAAGGACGTTGAAGCAAAGGGCGACGCAGGATGGTTTGTCGGCCCTATGGCAAAGGTAACACTCCCCGTAATAGGTCTCGGCGTTGAGGCCAACCTGCTTTACTCACAGGCAACCACAGAAGTGGGTGACGAAAAAATCAGAAGACACACACTTGACCTGCCGGTTTACCTGCGCTATGAAATCTCAATCCCGGCAATAAACAAGTTCATAGAACCTTTCATTGCAGCAGGACCGCAATGGAGCTGGAACATTGGCGACAGGAACTTTGCCATAGATGCATTGAACTATATCGAAGGGAACAACTATAATTACAACTACTCCCTTAGAGAAAGCAACCTCAGCCTTAACCTTGGACTTGGTGCCGTACTTCTCGACCACCTGCAGATTCACGCCAACTACAACATTGCACTCGGAAGCACAAGCGACTACAGCAGCAGTTGGGTAGGAGGAGTAGTGAACAATGCCGATAAAATAAAGTCCAAGACAAATACCTGGCAAGTCTCAATAGCATACCTGTTCTGATTATTGCCGGCAAGTACATTGACCGATGGAGGGCTTGCCCTCTGTCGGTCAATCTATTGGAAACATACCATTAAATTACCATTAGACCAATGAAAGAAATCCTTGCATCACTGCTCGAAAAAGTCGGAATAAGCCCCGCGGCCTCACCGGTACTCAGCTGGATAATAGCCATAGCCGGCATACTGCTGCTTCTATGGGGAAGCAGTTTCATCTGCCGCAAGATAATTATCCCCATCACACGTACACTGACACAGAAGACCGCGACCAAGTGGGACGATATTATTCTCGGAGAAAAAACCATCAAGAAGGGGTGCGACCTCCTTGCAGCCATCGTTCTGGCAACACTCATCCCCTTTTTCCTCGATGATGAGACACCCTTCCACACCCTTGCGGCAAGATTGTGCTACGTATACATAACAGTGCTTGTGATAAGGCTCGTATGCGACATACTTAGTTCACTCAATAAAATATCGAACGTTGCCGAAAAGACAAAGAACCACACGATGCAAGGCGTGTTCCAGATGCTCAAGATTATTGCCATAAGCATAGGCTGTATAGTGATAATAGGCATTGTTATGGACAAGGACCCTACAACCCTTCTCACCGGAATCGGTGCATCGGCTGCAATACTTATGCTAGTGTTCAAGGACAGTATTATGGGACTTGTTGCAGGCGTACAGCTGTCGGCCAACGATATGCTGCGCCCAGGCGACTGGATTGAGATGCCGAAGTATGGCGCAGACGGTTTTGTCATTGAGGTGACACTGACAACCGTAAAGGTACAGAACTGGGACAAGACCATTACCACAATACCTCCTTATGCACTTGTCAGCGACTCGTTCCAGAACTGGCGAGGAATGTTCGACAGTGGCGGACGACGTATAAAGCGTTCTATCTACATCGATGTCAACTCCGTTACATTCTGCACCCCCGAACAGATTGCCGAGTTCAGTAAGAAAGGCCTCATCGTTGGAGAAGGAAGAGAGCAGGCCGTAAACCTTACACTATTCCGCGAATGGCTCGAGGATTGGCTACGCAACCACCCTAAGGTAAACAAGGATATGATAACAATGGTACGCCAGCTGCAGCCTACCGCACACGGTATTCCGCTTGAACTCTATTTCTTCTTTAACGGAACGGCATGGGTTCTCTACGAACATCTTCAGGCAGAAGTCTTCGAATATGTATTTGCCATTATGCCGGAATTCGGGCTAAAGGTATTCCAAAGCCCAGCCGGACGCGACTTTGCTGCCATTGCCGAGAATGCAGAATGAAAAATATGGCTTCCTGCCCGGAAGCCATATTTTTCATTCTGCAGAAGAGAGAGTTCCTCTATTTCCACTCAATCAGCAAGAAGTTCCTTATGGCGTCTATCCATTGCTGCATTGAATTCCTTCTCGGCTGCTGCAATGCGCTGCCTGTCATTGCCACTCGCACGTTCTATTGATATCTTATACTCCTTGGATAGCCTTGCAGCATCTACAGCTGTCTCCTGTCCAATCTTCGCCAACGCTTCTGCATCGGTAGCCTCAAGTGCCAGTTTTGTACCATTGACATACACATCGAGCAACTGCACCGAAGGAGGATATATCTCCTGTATCCGCTTTGACATAGCCGAAATATATTCGTTCTGCGCATCCTTCAAGCGTTTAATCATTTCCAGGTCTCTATCCTCTCCCGAAATAATCCCGTTCACTTCATGCCTGTTCGAAACGACTATCTCATCTATCTGCCCGGCAACATCGGCTCTGATGGCATCAAGTTCCTCCATGGTATCGGCTCCTTTGACATCTTCCGTACCGTCCTCATAAACCTTGCAGATATTTTCGGCCGGATTACCGCAAGCTACAAACAGCGATGCCAGCAGCACCGGCAAAATTTTCTTTATAATCTTTCTCATAATTCTGTATCTCGCTACACCTATTGTACGACAGCAACAAAGGTATATTTTTTTTGCAATATAAGCACAGACCGCATAAAGAAAAAGCACGCGCGCGTGCTTTTTCTTTATGCGGGAAATGCTTCTCAGGTATAGAACTCTATCTCTTTATCCTTTAACACCTTCTCGAATCGGTCTTTGACAGCATCTATAGCATTGAGCAAAGCGACAAATTCATCGCATCCGGAAGCAACAGATATCTTCATTTCCTCCACACTCACCACCAAAGAGTCCATAAGCAGCAGTTC
>CAZAIM010000022.1:0-15068 GCA_964485215.1 uncultured Bacteroidaceae bacterium | reverse complement strand
CAGCAGTTCCTCGGAAGAAAGTGCGCCTTTGGCTCTTTCTGCAGCCCTATTATAGGCTTCTACACGCTTGTCGGCGGAATGTTCACCC
Source organism: uncultured Bacteroidaceae bacterium (assembly GCA_964485215.1). Classification (GTDB taxonomy): domain Bacteria; phylum Bacteroidota; class Bacteroidia; order Bacteroidales; family Bacteroidaceae; genus HGM04593. The sequence continues at coordinate 14,980 of CAZAIM010000022.1, read as the reverse complement.
ACATTGCCACCGCAAGAGAGCAGCAAAAGAAGAGAAAATGAAATTATTATTTGTCTCATTGCAACAAAATCAGGAATTATACAAATATATGTCAAATTCGTTAGAAATTCTAAGAAGTTGCTTAAATTTATCTCCTCGCCTTGCGAACATCGGCCAATCTTATGTAAAGAAATTCAAACAGTTTTCAAAACCTGCTAAGCCGAAGTAATATTTTTTGCCAATCTAACCACTTTTTAATACCTTCGCAAACCAATGAACAGATTTGCCGACGTAATATTGCCATTACCTCTGCCGGGGACATTCACATACAGAATCCCCCAGGAGTTTTCGGGGAAAATTCTCCCCGGTTGCCGTGTAACAGTTCCGCTCGGCAAGAAGAAGAGCTACACAGCACTTGTGGCAAACCTGCACGACAACGAACCGGCCGGCTACGAAATAAAGGAAATAAAGGAACTGCTCGATGAAACGCCCATACTGCTCGAGAAACAGATGAAACTTTGGGAGTGGATTGCACGCTACTACCTATGTTCGCTCGGCGATATATACAAGGCAGCAATTCCGCAGGGGCTAAAAGGGGAATTTAAACCACGAACAGAGCAGAGAGTACGCATATCGCCAAAATACAACGATGAAAAGGGGATAAATCTCATATTGCAGTCACTGAGCCGTGCGCCACGGCAGCAACGGCTGCTCGCCGTTTTCCTCGAGACAGCCAAACCATTCGGGTCACATTCTGTAGAAGTATCAAAGCATAAGCTTCTGGAAACAGCCCAGGTGCAACCAAACATCTACAGACAGTTACAGGAGAGAGGAATTTTCGAGACATATGAAGTTGAGATTGGGCGGCTCAACAGAGAATGCGGGCCAGTATCCCCGCAGAACAGCCTGAGTGCAGCACAGCAAAAGGCTTTCGAAGAGATAAACGAGAACTTCGGCCTGAAGAATACCGTACTGCTTCACGGAGTGACCTCTGCCGGAAAAACCGAGATTTACATACACCTGATAACCGAGGCCATCAAACGGGGAGAGCAGGTGCTTTATATGTTGCCGGAAATTGCCCTTACACAGCAGATTATAGAGAGATTGCGACGTGTATTCGGCAACAGAATCGGGCTATACCACTCAAAGTTCTCCGATGCCGAAAGGGTTGAGATTTGGAAAAAACAGCTTAGCGACACACCCTATGATGTGATTCTTGGAGTGCGTTCTTCGATATTTCTCCCTTTCCGCAATCTTGGGCTTGTAATCGTAGACGAAGAACACGAGAACAGTTACAAGCAACAGGAGCCGGCACCACGATACAATGCCCGTAACAGCGCAATGGTGCTTGCCGCCCAGTTCGGAGCAAAGACCTTGCTTGGCACAGCCACTCCATCGATAGAAAGCTATTACAATGCCACTAACGGCAAGTATGGGCTGGTAAATCTCACAACACGGCACAGAGCAGTGGAACTGCCGCATATTGAGGTTATCGACATGCAGGAATACACACGCAGGAAACGTACCATTGGCCCATTCTCCGACCCGCTCATCGAAGCAATCGGGAATGCACTCAAGGAAGAGAAGCAGGTCATCCTGTTCCAGAACCGCCGTGGATATGCACCGATGCTCGAGTGCAGAACCTGCGGCTGGGTGCCGCATTGCAAACATTGCGATGTAAGCCTCACCTTGCACAAGAGTGCAGGAAAACTGGTATGCCACTATTGCGGATACTCAATTCCCGCCCCCGTACACTGCCCTAACTGCGAAGAGAGGAACTTCGCCAACGTGGGTTACGGGACAGAGAAGATTGAACACGAACTGCAAAGGCTGTTCCCCACGGCACGCATTGGACGCATGGACCTTGACACAACGCGTACACGCACCTCCTACGAAAGAATAATAGGCGAGTTCCAGCAAAGAGAAAAGGATATACTGATAGGCACCCAGATGGTATCAAAAGGGCTCGACTTCGACAACGTGTCGGTCGTAGGCATAATAAATGCCGACACTCTGCTCAACTATCCCGACTTCCGGGCGACAGAGCGTGCCTTCCAGCTTATGGCCCAGGTAGCCGGGCGTGCCGGAAGAAAGAATGGCCAGGGCACCGTGCTCTTGCAGACAAGAATGACCGATGCTCCGGTCATTCCGCTCATCGTAAGGAACGACTACGCAACCTTCTACGACCAGCAGCTCGGCGAAAGAATGCTGTTCCACTACCCTCCTTTCTACAGGTTGGTATACATATATATGAAACACCACGATGTACACATACTGGAGGAGTTCTCAGAACTCATTGGGCACAGGATGCGTGAAATCTTTGACAACCGCATTCTTGGCCCCGACCTGCCGCCTGTTGCAAAAATAAAGCAGCAATATATACGCAAGATTGTCTTGAAGGTTGAGAGCGGCCTCTCGCAATACAAGATAAATGAGGTATTGCAGAATATACAGCAGGCCTATTGCGCACAGCAACGTTACCGTAGAATATCAATGTATTACGACATAGACCCACTGTAGTGCAATCCGCAATCACGCTATAATTAATCTTAACATTTCCTATTTTCTAAGACAATATTTTGTTCATTTCCTATATATTAGGTAAATTTGCGCGATTTTGGGGATTCGGCACACTCACGCGCGGAGTTCTGGAAGGCAAACAAAATATCTCAATATAATGAAACGATTCAAAATCCTAAACAATTCGCTCGGCTGGGCGGTTTTCCTGATAGCAGCATTGACATACTGCATCACCGTGGAACCGACAGCAAGTTTCTGGGACTGCCCAGAGTTCATACTTTCGGGTAACAAGCTTGAAGTAGGACACCCGCCCGGTGCGCCGTTCTTTATGCTCACAGCAAATTTCTTCTCGCTGTTTGCAGGCCCGGCAAAGGTGGCGTTTATGGTAAATATAATGTCGGCAATTCTCAGTGCGTTGGGCATTATGTTTATGTTCTGGAGCATAACACACCTTGCACGCAAGCTTCTTGTAGGCAACAGCAAGGTCATATCGACAGCCGACACCATAACAATCCTCGGTTCGGGACTTGTAGGCGCACTTGCATATACCTGGAGCGACACATACTGGTTCAGCGCAGTCGAGGGCGAGGTTTACGGATATTCATCGCTCTTCACAGCGGTGGTATTCTGGCTCATCCTCAAATGGGAGGAGAATGCCGACTCCCCACACAGCGACCGATGGCTCGTGCTCATAGCATACCTTGTAGGACTCTCGATAGGCGTACACCTTCTCAATCTGCTATGTATTCCGGCCATTGTACTTGTCGTGTACTACAAGAAGTTCCCGAAAACAAGCTGGAAGGGCACATTGCTTGCACTGCTCATCTCGATGGTTATAGTCGCGATAGTCCTTTACGGAATTGTCCCGGGAGTAGTGAAGGTAGGCGGATGGTTCGAGTTGCTGTTTGTCAACGTCCTTGGAATGTCATTCAACACAGGCCTGCTCATATACATACTGCTGCTTTTCGGCACGCTCATAGCAGGCATAGTGCTGACAGAGAAGGGCAAGAGCCAGACAAGCATTGCAATAACATTCACACTCTCTATCGCACTCTTAGGCATACCGTTCTACGGGCATAATGTACTCGCAAGCGTTATTATAGGCGTACTGGTGCTGGCCGGAGTATTGACAATCTCATTGCTGCACAGAAGCAAGAGCGTGACAAAGCCCGGAGCCAAGATTGCTACCAAGGTGTCAGTGCCGCTTGTGAGCCGCAGGATGTTCAATACATCGTTCCTCTGCATGTTGCTCATTATGGTAGGCTACGCATCCTACGCGCTCATAGTAATACGTTCGTCGGCCAACACGCCAATGGACCAGAACTCACCCGAAGACATATTCACACTGGGAACATACCTTAACCGTGAACAGTACGGAACCCGTCCGCTTCTGTTCGGGCCGGGCTACGACTCCGAGATTGACTATGAAAATCCTACGACAGACACAAGCCCTGTATATGCAAAGGTAGAGAAAAAGAGTGCCGATGAACCCGACAGATACGAGATTGCCGAGTACAATTATGAATACAACTATGTACAGAACACCTTCTTCACAAGAATGTGGAGCAGCGACCACGCTGAGCACTATGAGCAGTGGCTCGGTGGCCCTGTCACAAACATTGTAGAGGCTAAGTACGGTGACAGGACAGGCAAAGATTTTATCAAGGTGCCAACCTTTGGTGACAACATGAAGTTCTTCATACGTTACCAGGTTAACCATATGTACTGGAGATACTTCCTTTGGAACTTTGTCGGCCGTCAGAACGACATACAGGGCAATGGAGAGGTAGAATACGGCAATTGGGTAACCGGAATACCGTTCATAGACGACGCCCTTGTCGGAGACCAGGAGACAACACCGGCAGAACTGACGGAGAACAAGGGACATAATGTCTACTATGCACTGCCGCTTCTGCTTGGCATCATCGGAATAATCTGGCAGCTTACACGCGGCAAGCAGGGAAGGCACCAGTTCTGGATTGTCTCAATGCTCTTCTTTATGACAGGAATTGCGATTGTACTATACCTGAACCAATATCCCAACCAGCCTCGCGAGCGTGACTATGCCTTTGCAGGTTCATTCTACGCTTTTGCCATTTGGATTGGACTAGGAGTTGCCGGTATTGCCCAAATGTTCAGGAAATTGCCGGCCAAAGAACGCATTATATCAAACAGCATAATCGCTGCAATGTGCCTGTGCATACCGGTGCAGATGGTTACACAGACCTGGGACGACCACGACCGCAGCGGACGCTATGCATGCCGCGATTTCGGACAGAACTACCTCAATACACTGCCCGAGGAGGGTTGCCCTATTATCTTCACCTGCGGCGATAACGACACCTTCCCCCTCTGGTACAACCAGGAGGTTGAAGGAGAACGCACCGACGCAAGGGTCTGCAACCTGTCGTACTTGCAAACAGACTGGTACATAGACCAGATGCGCCGCCCGGCATATGATTCTCCGTCACTGCCTATTACCTGGCAGCGCATAGACTATGCAGGAAACACCAACAGCGTTATTGACGTGCTGCCCGCAGAAGGAAAATTATACATTGACGAATACATCAGCAAAAACCCGGAAATTACAGAACTGCTCGGCAACGACTGCTACGACATGAATGTTGTTACCAAGCATTGGATTCTTGGAGCCGGAAAAGAGACACCGGAAAGAAAGGCTTTAGAGCGCATGATTGAATACGCCAGGAAACAGATGATTGATAATGCCGGAAAGACGATGCAGAACATTGAGCAGGAATACAAGATACTGGCAATGAGAGGCAACATCAGCGATTCGGACCTTAAGAGACTTAATGAAAAATACTCCGAGGCACATTATCTGCTGAACATTGCCAACAACATTGACACAAAGAATCCATTGGTTCCAAGCGAAGCACACATCCCGATAGATGCCGATGCCGTCAAACGTTCCGGAATGAAAATTCCTTTGATATACAGTGAAGAATTCGGTGGCCAGATGCCTAAGAACATGGTTATCCCGTTCAAGAGCCAAAGAGTACTGCGCAGAGACCTCATCATCTTTGACATGCTTGCAAATGCGAACTGGGAAAGACCTATATATATGTCAACGACTGTAGGCACACGTGAATACCCGGCCGTTCTTCAGAACTACTTCGTGCACGAAGGACTTGCATTCCGCATAACACCGTTCAACTGGGCAGCAACCGGCGAAAGCTTCACCGACACCGACAAGTTCTACAACAATGTGATGAACCGCTTCAAGTGGGGCGGAATCAAGGAGGCCGATAAATACTATGCCGATGAGGCAATAACGCGCATGGTATACACACACCGCAACCTCATCACAAACCTTGCAGTCTCAATGCTGGAAGAGGAGAGACCCGATGCCGACATCATTGCCCTGCTTGAAAAGGTTCGTACAGAACTTCCTTGTGAGAAAATTCCGTACAACGCAATGAAGGACAACTGCGTAACGCCCGACAACAGCAGGACATCACTCCTGCACATCTACGATGCTCTATGCTACAACCAGGAAATGATGAAGGAGGCTGGCAGCGAAGAATACCTGGGCGACGAGACATTAAACCTTGTAAAAAGCAGAAGGGATGAACTTGCTGCCGCTGTTGCCAAGAACGAGTATGAGTATCTTGTATGGTTCAACAACCTCTCGCCATCGGAGAGAAACAGCCAAATAATTGTATACCGTATAGGTCTCCTCTGCGAAGTATTCAGAACCATCAACGCAGAGAAGGCCGGAACTGTAAGCAAAAGCGATGTGGTTAATGTCCTGTTGGAGACACTCAATAAAGAGAATGATATTATAAAAAGGAAGTACGAGTACCACAGGGAAAACAAGGACGAATTTGATGCAAACAGCTATATCGACAATAAAGTAGAGCTGCTTGCAGTCATCTACCAAAGCCTCAAGAGTCTCGACATAAAAGAAACGGAGAATAGCAAAGCAGACGTTATTGTTGAGGACATATTCAAAACCATGGAAAAATTGATGAGCCTGTAATTCTTACAAGGACATCAGAGCCAGACAGAACAACCGCAGAATAAAAAGATACTAAAAAGAATGTTGTATGTTCATTGAGCAAGTACCGGATTTTTTTCGCAGCCTCTACCCAAAGGCATTATGGCGCATGAACCCCGACGAAAAGGCAATATACCTGACCTTCGACGACGGGCCGATACCCGTCATAACACCGTGGGTCGTAGACCTGCTGGACAGGTTCAACATTAAAGCAACATTCTTTATGGTTGGAGACAACGTGCACAAGTTCCCTCAGGAATTTATGCAGGTAGTAGAGAGCGGACACCGCGTGGGAAACCACACGTTCAACCACCTGAAAGGGCTGTTTACAAGAACCAAGGAGTATGTCGAGAATGTAGACCAGGCCGACGCTTTCATTCACAGCAACCTTTTCAGGCCACCTCACGGGCTGCTTAGGCGCAAGCAATATTATGAACTGAGCAAACGATACCAGTTCGTAATGTGGGACCTGGTAACGCGCGACTACAGTTTCCGTCTCTACGGCGAAGACGTGCTTGCCAACGTCAAGCGGTTTGCACGCAATGGTTCGATAATAACATTCCACGACTCTATGCGGAGCGAAAGCAACCTGCGTTATGCCTTGCCGCGTTCCATAGACTGGCTGCTTGAACAAGGCTATAGTTTCAAGATTTTTGAATGATGGAGAAAGTAGAACTGACACAGTACGTCAAAGCCGAGGCACTACGCCTCGGCTTTGACGTATGTGGCATTGCCCAGGCAGAAAGCGTCGGAGAGCCGACTATTACCTGCTGCAACAGTTGGCTTCAGGAAGGCAGACAAGGGAGCATGGGCTACCTTGAAAGAAACTGCGACAAAAGATATGACCCGACACTGCTGGTTGAAGGGTGCAAAAGCATTATCGCAGTAGCACTAAACTACACACCGGCAAGAACAATAGAAGGTATATCCAATTATGCACAAGGAGATGATTACCACAAGGTCGTAAAGGACAAGCTCTATATGTTGCTAAAGAGCATTGCAGCCATTACCCCTGTCAACGGACGTGCATTCTGCGATTCCGCACCCATTCTGGAAAGATACTGGGCCGTAAATAGCGGACTTGGCTGGATTGGAAAGAACCACCAGCTGATAATCCCGGGCAAAGGCTCCTGTTTTTTTCTGGGAGAACTGCTTGTCGATATAGAATTCGAGTATGACCGGCCTTACCTGCAAAATCACTGTGGCAACTGCAGCAGATGTATCGGAAATTGCCCGACAGGTGCACTCGGCAATAATGGATTCGATGCACGCCTGTGCCTCTCCTATCTGACGATAGAACACAGGGGAGAATTGCCCGAAAATATCGGTGAAAAGATGGGAAAATGCTTCTATGGATGCGACCGTTGCCAGACAGTGTGCCCACATAACCGCTTTGCAGAACCGAACAGGACACCCGAACTGCAACCCAAATCAGAACTTATGGCCATGAGCCGGGAAGAGTGGAAAAGCCTCACACCGGAGAGATACCGGAAACTATTCTCGGGCAGCGCAGTAGAACGATGCGGATATGAACAACTAATGCGGAACATAAACGCATTGGAACAAGAGACCTGAAGAGAGATTAACGGCATAATCTATCGAGGACCTTGTCCTGCCACAAACGTGCGTCGCGCGCAACCTGCGCACCTGTATTCATTATAACAAATGCCAAACGGTGCCCGTTCCTGGCCTGCACATACCCGGCAAGCGTGCATACACCTTTTACAGTACCGGTCTTTGCACGCACCCTCTTATAGGCAGCACTGCCCTTGGTTCTATTCTTCATTGTCCCCGATACGCCCGACAAGGGAAGGTGATTATAGATGAGCGGCTCTATTTCGGGGTGTTCATAGGCATAGCGCAGAACCGAAAGAAGAAGTTCCGCTGTAATATAATTATACAACGAAAGGCCAGAACCGTCAGCTATTGAATACCCCGATGTATAGCCAAGCCTTTCACGGACAAAGGAGGTCACAGCCTCGGCACCTTGCGCCATAGATACAGGCTCGGCAGAATCAGCGGCTGCAAGATGATAGAGAAGAGCTTCGGCACAAAGATTGTCGCTCTCCATCAGAGCCTCATCGACAACATCCTCAATCGGACGCTGCAACAGGAAGAGACGCTCGGCCGTTTCAGGTGTCTTGCCAAAAGAAATATTCCTCACCTCGATACCTAAGGAATCGAGTTTTTCAACGAGAACAGCAATGAAGAAATCGGCCGACTTATACATGTTGAGCCTCTCTTTCATCTGCTTTTCACAATTGCCGCGAATGCGTATCACATTGCTGTTCTCGAGCCAGTCGCGAAGAATTGTGAGTTTGCCCGCTTCCTTGTCACCGCATACCGCCTCATTCACCACAGTATAGAACGACGATTGGGGAGTGCAGCTGTACTCTGGCGCAGCACCCCTCGACGACGGCGTAACCACTACCTCTACTGCTCCGCCACAGAGCATAAGCGGCGACAGATAGGGCTGATAGGCATAAGGATTATCGTCCCACGACCATCCCGGCCCCCAATAGAGAGAATCGGTCATTGAACAGTCGGCAAAAAGAGTATCGACCACAGTCCCGGCAGCAAGAGAAGAGGCCATTGACACAATATCCTGCTCATCGAAGAGAGGGTCCATTCCGCCGCGCACATAGAGATTCCTTTTACACCCACCATCAAGCAGGCAGAGTTCCGTGTCAATAGTATAATCATTACCAAGGAAGTCGAGTGCAGCAACTGAAGTGAGCAGCTTGAGTGCCGATGCCGGACGCAAAATCTTGCGTCCGCGATGTTCATAAAGCAACCTCTTGTCCGTAAGGTCATACACCACAAGAGAAGCATCGCTCACATCAAATAGAGTATCACACAAGAGAGTGTCGAGCGAACGTTTCAGGCCATTCTGCGCAAGGAGAGCTGCAAATGGGAAAAAAGATATTATATATAACAACAAGAACTTTTTCATAGCCGTAGAAAGACATTTTCTGTAAAACTACTTATTATTTACGAAATATCGTCCCAAGTAGAGTTTTTATTTTACTTTTTTTGTATTTTTACACACCAAAGGAGAAAGAGGGCAACATTCTGTGAGTTGCAGCCAACCCATTATCCCCCCGTTTCGCCCGAAAGAAACAATGGCAGTATGGTAAAGAAATTCGATTTTCTGGTTATCGGTTCCGGAATCGCCGGAATGAGTTTCGCGCTCAAAGTAGCGGACAAAGGCAAAGTTGCACTTATATGCAAGACAACATTGGAAGATGCGAACACCTATTTTGCACAAGGTGGCGTTGCATCGGTAACAAACCTGCTTGTCGACAATTTCGACAAGCACATTGAAGACACCATGATTGCCGGCGACTGGATAAGCGACCGCGCAGCAGTGGAGAAAGTTGTCCGGGAGGCACCCGGGCAGATTAAGGCACTGATAGACTGGGGAGTAGAGTTCGACAAGAACGAGAGCGGCGAATTTGATCTTCACCGCGAAGGAGGACACTCCGAGTTCCGCATACTTCACCACGCCGACAATACCGGAGCCGAGATACAGGAGTCGCTCATAAGAGCAATACGCAAGCACCCTGACATCACAATCTTCGACAACCATTTTGCAATAGAAATACTTACACAGCACCACTTGGGCGTTGAAGTCACACGACAGACACCCGACATCGAATGCTATGGCGCATATGTGCTCGACATAGCCACCAACGAAGTACACACATTCCTTAGCAAAGTAACACTGATGGCTACCGGTGGCTGCGGTGCCGTATACAAGACAACCACCAACCCCCTTGTTGCCACCGGCGACGGAATAGCAATGGTCTACCGTGCAAAAGGAACAGTAAAGGATATGGAATTCGTACAATTCCACCCCACCGCTCTTTATAATCCAGGCGACAGGCCATCATTCCTCATAACCGAGGCAATGCGTGGCTATGGAGGCATCCTGCGCACCAAGAACGGGAAAGAGTTCATGCAGAAGTATGACCCGCGTCTATCGCTTGCACCACGAGACATTGTAGCACGTGCCATTGACAACGAGATGAAGCTCAGGGGCGATGACCACGTATACCTCGATGTCACCCACAAGAACCCCGAAGAGACCAAACGTCACTTCCCAAATATTTACGAGAAATGCCTATCTCTGGGCATAGACATAACAAAGGACTACATACCAGTTGCGCCTGCCGCACACTACCTTTGCGGCGGAATAAAGGTAGACCTTAACGCGGCATCAAGCATACACAGGCTCTACGCAGTGGGCGAATGTTCCTGCACCGGCCTGCACGGCGGTAACCGTCTTGCCAGCAACTCGCTCATTGAGGCCGTAGTATATGCCGATGCGGCAGCAAAGCATTCACTGGCACATTTTGAAGAGTACGGCTACAAGGATGATATTCCGGAATGGAACGACGAAGGCACAAAGATGAACGAGGAAATGGTACTGATTTCGCAAGATGCCAAGGAAGTGCAGCAGATAATGAGCACATACGTGGGAATTGTACGCACCGACCTGCGTCTCAAACGCGCATGGAACCGCCTCGACCTGCTCTACGAAGAGACAGAGGAGCTATTCAAGCAGAGCGTTGTAAGCCGCGAACTGTGCGAGCTGCGCAACATCATAAATGTAGGCTATCTCATTATGCGCCAGGCAATGGAGCGCAAGGAGAGCCGCGGCCTGCACTACAATGTAGACCATCTGAGAAGGGAAAAGTAAAAGATTATTCAACAACACGATAACCGCGGTCGGTAAATACAGACACCACACCATCACGCGATGATGCGTATATCTTACCGTTCTTATACTCTATGCTATCATATTCTACAGGAACAACCATCTTCTTTTTTGTAGCATTATAAATACCATAAGAACCGTTGCACGTACAAATGAATGTATCGTCGTTAATGCAAAAATATTATTGTACTCCATACGCAACAGCTGCTTAGAACGCCTGTTCCTCCATATAGAAATTCCTATAAGCCCTCTTTTGTTCCTAATGAATTTGAGTTGAGAAGAAGTATCTTGAATATCACAGAGTTCCCGTGCGTACAAATAATGACTACCAAATATGCTTAATATGCTAAATATAACAGCAATGTAAAAAAACAGTATAGCAATAAATAGATCATATTCTTCTGAATCAATACAGTGTAATCCAATACCAGAAAACATCAAGAGCCATGAAAAGGATGCAATTACTTTGATGTATGAAAAAAACGTATTTTCTTCAAAGAATATCCGTTATAATCGCAGAACTGCGCAAAGTCCATCCATTTGACAGGGTTTCTATCGGGCAGGGCAAGCTTTTCAATGTCCAATCCAACGGCTTTCTCACTCTCGGGTTTCTTAACCTGCATTGGCGTTGTCTCTTCATCGGAAGGAGGCACATTGGCTGCATAAAAAAACTTTGCAGAGCCGTCGATGCTGATATTATCATTCTTTTCTTCTTCTACAACATTCTCTTCGTTTTTATCCAACACATTAGAAGAACCGGCACCTATTCTGTTTTGCAGCGAACGCAACAATTTGTCAAATGCATATTGAATATTTTCAGTACCATTACATTGAATAAAATCTACCGCACAAAGGTCAAAATCCACCGATTCATTATATTCGGTATCGTCTAGTTTTATGGGAATTATATGAATATTCTTCTTTATGGCGTAATTGACCTCTTTGACAGTCCACTCCGACTTATTGGACGCTGCCGATGAGAAAAAGAGAAAAACATTCGATTTCCTAATAGCTGAAGCTATTTTCCTTTTGAATTCATCGCCACTCTCAATGCCGTCAACATCCATCCATATAGAATATCCGGCCTTAATAAGTTCATCGGCAAAGTTCTCGACTATTGCGCAGTCTTTGCGTGAATAACTAATAAAAACGTCGTATTTCATAGCTACTTAACCCTTCTGCCACAAAGTTAGAATATTTTAGTGAAGATAGAAAATATTGAGTGCTTTAATCTATGCAGTATACGTGATTTGGATATAATAGATTCGGAAGACAGACTTAGAAGATATTTCTATCATATTTTCAACTCTTCAGTATTACGGCAAACTGCATTCTTATTCATGCTGGTAGAGCACTGTTTTTATATTATTTGCCCTACCGCCACCTTTAGTTTTTTTAACAGTTATTCAAAATGTATTTTTGGAATTTTAATATTTTACTGTTGATAAATAAGGTTGTTTTTATAGTGCAAAATCGCGCAAAAAAGGTTAACTTCGCGAGAAAATAGGGGCTTTAGCCCTGTTTCTTTGGCCAACGAGCTAACTATCAACGTAATAAACAACAAAAACAATAATAGATATGTCTACAAAAAGAATAAAATCTGCATTGGTATCAGTGTTTCACAAAGACGGGCTGGACGAGATTATCAAGCTCCTTCACGCCGAAGGAGTACAGCTCATTTCAACCGGTGGCACACAACAGTTCATTGAGTCGCATAATATCCCCTGCACCGCAGTGGAGAGCCTCACAGGCTACCCGTCAATCCTTGGCGGACGCGTGAAGACACTTCACCCGAAGGTGTTCGGCGGTATTCTCGGACGCAGGGAACTGGAGAATGACCAGCAGCAGATGGCCGAATACGAGATTCCCGAAATCGACCTGGTTATAGTAGACCTCTACCCTTTTGAGCAGACCGTTGCATCGGGTGCACCGGAAGCAGACATCATTGAGAAGATTGACATAGGCGGCATATCGCTCATCCGCGGTGCGGCAAAGAACTTCAACGATGTTGTCATTGTTGCCAGCAAGGCACAGTATGCCCCGCTTCACGAAATTCTCAAGACCAAAGGCGCAGAGACTACCATCGAGGAACGCCGTTTCTTTGCACGTGAGGCATTTGCTGTTTCATCGGCCTACGATTCCGCAATCTTCAACTATTTCGACAAGGAGGAGAAGAGTGCGTTCCGCCAGACCAATGACACTCCAATGTCACTGCGCTATGGCGAGAACCCTCACCAGAGCGGTGCATTCTACGGCAAATTCAGCGAAATGCTCGAGCAGGTACACGGTAAGGAGATTTCATACAACAACCTGCTTGACATCAACACAGCCGTTGAACTCATAGGCGACTTTGCCGGCGAAACAACGTTTGCAATCCTCAAGCACAACAACGCCTGTGGCCTTGCAACACGCCCAACCCTTGCCGAGGCCTGGGATGCAGCACTTGCCGGAGACCCCGTTTCGGCATTCGGCGGCGTACTCATAGCAAATGCCAATGTAGACAAAGAGACTGCAGAGAAGGTTAACGGAATTTTCTTCGAGGTCATCATTGCTCCAAGCTACGACGAGGATGCACTCGAGGTACTGAAGCAGAAGAAAAACCGCATTATCCTCATCCAGAAGTCGGCAAAGATGCCCGAAAAGACATTCCGCAGTGTCCTTAACGGTGTTCTCGTGCAGGACCGCGACAGCAAGGTCGAGGTTGCAGCCGACTTGCAGACAGTATCCAAGGTCGCGCCAAAAGAGAGCGAGATTGAGGATATGCTGTTTGCCAACAAGATTGTAAAGCACAGCAAGAGCAATGCGATTGTACTTGCAAAGGACAAGCAGCTCATTGCAAGCGGTGTTGGACAGACATCACGCGTCGACTCCCTCAGGCACGCGATTGAGAAGGCCGGCAATTTCGGTTTCTCTCTCCAGGGCGCAGTTATGGCAAGCGACGCATTCTTCCCATTCCCCGACTGCGTGCAGATTGCGCACGAAGCCGGGATTACCGCCGTGGTACATCCAGGCGGTTCTATAAGAGACAAGGAATCGGTAGATTATTGCGACGAGAATGGCGTAGCAATGGTTGTAACCGGATTCCGCCACTTTAAACACTAATCAAAAAAGAAAAAAAGAAAATGGGTATATTTTCATTGACACAGGACGTTGCCATCGACTTGGGAACCGCCAACACCATCATATCCTACAACGGGAAGATTGTGGTTGACGAACCGTCGGTTGTAGCAATAGACGGAACCGGCACAAAGAAGATGATAGCGGTTGGAGAGAAGGCCAAGCAGATGCACGAGAAGACCAACCCTAACATACAGACAATACGCCCGCTGAGAGACGGTGTCATTGCCGACTTCTACGCGTGCGAAATGATGATGCGCGGTTTCATAGACAAGGTCAACATGGGCAGCAGGCTCTTCAAGCCTTCACTGAGAATGGTTATCGGTGTGCCTTATGGCTCGACAGAAGTTGAACTGCGTGCAGTACGCGACTCGGCAGAACACGCTGGTGCACGCGACGTATATTTGATATATGAGCCTATGGCTTCGGCACTCGGTATAGGACTTGACGTACTTGCCCCAGAAGGCAATATGGTTGTCGACATAGGTGGCGGTTCAACCGAAATCGCAGTAATATCACTCGGCGGCATTGTATCCAACGGTTCACTGCGCACCGCCGGTGACGACTTCACAGCCGACATCCAGGACTATATGAGCCGCCAGCACAATGTACGTGTCAGTGAGCGT
>CAZAIM010000021.1:0-24271 GCA_964485215.1 uncultured Bacteroidaceae bacterium | reverse complement strand
ACAGCAGCCGGTGTATTTGCCGACATCATGCGCATAGCAAATATTTGACCCTGACCAAACAAACCTCTGCTCTGAATTGTTATATATTTATACCCCGACAATTTTGCGGGGCGAACAATTAAACATATACAGAGTGGATACTGCAAAGTTTAGGAGAGACCTGCTCGAAGTGCAGTCGGAGCTGCAACGCTTCGCCTACAAACTGACAGCAGACAAGGAAGAGGCGAATGATTTATTGCAGGAAACGTCGTTGAAAGCACTTGGCAACATGGACAAGTACACGCCCGACACCAATTTCAAAGGATGGGTGTACACCATTATGCGCAACATCTTCATCAACAACTACCGCAAAGAGGTGAGGGACCAGACCTTTGTTGACCATACCGACAATCTGTTCCATATAAACCAGCCACGAGAGCTCGAGAACTACACAACGGAGAACAACTACGACAGCAAGGAGATTTACCGCGTTGTGCATAGCCTGCCGCGCGAATACCGCATTCCGTTCCTTATGCACATTTCCGGGTTCAAGTACCGCGAGATAGCCGACCGACTTGGCCTGCCGTTAGGCACCGTAAAAAGCCGTATATTCTTTACACGACAGCAATTGCAGAGACTACTGAAGGATTACAGATAAAAACAAGAGGGTGACCCCAAAGTCATCCTCTTGCTGTCGGGGGTGAATTTCTTCATTATACCCCTTAATCTTACTTTCTGTCGCTTTCTATAAGCTGCAGAAGACGTTCTATAGCCTCTGCCTCAGGGATATTCTTCTCAACACACTCCTGACGGCGATAAAGTGAGACCTTGCCACGAGCTGCACCTACATAACCATAGTCAGCATCGGCCATTTCGCCCGGACCGTTGACAATACAGCCCATAACACCAATCTTCAGTCCTTTCAGATGACCCGTAGCAGCCTTTATGCGCGCCAATGTTCCCTGAAGGTCATACATCGTGCGTCCGCAGCCGGGACAAGCAATGTATTCGGTCTTGCTTATACGTGCACGGGTGGCCTGCAGAATACCGAACATTATGGAGTTAAGTTCCAGAGCCGATGATGAAGGGTTCTCGAGCCACAAGCCATCTACAAGACCGTCTATGAGCAACACGCCCAAATCGGCCGCTGCCTTTATGCGGAGGGTCTCCACTGCGGGCTCATCATATGTACGGCGCACTACTACCGGTGCATCGACACCCTCAACCATTAGCTTATGAACCAGCGCACGAAGTTCGCCAACAGCATTGACATTCTGCGATGAAGCAACAAGAACGATATTCTTGAGTGATTTTATTCTTGCCACATTATCGGCTGTCAGCGAAGCATATTCAATGGCTACAAAACTGCCATCGACAGCATTTTCCAAAGCATGGACCTCAACCTCGCCAGCTATAAAATCGGGAGCGACATCCTTGACCTCAACCCTGCCGCCAATGACCACAGGAAGATTTCCGCCACCTACACAACCTACCGCCACACTCTTTCGGCGCACAGGTTCTTCGTAATTGAAGCCCGGTGCAACGGTTGCTTCAATGGCTGGCGCACCTGCACGCAGGGATACATAGTCGGCAAGTTCCCGTGCTACAGGGATTTCATTCTCGGGAGCCTCAGCAAGCGAGACACGCAGAGTATCGCCTATGCCATCGGCAAGCAGTGCGCCAATGCCGACTGCACTTTTTATGCGTCCGTCCTCGGCATCACCGGCTTCGGTAACTCCAAGATGCAGAGGATAGGCTATACCCTCCTCGGCCATCACGCGGACCAGACGTCTCACAGTGGTAACCATCATAGAGGTGTTGCTTGTCTTTATTGAAACAACTACATTGTCGAACTTCTCGTCACGGCATATACGCAGGAACTCCATACACGACTCGACGACTCCCGATGGGGTATCGCCATAACGGCTCATGATGCGGTCACTGAGCGAACCATGATTCACACCTACACGCACCGCCTTGCCCTCGGCCTTGCAGATGTCGAGAAAAGCGACGAAACGTTCACGAAGACGCTTCAGTTCGTCGGCATATTCGGCATCGGTGTAATCGATATGCTTGAACGTGCGTGCTGTATCGACATAGTTGCCGGGATTAACGCGCACCTTATCGGCATACCTGGCTGCCGTGTCGGCAACCGAAGCATTGAAATGTACATCGGCTACAAGAGGAACATTACAGCCACGTGCCTTGAGCTGTTCCTTTATACTGCCCATATTGACAGCTTCACGGTTTCCCTGTGTTGTCAGGCGCACCAGTTCGCCACCCTTTGACACTATACGCAACACCTGTTCGACACTGCCTTCCGTGTCCATTGTACTGGTATTGGTCATTGACTGAACACGAACCGGATTGGTACATCCAATCTTCACCCCACCGACATTCACTTCAACAGTATTGCGTCGCGAGTAGTTGAAGATGTCAATATCAGTTTGTCTTGTACTCATACTGCAGTTCCTTTAGTTCTTCATTAGCTTTCTCTATCTTTTTCTTCAGATTCTCCTTGTATGCAGCAAGACGGGTTGCAAGCTCCTCATCGGCAAGCGAAAGCATCTGCACTGCCAGGATGGCAGCGTTGAGCGACGCATTTACGCCAACCGTTGCAACGGGGATGCCTGGAGGCATCTGCACAATCGCAAGCAATGCGTCTACTCCGTCGAGAGTACTGTTGATGGGTACACCTATGACCGGCAAGGTTGTGCTTGCAGCTATCACTCCGGGAAGGTGTGCCGCCATTCCTGCTGCTGCGATTATTATCTTCACCCCTCGCTGCTTTGCACCCTTCGAGAAGGCCTCTACAGCCTCGGGGGTGCGGTGAGCGGAGAGTGCATTCACCTCAAAAGGCACTTGCATTTCGTTCAGAAAATCTGTTGCTTTTTTCATTACGGGAAGGTCCGATGTGCTTCCCATTATCACGCTTACTATCGGTTTCATTATTCTTTAAAATTCTATGATGACTAAGATTACTAAGGCAACCGGCCTTCAAGCTATGGCCTCTCTTTTATTACACCTTTGCGGTAGGCATAGAGCAGGCGTTCAAGGTCGGCAATCTTCACCATAATACCACGGCCGATGTCAGTGTCGCGCACTTTCTCGCGTTCGCCAACCATCTCCACTATGTTTATGGTGCCATGAATATCGGTTCCATTGAGCACCGCTTCCTCTCTTGAAGTAAACGGAGTGAGCTGCACAAGTTCAAAACCGCGGCTGTGGTATACAAGAGTGTAGCCGGCTATGCCGGTACGGTTATGGTATATTTTCGAGAAGCCGCCGTCAATGACCATAAGCCGGCCTTCGGCCTTTATGGGCGTCTCGCCCTTGAACACACGTACAGGAACGTGACCGTTTATTATATGACGGTGATTGCCCTTTACGCCGAATTCATCAAGTATGCGGTCACATATGTCGGGGTTGTCGCGCAGTATGTAGTACCACCCCTTAGGTTCTTTCTGCACCTCCTTGTCATCGAGCAGATAACGTTCGAAGGTTGCCATTCTTGCCTTTCCGAAGAGTGGAGATTCGGGGCCACACCACAAATACCAGAAGAAATCGGCATATTTGTTGCGCACCTCGGGAGCGACATCATTGTCGAAGGCCGTACGAGCCATACGCTCAACCTTTTTCAGCAATTCCTTGCCCTTCACAGGCACACCATCGAACACGACCTCACGCATCGAACCGTCCTCGTTTATGGGCACTGCTGCATGGAACATAAGGTTCGAATTGTATATCACATACATACCTCCACGCATAAGCAGGCAGTTGACATGATTCTGTAAACGTTCGCTGCGCACAAAGGAGTGGCGCAGACGGTCAATGACATCCTGTTCCTCGGGAGTGAGCGCGTACGGGTCGGCCGGGTCGAGCGTGGGCCATAGCTTGTCCCTCATCTCGTAGTCCTTGCCGTCAATGGTTATTACACCACGCTCCTTATCGATGAATTCCATAAGACAGCGGTCCATCATACCCCATTCGGGATGAGCCATTGCAATCTGTCCCGACAGTTTGAACTCAATTACCGATATAGCCTTGTGCATCTGCGCAATGAGCCTCACATCCTTTTCATTGAAATTGGTACGCTCCTCATCGACACGAGGCTGGTAAATCTCACATGGATCATCGGCATACTGCTCCATTGCAAAGGTTGCCAAAGGAACCATATTAATTGCATATCCGTCCTCAAGGGTTGTTGTGTTGGCATCGCGTAAAGAAAGACGCAGCACACTTGCAATGCAGCAGGTGTTGCCGGCAGCAGCACCCATCCACAGCACGTCGTGGTTACCCCAGGTAATGTCGAGATGATGGTATTCACATAGAGCATCCATTATATGATGCGCTCCTGGGCCACGGTCAAAAATATCGCCAAGAATGTGGAGGCGGTCTATTACAAGACGCTGTATAAGATAGCAAAGTGCCGTTATGAAATGACCGGCACGTCCTGTTCCGATGATTGTCTGTATTATGACACTGAAATAGGCCTGTTTATTCTGGAAATCATTGGCCTCGTGCATAAGTTCCTCGATGATGTAGGCATACTCCTCGGGAAGGCTCTTGCGCACCTTAGAACGCGTGTACTTTGACGATACGTCGCGGCAGACGACAATCAGGCGGTTAAGAGAACTTACATAGTATTCGTCGAGATCGACACCCGATTGATGAATCAGTTTCAGTTTCTCCTCGGGATAGTATATAAGAGTGCAGAGATCTTTCTTCTCCTCCTCTGATATTGTATCTCCGAAAAGTTCGTTGACCTTACGTTTGATGTTGCCCGAAGCGTTGCGCAGAATGTGCTGGAACGCTTCGTGCTCACCATGCAGGTCGGCAAGGAAATGCTCTGTAGGCTTGGGCAGATGAAGTATCGCCTCAAGGTTTATAATCTCTGTCGTTACGCTTGACACGGTTGGGAAATCACGTGCCAGCAAGCGCAAATATCTGAGGTCTTCCTTTACCTCTTCGATTGTTACGTGCGGTTTTGACATAATCCCTGTTCATTTATAGAAATTCCGTCATTAAAGGGCATAGTAACCCTAATTTTCATACTACCGCAAATTTACTGTTATTTTTGTAAAAAGGCAAAGAATCTATAATTTTTAAAAGAGGAGCCTGCTATTTTGCGCCGAAACCCTCGGAAACGAACTGTAACGCCACCCTAAGTGCCTCCTGCCAATATTGCCATGTATGTCCGCCGTCACGTACACGCAACTGATAAGGGATACGTTTACCGCGCATCTCCTTTATGAAATCCATATTGTTATCAAAAAGGAAATCGTCATCGCCTACATCGATGAACCAGCGGACAGTTGCGATATCCTTGCACTGCTGCCCGGTTGCATTCTTCACATATCCGATATTGCTGTTGTCAATGACACTGCGCACAAACGCCATTCTGCGGCTATTGGTGTCATGACTTATCCAGCTGTTTTCAACCATTCCCATAAGAGCACTCATAGCGTATGCACTGGAGAACATGCTGCTATGACGCAGCGCATAGCCGGTTGCGCCTCCGCCACCCATGGAAAGACCGGCAATGGCACGGTGCTGTCTGTCGGCTATTATACGGAATTTTCCCTCTACATGCGGAATCAATTCCTGAAAGAAGTAATCCTCATATTGCCAGCCGGGCACATTGAAATAGCCGTCAAAGGTTGTTCCTGCATCGGGCATCACAATAACCATTTCCTGCGCTTTCCCTGTCGCAAAGATTTCCGTTGCTATTGCCTGCACATTACCCTTGTCGCGCCATGCAGTGTGGGTATCAGTAAGCCCATGCAGAAGATAGAGCACCGGAAACGTCTTTTCCTTTTCCCCGTAACCAGCCGGAAGATATACACAGTATCTCTTTGCACACCCAAGCACCTCGCTCTGCATCTCGCACTCGACAAGAGCCGGAAATGTTTCCTGAGCCGCCAGCTGCTGTATGGCTGCAACCAGGAAAAGTATTGCAGTTAAATATCGTCTCATGATTCAGTTGTTTTTATCACTCTTTACGCAGCCTTGCAACAGGAATGCCAAGCTGTTCGCGGTATTTGGCAACCGTGCGGCGTGCAACATTATAGCCAAACTCTGCGAGCCGCTCCTGTAGCTGCTGGTCGGTTAGCGGTGCACTTTTTTCCTCGCTGTCTACAAGTTCACGCATAATGCGGAAAAGTTCATATACCGACTGTTGAGAGCCATCGGCCTTGACAACGCCGTCACTGAAGAAATATTTCAACGGATATATGCTCCAGGGTGTCTGAACATACTTGCTGTTGCTGACACGCGATATTGTCGATATGTCGTAGCCGGCAGCCTTGGCAATATCTTCAAGAATCATTGGTTTGAGAAGAGCCTCATCGCCTCCGCTCAGAAAAAACTCCTTCTGCATTGCAGCAATGGCACGCATTGTGGCAAGCATCGTCTGCTCGCGCTGCTGCACCGCACTGATGAACCCCTTGGCCGCATCAATCTTCTGCTTGAGAAACTGCGCAGCTGCACGCTGTTCGTTATTTCCACTTGCCGACTGTTCCTCGAGAAGCCTGCGATATTCCTCGCTCACGCGCAAAGCCGGCACGTGCGCATTGTTCAACGAAACTGTCACGGCGTTCTCATCTACATCGAGCAAGAAATCGGGAGTTATCTGCTGACGGCTGAACCCTACATTCTCGGCAAGAGCCGCGCCCGGACGAGGATTTAGACGCACGATGGCATCGATGGCATCGCGGCACTCCTCCTTGCCAACACCGAGCTTGCCGGCGAGCAAATCCCAACGTTTTCCGGCAAAATCCTCGTAATAAAGTTCAAGTATCTGCAACGGCAGACGGTTATCCTTGTTCCCGGCAGTCCGCTGCAGCTGAAGCATAAGACACTCACGCAAGTCACGCGCTGCTATTCCGGCAGGCTCAAACGTCTGAATCTTCTGCAGCAACAAGAGCAGTTCGTCGGCCGTAATCTCCAGACCATTATATATCAGCAGTTCATCCTCTATCTCAGAGAGTGGCTTGCGCAACAGGCCATCCTCATCGAGCGAACCTATAATGTACTCACCGGCTGCATTCTCAGTAGCGGTCAGTGCAAGTTCGCCAAGCTGTTCCATCAAAGTATCGCCAAAGGATAGTGCATCGGCAACAGGCATATCCGTCCCGCCAGAACGCCCGGAGACAACAGGCAATTCACCATTTCCGCTGTAATCATCGTCGGCATCGGCTGCATATTCCTCGTAGGAATCGTTTCCTGCAGCATCGGACAGTTCCTCACCGCCGGCCGCTTCAAGAACCGGATTGTCCATAACCTCGCTGCGCACCCTGTCCTCAATCTCAACGGTTGTAAGTTCAAGCAGTTGCACCGCAAGCAACTGCTGAGGCGATAGGGTCTGCGTCTGCGTCTGCAGCTGCGTCTGTGTATATGTGTGTTTTTCCATTCGGACAGAATCAATATTTAAAGCTGCTGCCACCCAGAAATTCCCTCACCACAGATGTCGGCGGCAGTTCATCATCCTGCAAAGGTACTATATAATCGAGGAAATGCAAAAGCCTTTGAGCCTCGGAATACTCTTTTATATTCTCGGGGACAGCTCTGAGCATCGGTTCGGCCTGTGACTTGAAGACTGCAAGTTCATAGAACAGCGATGAGTTGAACATGACATCGGCATTCTCTTGGAATGGAAATATCCACTCTTCCTCCCCCTTCCGCACATCGGGCCAACGCCTGATTGTCTCTATTGCCGAATAGCCCCGGTATTTGGAGTCGCGCAGCATACGCCGCAGTAACCGGTTGTCCGATGTCGAGATGTAATTGTGGTAGTCGAGCTTTATTGATGTGAGTGCCGATACATATATGCGGAACTTCTCATTGTCGGCAACCTGTTCCGTAAGAATCGGATTAAGGGCATGGGTTCCCTCTATTACAAGCACCATATTAGATTCAAGCAATAGCCTGTTGCCCTTGAACTCACGTTCACCCTTTACAAAATTATAATAGGGCAACTGCACCTCCTCGCCTGCCAATATACGCGTCAGGGAGTCATTGAAATAGGGAAGGTCTATTGAATATATCGACTCGAAATCATAATCGCCGTCGGGCTTGCGAGGTGTCTGCGTGCGGTTTACGAAATAGTCATCAAGGGATATTGCATAAGGTTTGAGGCCGCAGGCAAGCAACTGCACGCTCAAGCGTTTGCTGAACGTTGTCTTTCCCGATGACGAAGGACCTGCAATGAGGACAACCCTTGCACCACGCCCCATTATATCATCGGCAATACGCGACAGACGACGTTCCTGCAACACCTCGGACACGTTTACAAGGTCAATGCCGTAACCTGCACGAACCCCCTTGTTGAAGTCGCCAATAGTCTCCACCCCCATCTTCTGATGCCAATTCAAGCGTTCCTCAAAAAGTTCCTGAAGTTTCTCCTGAGGAACCTTATCCTCAAGGCGTGTGGGGCAATCCTTGTCGGGAAGACGCAAAAGGACACCGTCGGCAAATTTTTCAATCTCGAACAGGTTTATATAGCCGGTACTTGGAACGAGGCCATTGTAATAGCTATCCACGTAACCGTCGAGTTCGTAATAGCTTGTATAAAGACGGTCATATGTCTCAAGCAGGTCTACCTTATCCTTGCGGCCCATTCTCCTGAATACCTCGATGGCCTCTTCGGTGTGGCACTCTACCCTCTTGAAGGGTATATCGCTCTCAATGATGCTTTTCATCCGTTCACGTACACGGTCTACCTCCTCATTGCTGAGAGGACGGTTCATGCGGCAATAATAGCCTTTGGAGACTGCATTCTCGAAACGGACAATCTCGCCGGGGAAGAATTCGTTCATAGCCTTCATGAAGATAAAGGTCAGCGAACGCATATACATACGTCTGCCATCATCCGTGGTAATGTCAATGAACTCCACATCCTTGTGCCTGTAGAGCCGCAGAGCAAGCCCCACCGTTACATTGTTCACACGAGCCGCAATGGCACCGTACGGCATCTCGAGGCCGAAACCATCATAAATCTCCTTCAAAGAAGAACCTTTTGGAAAATCCCTTGTCTCTCCATTGTTCCTGCAAAAAATGTGCAACATAGACATACCTTTTTGATTATACAGCTGCTAAGATAGAAACATTTTGAGTTCGTCAAACATTTTTCACTATTTTTAAATTAATTCACTTTCACTTGCTTGAATTTCGTGCGACATTGTATTACATTTGCCAAAAGCAATAGAGCAAAAAAAAACAGTTCTGCAGATGGAAAAGATGGCACAATACATAAAAAGCATTGAGATTGAATCGCTCTGGAGCAACCGCAAGCACATTCTTTGGGAGCTCCGCCCCGATGTGAACATACTCAGCGGCAGCAACGGTGTGGGCAAGAGCACCATTATCAACCGTTCTGCAAAGCACCTGAATATTATTAAGGAGAGACGCATCACAAGCAACCCCGAGGATGGTGTAACGGTAAAGTTCTATCCCGAGGATGCGACAAGCATCAATTTCGATGTTATCAGCAGCATTGACCGCCCTATTCTCAGCAGTGCGATGGTGGAGAAGATTTCGGGGGCCGACATACGCACCGAACTCGACTGGCAACTCTACAATCTGCAACGCCGATACCTCAACTATCAGGTAAACATCGGGAACAGGATAATAGGCCTGCTGACATCGGGCAACCCCGATGACCAGAGGCTTGCCACAGAACTGACAAAATCGAAGAAGCAGTTCCAGGATCTTGTCGACGAACTGTTCGCGCCTACCGCCAAGACAATCGTACGCGACAGCAACGAAATCATGTTCAACCAGTACGGCGAAACAATTCCGCCCTACATGCTCTCATCGGGCGAGAAGCAGCTGCTTGTCATCATGCTCACAGCATTAGTGCAGGAGAACCGGCCTGGGGTAATGTTCATGGATGAACCTGAGATTTCGCTGCACATCGAGTGGCAGCAAAGGCTCATAACGCTTGTACGCACACTGAACCCGAACACACAGATAATACTATGCACCCACTCGCCGGCAATAATAATGGATGGGTGGATGGATGCTGTTACAGAAATTGGGGACATAACAGAAGAGTGAAACGACACACAGAGGGTGAAGAATGAGAAAACTCACCGAATACCTCAACTCCGCATTCATAGAGGCCGCCAATTCGTTGCGCCCGAAGAATGCTGCACACCGCATTATAGCATATGTAGAAAGCTATGATGACATATCGTTTTGGCGTTCCGTTTTCGACAGATTCGAAAGCGAGAAGTATCACTTCGAGGTAATGCTGCCAGCCCGTTCAAGCCTCACCAAAGGCAAGAAACAGGCAATGATGAATATGCTTGGCAAAGCATACGGAAAGAATATGATAGCCTGTGTCGACAGCGACTACGACTATCTGCTGCAGGGAGCCACATCGGCATCGCGGCAACTTATCGGCAACCCCTACATACTGCACACCTACGCCTACGCAATAGAAAACCTGAAATGCTACTCCGACAGCCTGAGGCAGATATGTGTGCTCAGTACCCTCAACGACAGGAACATCCTCGACTTCAACCAATTCCTGAAACTCTATTCCGAAATATGCTTTCCGCTTTTTGCCTGGAACATTCTGCTTTACCGCAAGCACGACACAAGAACCATGAGCATGCTCAAGTTCTGCGAGATTGTACGCCTGACCTCCTTTACCATTGGCAAACCGGCCTATTCGCTTCAGCAGCTTAGCCAAAGGGTGAGACACAATCTGCAAATGCTCGAAAAACAATTTCCGCAGTTTATTGACGAGACCGAGAAACTGAAGGAAGAACTTAAAAGGCTGGGTGTAAAGCCCGAAGAGACCTATTTCTACATACAAGGACACCACATTATGAACAATGTAGTGCTTCGCATACTGACACCCGTATGCCGCTATCTCAGAAGCAAGCGCGAGGAAGAGATACAAAAGCTTGCATACCACAGGCAGCAATACAACAACGAACTATCATCCTACCGGCACAGCCAATGTGATGTTGCACTTATGCTTAGCAAGAACACCAGCTACAAAGATGCAGCACCCTACAAACGGCTGGTAGCCGACATTGAACAACTGCTTGCCGGGCTTAACAGCAAGGATTAGCTGTTAAGCCCCACCGCATGCGGCCATAATGTTACTTCTTAGAGAGCAAGACGAAAGCCGTAAAGATTTTCACTGCTCATGGGAATGAGAGCACTGCGCAAAGCCACATGGCAGCCTTCTGTAATATTATACCAGCTACCCCCACGGAGTACGCGATTAGAGCCGGAAGACGGCCCTTGCGGATTCTTCTTTTCCGACACATCATAGTAGCCACCGTCATACCAGTCATTGCACCATTCCCACACGTTTCCGCTCATATCATAAAGTCCTAATTCATTGGGAGTCCACTTCTTTACCGGACATGTAGCATTATTGCTGTTTTGAAAGAAACAGGCAACTTCACCAATATTGTTACTGCCACTATACCTGTAGCCACGGGAATGGTTGCCGCCACGGGCTGCGAATTCCCACTCTGCTTCTGTAGGCAAACGGAACCTGCGCCCGTTTGGCAGCTGGCCGGCAAGGAGCGTGTTCAGCTTTTCTATGAACTCCTGGCAATCGTTATAGCTCACCATTTCTACAGGACGCTGATTGTTACCTTTGAAATATGACGGATTACTATTCATTACAGCAGTCCAAAGTTCTTGAGTCACCTCAGTCTCACCGATACAATAGCTGTCAAGAGTGACATTATGAGCCTTATTGTCGGAATTCAAATCGTACCATTTCCTTTTTTCACCCATAATAAAGGAACCGCCATCCACAAACACCATCCTGAATTCTATTCCATTGACATTGAACAGGAAACCGTCACCATTCTTCTTAACGGTTACTGCAGGCATGATTTCAAAATCGCCAATACATGTATCTTCTTCAGCAGGAGCCACTTGAGGAATTCTCACAAAGTCCATAGACGTAACCTCAGTCTCACCCAGTATTTCCATAAACTCCCCGACACTTTGAGGACGATCTCGACGACGAGGCTGCATTGCCGTTTCTATAGCCTCACGAACCGAAGGGGAAATCTCATGCGGCAAAGCCGGCAAGCCATCATCATAGACATCACTTGCCTCGGGAGGGACTTGGCCGGTTACCAGCTTATAAAGAGTTGCACCAAGCGAATATACATCGGTAGAAGGAGAAAAAGAACTCACACCGCCACGCTTGTACTGTTCGAGAGGAGCATAACCATGGCTGACTCCAACAGGAGTAGTACTGGTCTGCTGCCCCTCGCTGTCATACTGCTTTGCAAGACCGAAGTCTATCAGCACAACACCGCCCTCCTCGCCTAATAGAATATTTGCAGGCTTTATGTCGAGATGCATTACACTCTTGCTGTGGACAAAGCTGAGCGCGCTTGCCACTTGACGTATATACCGCACGGCATCAGCCTCAGGCATCGCTCCGGAACGAACCTTGTCGGCAAGAGAACCGCACGAATAATACTTCATAACATAGTATGCTGTACCGTTTTCCTCAAAGACATTATATATTGGAACAATACTCTTGTGCTCAAGAGCCGCAATACTACGAGCCTCCTTCAGAAACTTCTCCTTATAATGGTTTGCAAACCCTATGTTTTCAGAATTGCTTACCGAAACGGCAGAACTGTCGTTGCCACGTTCGAAGCCCCCTTTGATAAAGAACTCTTTGATTGCGACCTTGCGACCCAAGCCTGTCTGTTCGGCAAGATATGTGATTCCGAAACCGCCCTGCCCCAAGACCTTTTCTATTTTATACTGCCCGCCCTGCAACAGCGAACCTGTATTCAAATTCATAGTATGACTGATTTGTAGTTATTTTTTACTCCAAGTTCATAGCTACCGTCTCTTCCAGAACACAGGAGTAAGCAGCAGAAGCACCGCAAAGAACTCAAGACGGCCTACAAGCATCTGGAAGGCACTGAACCATTTTACTCCGTCCGGCAGTGCCGCAAGCGAATCCATCGGACCATAATTGCCAAGCGCAGGACCTACATTTCCAAGCGAGGAGACGGAGAGGCCGAACGAGTCGAGGAAGTCTATTCCGAAGGCCATATTCACAAACAGACCCAGAATCAGCATCAGGACATATATTACCGTGTATGCAAGTATTGCCGACTGTACCGGTGAAGGCACTATCTTGTTAGCAAGACGTACAGGAATAACGGCATTCGGATGAACGATACGCTTGAACTCATTGAACACCACCTTGAAGAGAATAGAGATTCGCACGCACTTCATCGCTCCTGATGTTGAACCCGAACACGCACCGAAGAACATAAGCGCACATAGCATAAGCCACAGGAACGGCATCCAATGCACATAGTCGTCAGTAGCGAAACCTGTAGTTGTCTGTATTGAGACAACCTGGAACAGTGAGCTTCTAAAAGAAGACTCGACATCCATTGCTGTGGTAAAGAAGAGACCTGCTGCAATTATCAGTGTAAACACCAGGACTATCGACGAATATGTACGGAACTCCGTATCACGCAACAGTTCCTTCGGACGCGCCTTGAATATAAAAAGGTACTGTAAGGATAGGTTCACACCGCCAAGGAACATAAAGAATATGGTCACATATTCAATAAGCGGAGAGTTGAATGCTGCAATGCTTGCCTGCTTAGTAGAGAAACCGCCGGTGGCAATCGTCGACATCGAATGGCAGACAGCATCGAACCACCCCATTCCCGAGAAGAAAAACACAACGGTCGCAATTATTGTAAGGCCTACATATATGGTAAGTATCCAACGGGCAGTAACCGATATTCTGGGATGCAGCTTTGCACGCATCGGGCCTACCGTCTCTGCAGCGAACAGATTTATATCGCCAAGGCCGAATATGGGGAACACTGCAACAGTGAAAAAGACTATTCCCAAGCCGCCAATCCATTGTGTCATTGCTCGCCAGAAGAGCAACGACTTGGGAAGAGATTCTATGTCGGTGAGAATTGAAGCTCCGGTAGTTGAAAAGCCCGACATAGTCTCGAAAAAAGCATCGGTAAAGTCGGGTATATAACCGCTTAGCAGATAAGGCAACGTACCGAACAGGGAAAATATAACCCAGCAAAGGGTTACTATGACATAGCCATCCTTGCGCGATATGTTACGTTCGGCCTTGCGGCAGGAGTATGCCAGCAACGAGCCGGCACCTACCATTGCAGCAATAGACATTGTCAATGACGTGAGAACCGATTCGTCATAGTAAAGGGCAACAGCAACACTTCCCGAAAGGAAAACGGCCTCAATGAACAGCAAGAGACCAAGTATGCGGAATATTACCTTAGGATGGAACATATCTACTTGAAAAATTTCTCCAGTTTCTTTAGAACATGCTCAAGACAGAAAATGACAACGTGGTCACCTGGCTGTATCATCGTGTTGCCGGTAACGTGCATGCCCTCGCCATTGCGTATGAGACCACCTATGTTTGCACCATCGGGCAGACCAAGACTCTTGACCGGTTTCCTGGTAATATGGCAGCCCTCGTTAACGGGAAACTCCGCGACAACGGCCTGAATGAAAGTCAGGCATCTGACGCTCGACACATCGGTCTTGAGCATCATCTGGAAGATTGTGCTTGCAGCAAGCTTCTTCTTGTTTATCACCGAACCGATATCCATGCTCTCGGCCATTGAGATATAGTCGATATTCTCTATTTCGGAGACTGCACGGAACACACCGGCGCGCTTCGCTGCCAGGCAGGCAAGTATATTGGTCTCGGAATTGTCGCTCAGAGCAATGAAAGCATCGGTATGCTCTATTCCCTCGCTGCGAAGCAGTTCCGGGTCACGGGCATCACCGTTTATTATCATCACCCTGTCATCGACAAGTTCCAGAAGTTTGTGGCAACGGTTTATATCGCTCTCAATTATCTTGACATTAATTTCGGACGGGATGAGCTTTGCTGTACGCACGGCAATGCGGCTGCCGCCCATTATTATGATGCTCTTCACCTCGGCAAACCTCTCCTTTCCGCAAATGCTGCGCATAAAGGGGATATACTCCTTTGTTGTCATAAAGCAGACGATGTCGTCGGCCAGTATCATGTCGTTTCCTCGAGGGATTATCGTCTCGTCGCCACGCTGTATGGCAACCACGTGATATGGAATATCCCTTACAAGTTCCTTCAATGGTATGTTTATGATAGAGGCATTATTCCTTATCTTCACCCCTATCATCACAAGTGCACCATTGCCGAATTCGAGCAGCTGGCGCATCCAAATATATTTTATGCAGGTAGCAATCTCCTCGGCAGCAAGCTGCTCGGGGTAAATGAGAGAATCCACACCCAAGGAAGCATAGTACTCCTTATGCTTTGGGAGAAGATATTCGTAGTTGTCGATGCGGGCTATAGTCTTCTCGGCACCAAGATAATGAGCAAGGATACAGGCATTTATGTTGCGGCTCTCATCGGGCGTCACAGCGACAAATAGGTCGGCACTGTCAACACCGGCATTCTTCAATGCCGAGATTTTTGTAGGGTCGCCAACAATTGCCTGCAAATCGAACGAGGCCTCCATCTTGCCCAATTTCTCTTCACTCTCGTCGAGCAAGACGACATTCTCATTCTCTACAGCGAGCATCTTGGCCAAGTGAGTACCTACTGCACCGGCACCTGCGATGACAATTCTCATAACATCAAGAAACTGTTTGAATTTCTAAAAAATATTTTCTTATCAAAGCCTGCGTTGCGTAGCAAATTACACCTATTGCTCCTTGTATTCAAGGATTGCATTCAGAACGCTTTCTGCATCCATACCGCAAATTCTGTATAGTTCATCGGGGGTGCCGTGCTCTACGAACTCGTCGGGAATGCCAATGACCTTGACCTTCGGTGCAAACCCGTTCGCAGCCATATACTCAAGCACTGCACTGCCCAGACCGCCCTTAGCGGCACCATCTTCGAGAGTGACAACATACTTGAAGTTCTTGCCTACCTCAAGGAGAATTTCCTCATCGACAGGCTTAAGGAAACGCATATCGTAATGCGCTACGCTTACGCCTTGCCTGCAAGCCTCCTCTACAACACCCTCCATTCTCTTGCCTATAGGCCCCAGGGTGAGGAATGCAACATCCTTTCCTTGTCTGATACAGCGTCCCTTGCCGACCTCTACTGTCTCGAGTGGACATTTCCAGTCGAAAAGCGAACCTTTGCCACGGGGATAACGTATTACAAAAGTTCCTGCACCGGGCTGCACGGCTGTGTACATAAGGCGACGCAGTTCACACTCATCGTAGGGCGAGGAGATTGTAATATCGGGTATGGGACGAAGATAGGCAAGGTCGAACGCTCCATGATGGGTAGGACCATCCTCGCCCACAATGCCGGCTCTGTCGAGACAAAGCACGAAATCGAGCCGTTGCAATGCCACATCGTGAATAAGGTTATCATATCCGCGCTGCATAAACGACGAGTATATGTTGCAGAACGGCAGTGCTCCACCCTTTGCAAGCCCGGCCGAGAAGGTGACAGCGTGTCCCTCGGCAATGCCGACATCAAAGAAACGGTCGGGGAACAGCTCGCCGAACTTGTTCATTGAGCATCCCGTAGGCATTGCAGGAGTGATGCCAACGATTCTGTCATTCTCTTTTGCAAGTTCTATCAAGGTCTCGCCAAAGACATCCTGAAAACGTGGCGTGCCATCTTCGTTGACGATGCGTTCACCTGTTTCAATGTCAAAGATACCGGGCTGATGCCAAGCCGTAGCATTCTTCTCTGCCGGCTCCCAGCCCTTTCCCTTCTTGGTGTGTACATGAAGCATACGCGGGCCTTTCATGTCCTTGATGCTCCTGAGCATACGTACCAGTTCCAATACATCGTGCCCGTTTATAGGCCCGAAATAACGGGCACTCATACCCTCAAAGAAATTGTGCTGACGGAACAGCATTGCCTTGAGACCGTTATTGAAACGTATAACAGCATTCGCACGTCTCTCGTTCAGCAGGCCAACTTTTTTTAACCCTTTGGCAATGCCGTATCGTACCTTGTTGTACATTTTCGAAGAGTGCATGGAGACAAGGACATGGTTCATGCCGCCAACACTCTTGTCTATGGACATATTGTTGTCGTTAAGGATTATGAGAAGGTCATTCTTTGTATTGGAGAGGTTGTTAAGGCCTTCATAAGCAAGGCCGCCGCTCATAGAGCCGTCGCCTATGACAGCAACCACATGTTCATCCTTTCCGGCGAGTTTCGCCGAGACGGACAGACCCAAAGCCGCAGATATCGAGTTGGACGCATGTCCTGCAATGAACGAATCGTATTCACTCTCCTCGGGAGCCGGGAAAGGTTTTATTCCACCAAGTTTCCTGTTAGTGTGGAAGCGGTCTCTGCGCCCTGTCAGTATCTTGTGCCCGTATGCCTGATGACCTACATCCCAGACAATCTTGTCATCGGGAGTAGAATACACATAATGCAGTGCAACGGTCAGTTCTACCGAACCCAGACTCGATGCGAAATGCCCCGGATTATTTGCCAACGAATCGATTATAAACCCCCTCAACTCCTTGCACAACTGAGGCAGCTGTTTCTCTTTCAATGCTCTCAGGTCGGCAGGAGAATTTATGTTTTCAAGCAAAGGATACTTTGTTTCTTTTTCCATTTCCAACAATCACATATTGTTTTACTGAAACACGATTATGCGAAATTACACTTTTTCCCAATAAAAATGAAAAAAAAGCGACAAAAACAGGTCAAAACTTCATTTTATACGGCCTTAATATACTTTTATAAGAAAATTAAACAGTTTCTGAAACAGTTTATTAACGAAGTTATCTATTTTTGCAGCATATTTTCTAAGGAACGCAGAAAGCCTCTATTATGCAACTGACAACACCGGTAAGCACACCCGACAAAAGGATTGGAATATCGCACAAGGACCAGATGATGCTCATTGGGTCCTGTTTTGCCGACAGCATAGGGAACAAGCTCACGGGAAGAGCATTCAACATTGACACAAACCCGTTCGGAGTACAGTATAACCCACTATCCATTGCAACCGTCCTCGACAGGATTGCTGACGGCACACCTTTCAATGAGCACTCGCCCGAAGTATTCCTGCACAACGGGCTGTGGAGCAGCATACTGCACCACAGCAGTTTTTCGAGCCCCGAGAAGGAGAAGCTCATATCAGGAATAAACGCAAGACTGGAGAAGGCACATGCAAGGCTAAAAGAGCTTGACATAATATTCATAACGTTAGGCACGGCCTATGCCTACAGTCGCAAAAGCGACAACCGGGTTGTCGGGAACTGCCACAAACTGCCGGGAAATCTCTTTGAACGCAGATTGCTGAGCATAGAGGAAATTTGCCGAAGCATTGCCGGCACAATAGATAAAACGCACAAGACGAACCCGAAGACAAAGTTCATCTTCACGGTAAGCCCCATACGTCACCTGCGCGACGGTGCACACGACAACCAGAAAAGCAAGGCCACACTCATTCTTGCCATTGACCACATTCTGGAGCTCTACCCCGAATGTGCCTCATACTTCCCGGCATACGAGATTATGCTCGACGAACTGCGCGACTACAGGTTCTACGCCGATGATATGATACACCCCTCGGGTAAAGCAGTTGAATACATCTGGGAGAAGTTTGCCGCCTGTTACTTCAGCAAGGAGACCATCGTGCTCAACGATAGAGTTGAAGAGATAATGCGAGGGATTGAACACAAGCCATTCAATGCAAGTTCCCCACAATACCGGCAGTTCATTGAAACGCTGCTGCAGAAAATAGAAACAGTGTGCAAGGAGCACCCGTACCTCGATTTAAAAAAAGAAACCGGAATATGCAATACACTATTAAGGAGATAGCAGAAATCATAAAGGGAAAAGAAGAGTTTTCGGCACCGGAAAGAAGAGTTACAAGGCTTCTCACCGACAGCCGTTCGCTCAGTTTCCCCGAAGAGACAATATTCTTTGCCATAAAGACAAAGAACGGCAATGGGCATAAATACATCAAAGGGCTCTACAACAAAGGTGTAAGGAACTTCATTGTCAACAACACCGAAGGTCTTGAAGGATTGACCGGAGCAAACTTCATCATTGTTGATGACAGCCTCGCAGCCCTTCAGACACTTGCGGCACACCACCGTTCGCTCTTCGACATTCCAGTTATCGGCATAACAGGAAGCGATGGAAAAACCATAGTCAAGGAGTGGCTCTACCAGTTGACAGCCGGAGAATATAACGTTACACGCTCACCGCGAAGCTACAATTCACAGATTGGCGTACCGCTTTCGGTGTTGATGCTCAACAGCAACAGCACCCTTGGCATATTCGAGGCAGGAATATCCTACCCCCAGGAGATGGACAGGCTGCAGCACATAATAAGCCCCACCATCGGAATACTAACAAACATCAGCAGTGCGCACCAGGAGAACTTCAGCACAATACAGGAGAAATGCATGGAAAAACTCTCCTTGTTCTCCAAATGCGACATCATAATATACAATGCCGATGACCCGATACTTAACCAATGTATCAACCATGCCTTGTTGCCATCGCGCGAAATTGCGTGGTCGAGAAAAGACCCCGAACGTCCCCTGTATATAAAATCGGTAGAGAAGGACACAACAGGAACAACCATAAGATACCAGTACCTCACCATTGAGAACAGTTACCGCATACCATTCCTCGACGAAGCCTCTATCGACGACTCGATAAATTGCCTT
This sequence comes from uncultured Bacteroidaceae bacterium, assembly GCA_964485215.1. Taxonomy (GTDB): domain Bacteria; phylum Bacteroidota; class Bacteroidia; order Bacteroidales; family Bacteroidaceae; genus HGM04593. The sequence continues at coordinate 4,612 of CAZAIM010000021.1, read as the reverse complement.
GCAGCCGCACTTTATCTGATGATTGCCCCCGAGGCAATTGCCGAACGGATGGAACTGCTTGAACCTGTAGCCATGCGTCTCGAGGTAAAGGAGGGAAAGAACGGCTGCATGATTGTCAACGACAGCTACAATTCAGACACCGCATCACTCGACATTGCACTCGATTTTATGGACAGGCGTTGCAGAACAATGCCCCACCTGAAGCGTACGCTCATACTGGCCGACATAAAACAGACCGGTGAAAGTACACACACTCTCTACCGCACCGTGCTGAAGGAGATTGAGGAAAGGAAAATTGAAAAATTCATTGGAATAGGAAAGGACATCAGCTCAAGTTCCTCTAAATTTGCCGCCTCCGACATCGAATGCCACTTTTTTGAAAAGACAGAAGAATTTCTTGCTTCGCCGGTCATAAAGGAGATTCGCAACGAATATATACTTGTCAAGGGCTCGCGCTCGTTCCATTTCGAAGACATCACCGAAGCCCTCGAGAAAAAGGTGCATCAAACCATACTTGAAGTAAACCTGAGTGCGCTACGCGAGAACCTGAACCATTACCGCAGCACTCTATGCTCCGACACAAGAACCATCTGCATGGTCAAGGCCTCGGCCTACGGTGCTGGAGCCGTTGAGGTGGGGCGTACGCTACAGGAGTGCAATGCCGACTACCTTGCCGTTGCCGTTGCCGACGAAGGAGCAGAACTGCGCAAAGAAGGCATAGACACAGGCATCATAGTAATGAACCCCGAACCTTGTTCCTTCCGTACACTTTTCGACAACAAGCTCGAGCCGGAAGTATATAGCTTCACTATGCTGAACTCCCTCATCCGTGCAGCAAGCCACGAAGGGATAACGGACTACCCGATACACATAAAGGTTGATACCGGAATGCACCGTCTGGGATTCCTGCCAGAAGAGATACCGGCACTGGCCGATATTCTGCTGCGGCAGACAGCACTCACGCCACGCTCCATATTCACCCACTTTGCAGGCAGCGACTCGCCCGAGTTTGACGATTTTTCCCAGACACAGATTAACAAGTTCGACATGGCGGCCAACACACTGCAAGCCTCATTCGGGCACAGAATATTAAGGCATATATGCAACAGTGCAGGAGCAGAACGCTTCAAGAACGTACAATACGATATGGTACGTCTTGGAATAGGGCTCTACGGCATCTCGCCAATTGAGGAGGATGCAAGACTTCGCCCTATCTCCACACTAAAGACAATTATTCTTCAGATACACGATGTTCCCGCAGAAGAGACAGTAGGCTACAGCCGCCGTGGCACACTCAAGCGCGACTCACGCATAGCGGCATTGCCCATCGGTTATGCCGACGGCCTTAACCGCAGGCTCGGCAATGGCAAGGGATATTGCATAGTGAACGGCAGGAAAGCACCTTACATAGGGAATATCTGCATGGATGTATGCATGATAGACGTAACGGATATCGAGTGTAAGGAAGGCGATACAGTTGAGATATTCGGCCCTTCACTTCCGGCATCACGGCTTGCAGAATGGCTGGAGACTATACCGTACGAAGTGCTGACATCGGTTTCGACAAGAATAAAGAGAGTCTATTACAGCGATTGACTGATTGCAGAATATTCAGCACCTTTCCAAAAAAGTGAGGTACAGGTTGTTTTTCAAACAGTAACAGCAGCCTATTATCCCTACAAGAAATTCTTCAGGAAAATATAGAATATTATAATAGGTGTTATGTAACGGAGCATAAAGATTATAACCTCAGAGATTGCCCTGTTCACCGTTCCGCTGTTTGTCAGTTCGTCCTTCATGAATCCCTTCTTCATAAACCACACCACAAAGACACAGGTAAACATTCCGCCCAATGGCATAAGCAGATTGGCAGTCACATAGTCGAAGAGCGAGGAATAATCAACGCCAAGAAAATGTGTAAAGGCAAGGGCACTGAGCAGTATCGACACAATGGTCGTTGTTGCAGCAGCAGACTTGCGGGAGATTTTGAACTCCTCGGAGAAATATGCTGTCAGCACTTCGTGGAACGATATTGTAGAGGTAAGCGAGGCCAGGACAACCAGCACAAAGAATATGGTCGACCACACCTCGGCAAGCGGCATTCCTTTGAAAATCTCGGGCAAGGTCACAAATACAAGGGAAGGCCCTGCTGTTGGTTCAAGCCCCTCTACACTGAAGACAGCCGGGAATATTATAAGCCCTGCAAGCACCGAAACAAGTATCGTCAGCAACGATACATTGACCGATGTGGAGAGGAGATTGTTATCCTTCTTGAAATAGGAGGCATAGGTAACCATACAGCCCATACCTACAGAAAGGGAAAAGAAGGCCTGTCCCATTGCCATAAGGATTGTATCGGGAGAGAAAGCCTTGGCAAAATCACAGGAGAGAAAGAACTTGTAGCCGGCTATGGCGTTGGGCATAAAGGCTACACGCACGGCCATAACTACGAGTATCACAAACAGCATTGGCATCATTATCTTCGATGCCTTCTCGATACCTTTCTCCACACCGCGCGAGACGATAAAGTGGGTCATCAGTATGAACGCCACACAATATGCCATAGGCCTCCAGGAGCCTTCAAACTCACTGAACTGCATGGCAAACGTCTCTGTACTGCTGTAAAGGCTGCCGGTAAAGGAATTGACAAGATACTCAAGCGACCAGCCTGCTATGAGATAGTAGTAGCCGGAAATGAACAATGCACCAAGCACACCGCTGTAGCCAAGCCAGCTCCACCTCTTTGAAAGGGTGCAGAAAGCCCCGACCGCGTTCTTGCGCGTGCGGCGGCCGACAGCAAATTCGGCAAGCATAGCAGGGATTCCTACCACCAGAACGCTAAGGAGAAAGACCAACAGGAAAGCAGCACCGCCGTTCTCGCCGGCTATATAAGGAAAACGCCACAGTGCACCCAGACCGATGGCACTGCCGGCGGCCACCAATATCACACTCAATTTACCTCCAAAGGAAGCTCTTGGTTGTTCATTCATAACAGTTTCAAATAATAGAATCGGGGTGCGAAAATAGTAAAAAAAGCGCAATGGACTGCTATAGACAAGCTACCCGTTACGCTTTTTAACTATAATTTGTCATTTATGCATTATACCAGGTGCGCGATATGCTGTTCGCGGTCGCCGTAGAGAAGGTCAATGAGAGGAATCTCTATCATCGTATAGCAACCGGGGCTCTGGCGCATTGTTGCCCTGGCGCAGCATACGAGCACCTGGGCTGTAAGTGCCGGATTGTTGATTCTCATATTGAACTCGAACAGCTGGTTCTGTGTAACACCCGAGACACCCTTGCGTGTGAGGTTCACGCCATGCCCCATGTCCAGAAGGTCATCGACACATGGCACCTGTTTCACATGCGTCTCATCGTTCACAAAGTAAGGGTCTGCCTTAATTGCCGCAGAGACCTGACCGAAGTCATAGCCCTCTTCAAGTTCAATGTACACCATACGGCGGTGTATGCCAGTACCCACAGGGATTGTCATTGAGAGAGCAGCCTTCACACCCTCTATTGCCTTGACTGCAACAGTATGTCCCATGCTCATGCCAGGGCCGAAGTTAGTGTATGTTATACCCTTGGGAGCGATAGCCTCGAGCAGCGTGCGTACGACAGAATCGCTTCCCGGATCCCATCCAGCCGAGATGATTGAGACAGCATTGCCGGCCTCGGCACTCTCGCCGAGCGAACGGCGAAGGGCAACAATACCTGAGTGGATATCGAAACTGTCAACAGTATTTATACCAAGTGCAAGAATATCCTTGGCATAACGCTCCACACTGCGCGTAGGGGTTGAAAGAATTGCTACATCCACATCACCCAGTTCGCGTATATCCTTTACCACATTGTAACCTTCAAGCTCCGACGGAAGGTTCTCGGCACCCGAACGGCGCACTATTCCTGCAACCTCAAAATCGGGTGCAGCATTGAGTGCCTGCAAAGTGTATTTTCCTATGTTGCCATAACCAACTATGGCTGCTCTAATCTTTTTCATATCCGTATTCTTTAAAACACTGCGAAGATATATAAAATTGAAAACTATGTTTCAGGCCTGAGCCCTTTTTTTTACCTGATAAATGTTTTTTAATAAAAAAGAGCCGCACCATACAAGTGCAGCTCCAATACTTTCGATTATTCGTTTCCACGTGGACGACGGGGTTCACGGTCGCGACGCGGACGACGCTCACGCTCCTCATAGCCCTCGGGCTTCTCAATAAGTGCTCTGCGTGAAAGTTTGAATTTGCCGGTCTTGGGGTCAATCTCCACAAGCTTTACCTGTAGCTTGTCGCCCTCGTTTATACCAGCCTCTTCCATTGTCTCGAAACGCTTCCAGTCAATTTCTGATATATGAAGCAAGCCATCCTTGCCAGGCATAAACTCTACGAATGCGCCATAAGGCATTACGCTGCGTACAATACCCTCATATACCTCGCCGGCCTCAGGTATTGCCACAATAGCCTTAATCTTTGCCATAGCATCGTTGATAGCCTTGCCGTTATTAGCTGCGATTTCGATTATACCCTCGCCGTCAACCTCCTCGATAGAGATTGTTGCGCCGGTCTCTTCCTGCATACCCTGGATAATCTTTCCGCCCGGGCCTATCACA
>CAZAIM010000020.1:0-24799 GCA_964485215.1 uncultured Bacteroidaceae bacterium | reverse complement strand
ATGAGTTCCTTGCTGCAAAGAAAATGGAGGAACTGAGCGAACTGGAGAGGAAGTGAAGCCGGTGTGTGAGGGGTGTCAGGCACGTGTCAGCCTGGCAAGGTAGTCGTAGTGTTTGCCGTCGATGCACTTCTCGCACTTGAAACCGTTCTCTTCGGCATACAGCGACAGGGTGTCGAAGTCGATGTAGAGCCAATCGAATGTTTCGCCCTTGATGTTCTTGTACCGCATCTGGAAGTCTACCTCTCCGTAATAGTTGGCGGCAAGGTCAATGTCCATAATGCCATCGTCATCGCTGAAAATGTATTTTATGTCTGATGAATCGAGAAGAATCTCTCCGCCGGGTGCCAGCAGACGTTTCGCGCAACGGAAGAATTCCTCCAACCGCTCGGTCTTGCCAACAATGCCGATGCCGTTCATCGCCAGCAGTATGGTGTCGAACTTTTCGTTGAATGTCTCGTCAAAGAAATTTATGTTTCTGGCATCTATGCCTCTCTCTTTCATTACCTCTACCGATAACTCGGAAATGTCTATTGCAACAACTTCGTGCCCTCTCTCCTTGAGGACAAGGCTGTGGCAGCCCGACCCGGCTCCGGCATCGAGAACTCTTCCGTGGCAAAGTTCAATGGCTTTCTGCTCCTGGACGGGCATTTCGTCATAGCTTCTGAAAAGTGTACGTACCGGAATTTCGTCTTCATAGAACATCGATGACAGGACGCGGAGCTTTGCGGCCTTGCCGTAGTGGTAGTAGTCGGATATAGCCCTTCCCATCGGGTCTTTTTCTATTTCTGTGGTCTTGTTTTTCATACGTGTTGCGTCGTCGGTTCTTTTCAGCTCGGGTTGCTTCTGCAATTATGCTGTTCCTTGTTCTTTCCGGCCTAATCCTATTCTTTCTGCAACTCTGTCGGCGACAATGCGGGGAGGTATCTCCAGGCATCTGTAGTCGGAGAACCGGCAGGGCTTGTTGCCGAAAATTGAGCATGGACGGCAATCGAGCGGCAGCTCTATGCAGTCTTCTCTTTTCTGCTGCCAGCCAAGGAAGCCTGCCAATGGCGATGTCGCGCCCCAAATGGATATTGCCGGCGTTCCGGCCAATGATGCCATGTGCATGTTGGCCGAGTCCATGCATACCATTGCGTCCAGATGGCTTATGAGCCGTAGCTCGCCATTGAAGTTCGTCTTGCCAATGAATGAAATGGTATTGGGGTACTTCGAGCACCATTCATTCACCCTCTTTTCTTCCTCGGGGCCATTCCCGAAGAAAATTATCTTAATCCCTTCATATGCCGACAGCAACTCTATGGCTTTTTCCATTCTGTCGAGTGGATATATCTTGCCGTTATGCCGTGCAAACGGTGCAATTCCTATCCATTTGTCACTGCCCTTGACTGGAATTGTTCCCGAAAATTCGGAAATGTCGCCTCTTGCTTCCCCGAACAAAGAGACGAACTCTGGCGTGAATGGCAGCCCCAGCCTGGTGAATACCTCTCTGTAGCGTTCAAAGGTGCTTTTTAGCGGAGCGGTGCATTTGTTGGCAGGGCGTGTCAGTGCTTTCTTTTCTTTGCGTCCCTTGATTATGTTGGCGCATTCTGCATTTGAGAACAGTTTGAAAAAACTGCGCAGAATCTTTGTCCTGAGTACATCGTGCAGGTCGGCAATCTTGTCGGGACGGTATTCCTGCTTTAGCCGCCTGTAGAGACTGAACAGGCCTGCAATCCCTTTGTAGCTGTTGAGGTCGACTCCGCAGAACTCGAGATTTTCGGGCTTGTTGATGAAGAATTGCCCGAACCTCTCACGGCTTGCGAAAACGAAACGGTGCTGTGGGTGTTGCCTGCATACGGAATAGAGCAGTGGGATGGTCATAGCGATATCTCCCACTGCCGAGAAACGTGTTATGAGTACAGTGTGTCCCTTGTGCTCACTTTTTTGAACCATAGAGTACCGGGTTGAGTGCAGGGTCGTTGTACATCTTCATCTGTCGGTAGACCTTCATGTATTTGCGGCCGGCAGCAATGTCGTCGAGCAGCTGCCCTATGGAGGTCGTCATGTCCTTGTACTGTTCGAGCAGTACGTCGAGCTTGGCCTGGCACTTTGCTTTGTGCTCTTCGCTCACGTCGGTACGTTTGACCTCCTCCTGCATATGGTATATCTTCAGTGAGAGGATGGAGTAACGGTCTACAGCCCAGGCTGGGCTTTCGGTATTTATGGTTGCATCGGCTGCCGGAACGACCTCTTTATACATGTCGAGGAAGTAGCTGTCGATGAGTTCTACAAGGTCGGTGCGGTCCTGGTTCGATTTGTCGATACGGCGTTTGAGCACAAGTGCCTCGGCCGGGTCAATCTCCGGGTCGCGTATTATATCCTCGAAGTGCCACTGTACGGTGTCAATCCAGCACTTGAGATAAAGATAATATTCTATGCTTTTTGTGGGGTAGGGGTTGTTTATTGGTGTGTCGACATTGTCGGTTTTGTGGTAATCGGCAATGGCCTCATTGAATATGGGCCAGCTCATTTCGGTGAAACTCTTCATAATTTTTTGTTTGAAGTCAATTATATGTGCAAAACTAACGAAACTTTACGATATTGGCAAAGGTTTAACGGAAAACTAGTTATATTTGTGATGCTTAACCCGAAAAAGGATATGAAGATTGTAATGGATGAGAAGATACCTTATCTGTGCGATGCGCTGCAGCAGATGGGGTGTGAGGTAGTGGCACTGCCCGGAATGACGATAGGCAGGGACGATGTTGCCGACGCAGACGCACTTTTCGTACGCACCAGGACGTTGTGCGACAAGAACTTGCTTGCAGGTTCGGCCGTAAGGTTCATAGGAACGGCAACTATCGGGCATGACCATATAAATGCCGAATATTGCAGCTCGGCCGGTATTAAGTGGTGCAATGCGGCAGGCTGCAATGCTTATGCCGTACTGCAGTATGTGCAGGCTGTTGTCTATGCTTGGGCAAAGGATAATGGACGCTCGCTGGCTGGCCTTTCATTGGGCGTCGTCGGTGTCGGTGAGATTGGCTCCAAGGTTGCAAACTGGGCGCAAACGGAAGGGATGGCAGTCTACAGGAACGACCCGCCGAAGGCTGCAGCCGGGGAAAACGCTCTGGTTCCACTCAGTGAGCTTGCTGCACAGTGCGACATTATTACCTTTCATCCAACCTTGAATGTCGGTGGGGCATTCCCGAGTTATCATCTTGCAGATGAGGGCTTCTTCGGGGCTTTGGAGAGGTGTTCGCTTCTGATTAATGCTTCGCGTGGCCCGGTAGTGGACAATGCCGCTTTGTTGCGTTATCTTGAGCAGCATGAGGGCATGTCGGTCGTGCTGGATGTATGGGAGGGTGAACCGGCTATATCCCTCCCACTTTTGAATAAGGTATATATTGCAACGCCTCACATTGCAGGATATTCGGCAGAAGGCAAAATGAATGCAACCCGAATGGTGCTGGAGAGATTTTCGGCTTTTGCCGGTTACACAGGGGCAGTGCCGGAACTTCAGCTTCCTCCTCCTGTGAATAGGGTTGTGCAGGCCTCTTCGTTCAGCGAGGCAACGCTTGGAATATACTCTCCTTTTGCCGATAGTGACAGACTGAAGGCAAACCCGGAAAAGTTTGAGGATTTTAGAAATAATTATACTCTACGACGCGAGACTTCGGCCTATGATATAAGGCTCGGATAGTGGTGAAATAGGTTGTTTTTGTGTGGTTTTTGCACAAAAATGGCCGAATGTGCAAAAAATATTGATTTTTTTTCTCTCTTTCTTTGCGGTTCGCCAAATTTGTTATACTTTTGTCGCGGATAATTTTTCAATCTTCAAAAAATATACAACTATGTCAGAAATTGAATCAAGAGTAAAAGCTATTATCGTTGAGAAATTCGGTGTTTCAGAGTCTGAAGTTACATCTGAGGCTAACTTTACAAACGACCTGAGCGCAGACTCACTGGACAGAGTAGAACTTATTATGGAGATCGAGGATGAGTTCGGTATCTCAATCCCCGAGGATCAGGCTGAGAAAATTGCGACAGTAGGTGATGCTGTCAAGTTTGTAGAGGAGAAGGTTGCAGAGAAGAAGTAATTCTGCCCCTCCCTACGCATACCTAACAATTCTATATGAAACAAAGAAGAGTTGTTGTAACAGGTCTTGGTGCCGTTTCGCCCATTGGTAATGACATACCCACAACGTGGGAGAATGCAGTTAATGGTGTAAGTGGTGCAGGACCTATTACTCATTTTGACAGTTACCTTTTCAAGACACAGTTCGCTTGCGAGGTGAAGGGGTTTGACCCTACTTCGGCTATGGATCGCAGAGAGGTGCGCAAGGTCGATGTCGACACCCACTACGGTGCTGCATCGGCTGTAGAGGCCATAAACGATAGCGGGCTCGACTTTGAGAAGGAGGATTGTAATCGCATTGGAGTAATCTACGGTGAAGGTATCGGCGGCATCAATGCCCTTGAGGATGAAATAAGGTCCTATGCTCTTAACCAGGAGAACGGACCGCGTTTCTCTCCGTTCCTTATAACGAAGATGATTTCCGACATGACTGCCGGCATTATCTCAATACGTTATGGCCTCAAAGGTCCTAACTATGTGACGACATCGGCCTGTGCATCGTCTTCGAATGCGATTATAGATGCATTTGATCAGATTCGTCTCGGTAGAGCCGACGTGATAGTTGCCGGCGGTGCCGAGGCTGCGATTTGTCCGACAGGTGTAGGAGGATTCTGTGCAATGCACGCATTGTCTGCAAGGAACGATGATCCCAAGGGGGCTTCACGTCCTTTCAGCAAGAGCCGTGACGGTTTTGTGATTGGAGAAGGTGCTGCTACACTCATTCTCGAGGAGTATGAACACGCAATAGCACGTGGTGCAAAGATCTATGCCGAGATTGTTGGAACAGGTCTTACAGCAGATGCGTATCATATAACCTCTCCTCATCCAGATGGTGAGGGTGCCATGAGGGTTATGAAGATGGCTCTCGATGAGGCTGGCCTGCCGGTTGACAGCGTCGATTATATCAATGTTCACGGAACGTCAACTCCTGCGGGTGACATTGCAGAGGCCAAGGCTATAAAGAACCTTTTCGGCGAGCATGCCTATGAACTCAATATCAGTTCTACCAAGTCTACTACAGGACATCTTCTTGGTGCTGCAGGTGCATTGGAGGCTGTGCTTACAGTCCTTGCAGTGAAGAATGGCATTGTTCCTCCTACGATAAACCACGAGGATGGTGACGATGACCCTGAGATAGACTACGGAATGAACTTTACTTTCAACCAGGCACAGAAGAGGGATATCAAGGTCGCTTTGTCCAATACATTCGGCTTCGGAGGCCATAATGCAAGTATAGCGTTTAAGAAAATTGAAGGCTAAGAAGGTTTTCAAAAAGGCATTAGACAAGATAAGGCTCCTATCCTGCAAGGATAGGGAGTCTTATCTTCTGCTTTATTCAGTTCTGGGCTATGTGCCTAATGATATTGCCATATATAAAATGGCGATGACGCACAGTTCTACAACAGGTGCTGCATCGCGCAAGCTTGTCTGTAACGAGCGTCTTGAGTTTCTCGGGGATGCTGTGCTGAGTTCTGTCACGGCCGATTTCCTCTACTCTAAGTTCAGTGCCGAGCGTGAGGGTTTCCTTTCAAAATCGCGCAGTAACCTTGTATGTCGGCAGACGCTTAATGACTTGGCTGTGGAAATCGGTATCGACCGTTTTATAACAGCATGCGGCCTGCCCAAACAGCATAATAACTATGTCTATGGCAACGCGCTAGAGGCACTTGTAGGTGCCATATATATAGATAAGGGGTACAAACAGTGCCGCCGCTTCCTGCTCGACAGGGTGTTTGCGCGAATCGACGATATTGAGACGCTTGTAAAGGCCGACAAGAACTATAAAAGCCGCCTTATTGAGTGGTCGCAGAAAAATCACAAGAGCGTTGAATTCAGGGTGTTGAGCGAAGAACTCCGTAAGGATGGCGTATTCTTTGTGAGTGAGGCTGTTGTCGACGGTGTGCAGCTTGGTGTCGGTGATGGTTTCTCCAAACGCGAAAGCCAGCAGAAGGCTGCCCGTCAGGCTATCGGTAAATTGGGTATAAAATAATCTCTATTTCTGTCTTATCTTCTGCTTTTCAGTGTGACGGCAGCTTTAAGCCTGTCGCCGCCCATTGGTGGGGTGTCCTTGCTTAGTGTAACCGATATTCCGCTTAACTGTACGAATCTATCGTACAGTGCTTTGCTTATTCTTCCGCATACGTGTTCAAGGAGGTTCGACGGGGTCTTCATTTCGAGACGTACAATATCGTAGACATCGGCATAGCTGATTGTGCCATCGATATTGTCGGTCGATATGCTGTCGTGGTTTTCTACAGTCAGTATCAGGTCTATTGTAAACCAGGCTCCGATTTCTCTTTCCTGCTGCATTACACCGTGGTGTGCAAACAGGTGGATGTCTCTCAGTTCAATTGTGTATCCGGTTATTTCCATTGTTCGGTTTTCTGAAAGATGAAGAGCCACAAAAGGCTCTTCATCTGTAGTGTATATGGTTGTGGCTTTGCCGTTTGGCTGCGCCTTTTATCCGCATTTTGAGTATCCGCACCCGGGACAGTGCAGGCAACCCTCCTCGAATATGAGCTGTTGGTTGCAGTTGGGGCATTTCTCGGCAGTAGATGTGCCATCCTTGATGTACCGCTTCAGAGCGCGCTCGACACCGTTCTTCCAGGTGTTGATGTTGTCCGATGCGAGTTCAAGCGAGGAGATGAGTTTTATTACCTGCTCTATCGGCATCTTGTATCGGAGCACTCCTGAAATCAGCTTTGCATAGTTCCAGAACTCGGGGTTGAACCGCTCGGAAAGACCCTCGATTGTTGTCTTGTAGCCAATCTTGTTCTCGAACTGGAAGTCGTACCTTTTGGTGCCGTCCTCATTCGTGTGCTTGATGATTATGCCATGCGTCACGTTCTTGGGCAGAGGAATGCCGTCCTCGTCATCCTGCTGGCCGGTGAAAATCTCGTATGGCTCACCGTTGAGCAGGCCAATGAATGCTACCCACTTCTCTTTGTTGTTCTGGAAGCGTACAACGTCGGCTTCGAGTATGGTCGGTCGCACTTCGGTGATTGTGGGCTTCATTTCGGACTTCTGCTCTTTTTTGCTGTCGGTCGATACAAGTACGCCTGCGCGTGAGCCGTCGCGGTATACGGTGCAGCCTTTACAGCCACATTTCCATGCAGTTATGTACAGCTCGTTTACAAGCTTCTCGTCAACGTTGTTAGGCAGGTTGATTGTCACGCTGATGGAGTGGTCGACCCATTTCTGTATCCTTCCCTGCATCTGTACTTTCGCAACCCAGTCGATGTCGTTCGATGTTGCCTTTGCGTAGGGCGAGCGTGCGACAATGCTGTCTATCTCAACCTGGGAGTACCGCTTGGTGGTGTCGATGCCCTCCTTCTTCATCCATTCTACAAACTTGTGGTGGTATACAATGTATTCCTCGAATGTGTCGCCGTTCTCGTCGGTGAAGTCGACATGAACCTCCGGGTCGTTGGGGTTGACTTTCCTGCGTCGTTTGTATACCGGCATAAATACCGGCTCGATGCCCGATGTGGTCTGTGTCATTATGCTTACGGTTCCCGTAGGAGCTATTGTCAGACAGGCAATGTTGCGTCGTCCGTGCTTTTTCATATTTTCGTAAAGTTCGGGGTCGGCATCCCTTAGTCTGCTAATGAAAGGATTGTTCTCTTCGCGTCTGATGTCGAAGATTTCGAATGCGCCACGCTCCTTGGCTAGGTTGACTGATGATGCGTATGCAGCCAATGCAAGTGTCTTGTGCACGTTCTCCGAAAACGATGTAGCCTCCTCACTGCCATATCTCAGCCCCATCGCTGCAAGCATATCGCCTTCGGCTGTTATGCCTACGCCGGTGCGGCGACCCATACTGCTTTTGCGGTATATTTTCTCCCACAGTTTAATCTCGGCACCTTTAACCTCTTCGCTTTCAGGGTCGCTCTCAATCTTCTCTTGAATGCCCTTTATCTTTTCAAGCTCAAGGTCAATGATGTCGTCCATTATTCTTTGTGTCTTTGCCACGTGCTGCCTGAAGAGTTCATAGTCGAAGTATGCTTCGGGTGTGAACGGGTTCACAACGTATGAGAACAGGTTGATTGCAATGAGACGGCAGGAGTCGTATGGGCATAATGGTATCTCGCCGCAAGGGTTAGTCGAGACGGTCTTGAACCCAAGGTCGGCATAGCAGTCGGGTATCGACTCTCTTTCAATCGTATCCCAGAAAAGCACACCCGGCTCGGCCGATTTCCAGGCATTGTGTATAATCTTGCCCCATAACTGCTGGGCGTTGGTCTCATGGGTGTAGACAGGCTCTTCGGCATCGATGGGGTATTGCTGTGTGTAGCTCTTTCCGTCTATTACGGCCTTCATGAAGTCGTCGTCTATTTTTACCGAGACGTTCGCTCCGGTTACTTTGCCCTCGGTCATCTTGGCATCTATGAATGCCTCGGCATCGGGATGCTTTATTGAAACGCTTAGCATGAGCGCACCGCGCCGTCCGTCCTGGGCGACTTCCCTGGTGGAGTTGGAGTATCTTTCCATGAACGGGACGAGGCCGGTAGAGGTCAGTGCCGAGTTCTTTACAGGTGAGCCTTTAGGACGTATGTGTGAAAGGTCGTGTCCTACACCTCCGCGGCGTTTCATAAGCTGCACCTGCTCTTCATCAATGCGTATGATGCCGCCGTATGAGTCGGCCTTGCCTTCCATACCTATAACAAAGCAGTTCGATAGTGATGCAATCTGGTGGTCGTTGCCGATTCCTGTCATCGGGCTGCCCGAGGGTACTATGTACCTGAAGTGGTCGAGAAGGTCGAATACCTCCTGCGCCGACATTGGATTCTCATATCTGGACTCGATTCTTGCAATTTCGTTTGCAATTCTCCAGTGCATCTCTTCCGGTGATTTCTCGTATATGTTGCCGTAAGAGTCCTTGACAGCATACTTGTTTACCCAAACACGTGCGGCGAGTTCGTCACCGCTGAAATAATCGAGTGCGCACTTGAAGGCTTCGTCATAGGTATATGTCTTCTTTTCCACTTTTTGAAATATTGATTATGGTTAATGTCTTTTTAAAGTTCTTTTTTTATTGCCTCGCAAATTTATAATGCAAATATAAGATTACCAAATAAAATCATCGGAACTTCTCAACAGCAGACAAAGTTTTCCAAAATAAAAATTAATTCATTGGTAATCAATACGTAATAATTTTATATCTGTAAGAAAGTTTTCCAAAATAAAAACCGTTGACAATGTGTGGTGTTCTTTTGCAGGTATGTCCCTGGGTGTTGTTGTGGTTTACAGTTGTCCGGAAACAAAAATGACAATGCCTGTTTACGCTTGGCATTGTCATTTTATTTATCGTTAATCCTAATTAATCTTATGCACTTTGCAGGGCAAGGTCAATTTCATTGAGTTCGTTGCGGAACTGTTTGTCTGTGTCGGCCAGGTTTGTAATTGTCTTGCAGGCATGGAGTACAGTGGCATGGTCTCTGTTTCCTATGTACAGGCCTATCTTTGATGTCGAAAGATCAAGATATTTCTTTGCAAGATACATTGCTACCTGGCGCACAAGCACTACTTCGCGTTTACGGGATTTTGTATTTATGGCTGTAGGCTCTATTCCATAATAGTCGGCAACGGTCTTTATTATATCATCTACAGTGATGCTTTTCTTTTCGTAGTCCGAGAAATCACCAACTATGCGGCGTGCAAGGTTCAAGTCAATGTCGGCGTTGTTTATCGTAGAATGCGCCATTATTGAAACCACGATTCCTTCAAGGTCGCGAATGCTTGCATTGACGTGCTCGGCAATGTAGCCGATAACCTCCTCAGGGAACTTGAGCCCGTCTCTGTGAATCTTGCTGCGAAGGATATTCTTTCTCAGCTCGAGGTCGGGCTTCTCTATTTCGGCTGTCATGCCCCATTTGAACCTGGTAATAAGACGCTCTTCCATACCCTGCAACTGCGCAGGAGAGCGATCCGAGGTCATAATCAACTGCTTGCCATTCAAATGCAAGTGATTGAAAATGTGGAAGAATGCGTTCTGGGTTCTTTGAAGACCCGCAAACTCCTGAATGTCATCAATGATAAGGACATCAATGCTTTGATAGAATCTCATGAAATCATTGAAGTTCTTCTGGAGTATGGAGTCGGTGTACTGTACCTGGAACAGGTGTGCCGAAACATACAGTACCCTAAGTTCGGGGTGCAGTTCCTTTATCTTGACACCGATGGCATTTACAAGGTGTGTCTTTCCCACACCTGAAACACCGTGTATGAACAGTGGGTTGAAGGCTCTGCCAGGCTTGTCGGCAACGCTTATCGCAACGGAACGTGAAAGGCGGTTGCTGATACCCTCTACATAGTTGTCGAATGTGTATCTGTTTATGAGCATCGAGTCAAGTTCCTGCACACTCTCCTGCATTGCTTTGGGAGAACGGTTGCCGCTGTTTCCTGTGCCGTTGTGCCTGCCGTTGCTTCCGTCGGTCCCGACTTCAACGCTAAGGTTATTGTCTTTGTCGGTGAGAACGCTGTACATCAGCTGTGTGCCGTTGCCCATGACTTTGAATAGGGTAGAGCGCAGAAGGTCAACAAAATTGCCTTCCAGGAACTCATACACGAAATTGCTCTTGACCTGTATGGTAAGAGTGCCTCCCTCGAACTTGATTGGCTTTATGTCGGCAAACCAAGTTGTGAAGGTTGCTTCGGAGACATTGTCGCGAATAATCTCCAGGCATTTATTCCATTTCGTATTCAGTTGTGAGTTCATTGCTGATTTTGTGTTTCAAATGGCGGCATAAAAAAGAGGCTCATTGTTGTGGCCTCTATCAGTACCTTTCCCTATGCAAATATCATCAAATAAAAATGAAAATGCAAGCATAGATTTGTGTGCCAAAAAATTGTCCAAAATAATCTGTTGTGTATCAGTTGCTTAAAAAAGCGTATAATGTAAAGGTTGTTGTTTTGCGTTATTTTTTTTGAACATTGAGTATCAGCCTATTAGCGGCCAACCGCGGCGGATTGTTATTCTTTTCCCCTATCCCGAAATCGCCTTTTTACCTTTGCTGATTGTGTTTTGTGTCGTGTTCCGGCTTTTTGCTTCGAGCTTCTTTTCTTATTTGGAATGATTCTATATAAGGCAAAAAATTTGCTTCTTTAAAAAAAGGTTTTTTCCTGTTTGGCGAACAGAAAAAATTGTCGATATGTCTTGTTTTATTGTCCGGTTTTGATTAAAGGGAAGATGCTGATGCAAAAAATGAAGTATCTGAAAAGGTGTTCTGTGCGTTTTGCCATAAACATTATCCTTTTCAGATACCTTGATGTCTTTCGGTCTGTTCTTATGAACAGATTATTATCTTACCAGTTCGAGATTAAGCCTTGCTCTGAGTTTTTCAATCAGTGGGTTTTTCTCCTTGAGCAGTTCGAACTGTTTGCCTTTGTCATTGACATAACGTTCGACGACGACCTCGTTGATGTGCACCTTTAGCTTTAGCCTGGCTCCGTTTATGTAGCTGCTCATTCCCGCTGTTATGCGTTGAGCCTCTCTTTCGAACAGCTCAGCTGCCAGCTTGTTGTCTACGCTTATGGTGAAGCTTTGTCCATCGAAAAGAGTGGGTCTCATGATTTTCATTCTGTCGGCCAATGCTTTTTCGTTCTCGGGTAGTTTAACAGCAAAGGAGGTCCAGGCCTGTATGACCTGCTCCTCGTTGAGCTGGCTGCCAAGGTTTATGTCTTGCGTGTTGCCTGTTGCATTTGTTGTGCGGTCGTGTGTGGCAGGCTGTTCGGTTGCGGTTTGTTGCAGTGTGCTTGCACCCACGTTCCTCGAAGCATTGAACATGCCCCCAAGTGTTCTGCCGCCGCTTCTTTTTGTAAGTTCTTCTGGTCGTCCTTGCTGAACTTGTGGCTGTGTTGTGGCTGGCGGCACTTCTCTGGTGGCGATCCTTGCTGCAGGAACCTGTCCTTTGGTTACTGTTTCTCTCTGCTGCTGTTGAGGAGTTCCGGTGCGCGGCTTCTCCGGTGCGACAGCCAGGTTCTCTTGTCTGTTGAATATAGGTTTTAGCATCTTGGGGCTACGCCCCCCGCCATCGTCACTGTCTCCATCCCCCATCTGCGACAACTCTATGAGCGTCAGCTCAACCAGCAATCGCTTGTTACGGCTTGTGCGGTAGTTCATTCCGCAATTGTTGCATAGCTTGATGGCGTTGAACAGCATTCTTGAACTGCATCGTTTGGCCTGCTCCGTGTACCTGTTCCTCAGTTCATCGCTTCCCTCAAACAGCGGTGCTGTTGCCGGGTCGCTGTTTACAAGCAGGTCCCTGAAGTGAGATGCGACACCCTCGATGAAGATATTGCCTTCGAATCCTTTGTTAAGTATTTCGTTGAACAGCAGCAGGCTTTGCGGAATCTTTTTTTCAAGGATGAAGTCGGTGAGCCTGAAGTAATATTCATAGTCCAGAACATTGAGGCTCTCGATGACCTTTGTATATGTGAGGTCTCCCTGCGTGAAACTTACCATCTGGTCAAAGAGCGAAAGGGCGTCGCGCATGCAGCCGTCCGATTTCTGTGCTATTATGCGGAGAGCCTCGCGTTCTGTGTTTATGCCCTCCTTGGCTGCGATATTCTGCAGATGTCCTATGATGTCTGCCGATTCAATGCGGCTGAAGTCATATATCTGGCAACGTGACAGGATTGTGGGTATAATCTTGTGCTTCTCTGTTGTAGCCAGTATGAATATTGCGTGTGCAGGCGGCTCCTCAAGTGTCTTGAGGAATGCGTTGAAAGCTGCTTGCGACAGCATATGGACCTCGTCGATGATGTATACCTTGTATTTGCCTATCTGTGGCGGTATCCGTACCTGTTCATTCAGCGAACGTATGTCTTCGACTGAATTGTTGCTTGCTGCGTCGAGTTCATAGATGGAGTATGAACGCTGCTGGTTGAAGGAACGGCACGACTCGCATTCGTTGCAGGGTTCTCCTTCGCTTGTGGGGTGAAGGCAGTTGATTGTCTTGGCAAATATTCGTGCGCAGGTTGTCTTTCCCACACCGCGCGGTCCGCAGAACAGGTATGCGTGTGCCAGTTTGCCGCTCTGTATTGCATTCTTCAAGGTTGTTGTCAGTGATTTCTGCGCCACAACCGTTTCGAATGTGTCGGGGCGGTATTTTCTTGCCGATACGATATAGTTGTCCATATTATTAATAAGGTAATTCCAGAATTTGTTTTCATTACCCCTTGTTGCATAGGGGGCTGCCTACTGCAAAGATAATGCAAAGTTGTTGCAGAGCAAAGCAGTTGTGCTCTGTTTTTAAATGGCTGTCGGAATTTGTACCGCCAGCTTCCAGGCAAATCCTTCGGTTTTGCCCTATGCTATGGTGCAAAGGAATTTATGGCTTTGATTACTTGCCGTATGTCGTCTTTGCTCATTGCTGGGTTGCATGGAAGGCTCAGAACCTCGCGATGTATTTTTTCTGTTACCGGCAGTTCCAGCCCGGAGAATTCGGCAAATGCCGCTTGCCTGTGCGGCGGTATCGGGTAGTGTATGAGTGTCTCTATTCCGTTCTCTGCGAGGTGTTTCTGCAGTTTTTCCCTTTCGGGTGACATGACAGCGAAAATGTGGAATACGTGCTGGCTGTAATCGTTTACGGCAGGCAGAGTTACATTCGTGTTCCTTATTCCGTTGATATATTCGCGGGCTATGTCGCGGCGAATTCCGTTGTCTCTGTCCAGGTGTGGCAGTTTCACTCTTAGCACGGCCGCCTGAATCTCATCGAGACGGCTGTTTATGCCTTTGTATTTGTTGATGTACTTCTTCTCTGAGCCATAGTTCGCAATTGCTCTTGCCGCTTCTGCCAGTTCAGAGTCGCTTGTCGTTATTGCTCCTCCGTCGCCCAAAGCACCCAGGTTCTTGCCAGGGTAGAAGCTGAAGCCGGCTGCATCGCCAAGGTTACCCGCTCTTTTGTCGCCAAGGTTTGCCCCGTGAGCCTGTGCTGCATCTTCAACTATTTTCAAGGAATGCTTTTCGGCTATTGCCTTTATTTCGCCGATAGCGCATGTTTGCCCATAAAGGTGCACAGGCATAATGGCTCGGGTGCGCTCTGTGACAAGTTCTTCAATTCTGCTGCTGTCGATGCAGAATGTATCAAGCTTCGGCTCGCATAGTATTGGCTTGAGACCGGCTTGCATCACTGCAAGTATTGTGGCAATGTATGTATTTGCTGGGACAATTACCTCGTCGCCATCCTTCATTGCCCCAAGTTCTTTGTATGCAAGCAATATGACGGTGAGTGCGTCCAGACCGTTTCCGGTGCCTATGCAGTGCCGGCATCCGCAATATGCGGCAAAGGCCTCCTCGAATCTTCGGCATTCGTCGCCACGTATGTACCAGCCCGAATTGACGGTTCTCCCGATGGCTTCGGATATTTGCCTCTCGTAGGGCCTGTTTATCTCCTTCAGGTCGCAGTATCTTATCATCTCTTATTCTTCCAGGTTTATTACATAGGTGCTGTATACCACGGCTCGTCCGCCAAGGCGTTCCTTGTAGGCTATAAGTCCGCTGTTGAGGTATTCTCCTCCTCTTTCAACCGAGATGCCGAAATCGAAATATTCCTTGTTGCGGAATCTTTCGTCTATGAGGTATTCATAAAGGTAATCGAGCGCGCCGATACGCCTGCCTTCGTCTGTTGTGCCACAATATTGCATGTGTACACATCGGTCTGTTATGTACAGGAGTACGCCGCCTAATGTCTCTCTGTTTTCATCTTCAACAGTGAAGAGTTTTATGTTCTCGGGAAATCGTCTGTGCAGCAATTCAATCTCTGCAAGGGTGTGTACGGGTGCTGTACTGTATTTTTCCTCAAGTCTTCTTTCGAGCACGTACCAGAACTTGTCAAGCCCGGCATCTTCTGCAATGCGCAGCCTCTCTTTCATTGTGGCTGTGAGCTTGCGTCGTCCCTTTATAGGCAATGGATTATTCAGCCCGACAACTGTTGAAATCTTGCACTCGGTTAGCCTGGCTTTGTTGCGGAAAAGGGCGTACAGATCCTCTTCACAGGGATACTTGTGGTAGATGTGCGGTGAAGGCTTATATACTATCTCCTTGACCTTGGTATTTCCACGGAGGTAGTGGCGCAATGTCTCGAATGCTGCCAGTGCCGTTTCCGCTGTTGCAGTCTTGGAAAGCAGGAGACCGCCGTATGTAAGTCCATTATGCGAGCATAGCTGCATCTCCTTTATGTGTGCCGGCATTACAGCGATTAGCATCCCGTTGCTGTAGAACATCAGAGAATGGTCGGTAAAGCGGTCGGAGTGATAGTCCATGTAGCCACGCTTGTGCAGGAAAGTTCCGTTGCGGCTCTCTTCTACAAAGCAATCCCACTCCTGTGCCTGCTCTGGAGTGTATCTTTCAACTGTCAGTCCTGTGGAATACCGTTCTTTCATCTGTGAATGTATTGCAGGAATTCTTCGTATGAGTTTATATATGTAGTCTCGTTGTAGGAATGAGATGCGAGAACCAGCAGCACGGCATCGGGCGAGAAGTTTCTTATCTCATCCCAGGTATCGGGCGGAATCAGCAGGCCTTTGTCCTTGGAGTCAAGCCTGTAGGTGCGCCTTCCGTTAATGTCTTCGAGTGTTATCTCCACGCTGCCGTTGACAGCTATGACATATTCCGAGGAGACCTTGTTCGAGTGCTTGCCGCGTTCCTCGCCAGGGGGTACGCTGTGTATCCAGTATACGCGTTGTATCTCGAAGGGAACCTCCTGGCCCTTCTCGACAATAGTGAGACTGCCGCGGCTGTCGGTAAAGGTCTTTAGTTTGTCCATTTTCTGTTGAATAGCTGTACTATTGACAAATTTAAGAAATTACTTCATCGTAGCCAATTATTTGGCATAAACATTTCTCTCTTTACTCCAATAAACGGCATTATGCCCTTAAAATTGTTTGAAGATTCCCTTGTTGGACTTTATTTGCAATGCCAGTTCTTCTGTGCTGATGCCTCTGGCTCTGGCAATGCTTTCATATATCCTATATATTGGCATCGCGCTTTCGTCGCTCTCTATGAACAGTCTCTCAGCAGGAATTGCCATGGCTGTCTCGCGGTTGAAATGCTCTCCGAGCGAGATGTGGAATCCGGCTCCCAGAAGCTGCAAGGCCTGCTGTGGCTTGCCGCGGAATCCGTGGATTATCCATGAAACAGAGGGCTTGCACTCCTTTTTGGCCGCGATAATTGCATCGAAAGCTTTTACGCAGTGAATAATAAGTGGCTTTCCAAGTTCTTCGGCCAACAGGGCGTGTGCTTTGAATACCTCCTTCTGCCGCTCTTCCGTTGCCGTCGATTTAATAAGGTCTATGCCACATTCGCCAATAGCAGCAACATTCTCCCTGCTTGCATGTTCCTTTATTTTTGCAAAAACATCCGGCCATTTTTCGTCGATGTCCCAAGGGTGTATGCCTAAAGAGATTATCCTGTCGTCTGTATATGCAATTCCGCTGCTGTATATGCTTGCAGTGCTGCCGTTCTCCTTCTTATGGGTGTGTATGTCGGTCAGTGTCATAGCGTGTACTTGCTTTTTATGGTACAGGGTCGTAACCCGAGCCTCCCCAAGGGTGGCAGCGGAGAATCCGTCTAACGGCAAGGTATAGCCCTTTTAGCGGTCCGTGCTTGCGTAGGGCCTCTATGGCATATTGTGAGCATGTCGGTGTGAAACGGCACGATGGTGGTGTCATTGGAGAAATGACCTTCTGGTAGAACCTTATTGGCAGTATGAGTATCTTTGTCAGCAGTTTTATCATTGTGCCATACTCTTTGTGACGATTGCATCGAGCAGCTTCTCCATCTTGCGCTTTATGAATGCAGTGCTGTTGTGATGCGTGTCAATGTATAATATGGCAACAGCCATCTTTATGTTTCTGCTTTTCAAGGCATCTATAAAGGGATGCTTGCTTGTGCGGTATGCTTCGCGTATGCGTCTTTTTACAAGGTTGCGGTCGACTGCGTGTCGAAACCGTTTCTTGGCAACGCTTATGAGGATTGCGGCATCGGGTTCCTGCTCCTCACTCTTTTGCTCTATGAAGACGGCGCGCAGTGGATATGCTGTCACCGATGAGCCTTCGGCGTAGACCTTCTCAATCGTGCGTTTGCTCTTGAGGTGTTCTTTGAGTGGGAATGTGTTCAGTTTCATCTCTTGGAATATCATCGTCTTATTCGCTTCCAACAGCAGGACGGCGTGACATAATTAATAAATTGCTTCGTTGTTGTAAATGTTTAGGCTCAGTCGAGCATCGATGTACACTCCTTTCGCCTTGAATTCCGACGCCTTGTATCTTGTCAATTCTTGCAAACCTAAAGGAGCTGTGTCCAAGATTATATTCTGACACAGCTCCTTCGTATATTACTTGTTGTTTGCCGCAAGGTAGGCATCCAGGGCTGCCGGCATGTTCGTGGCAGTTGCCGATGGTGCCTCAAGGTCGAGCCTCAGCCCGTTGTCCTTTATACATTTTGCGGTTACATTACCGAAACAGGCGACGAGCTGTTCGCCCTGGTTGTAGTCGGGCACGTTCTTCTTTAGCGACTCAATACCATGCGGGCTGAAGAAGATGAGCATATCATACGATTTTATGAACTCTGGTGCAATCTCGGTGCTCACCGTGCGGTACATTTCTGCCTGTGAATGTACAATGCCGTATTTGTCGAAAATTCCGTTAATTTCGGCATTATGCACGTTTGATGTCGGTACAAAGTACTTTTCTGTCTTGTGTTTTGCAAACAATGGCTCAAGATCCTTTATGTGGCCGTTGCCGAAGAATACCTTGCGCTTGCGGTACTGTACATACTTCTGTATGTAGAGTGAAATGGTCTCCGACAGGCAGAAATACTTCATATCGTCGGGGATGTTTACTCTAAGTTCCTTGCATAGTGTGAAAAAGTGGTCAATGGCGTGGCGTGAAAGGAATACAATTGCTGTGTGGTCTAAGATTGAAACCTTCTGCTGTCTGAACTCCTTTGCTGTTACTCCTTCAACTTTAATGAAAGAACAAAAATCAATCTGCACGTTATGCTTCTCCTCAATGTCAAAATATGGAGACTTGCCTGTAGCTGGTTTTGGCTGTGAAACCAGAATCTTACTTACCTTCAATGTCCTAAATTTTTGTAGTTATAAATTCATTCAATTGTAGCACCGATTTCCACACCATTGCGGTGGGTAAAAATTCGAGTGCGCAAAGGTATAAAAAAATATCCAAATAATTGCGTTTTTTGTGGAAAATGATTCTTATTAAACTACTGGTTATCGTGTAGATATATAACAGGAAAATCAAAATTATGTAAAATCCGACATAAATGAAAGGTATCTCTGGTATGAATAAAATTGCAATTATGGCCGGCGACATGGCAAATCCTGCCAGTTTTACAGTAAATAGGTATAGGTCTCTCCATTCATCGGCCTCCTTTTTGGAGAAGAGTATATTTATTACAATATCGTATGCAATTCTTTTTGCCAGTATGACAAGCAGAAGGAATGCGGCAAGAATGGCTATATGCGCTGTCGTGTGCCTTTCGCCACCGTTTCCGTTGTGCTGTTGGATGTACTCCGAGGCTATCATCGCACCATAAAGAATGGTCTGGGCATACAGCAGTACATTGCATATACGGGTTATGTGTGTCCTGTCGTTGAAGGGTGCCGATTTGCTTTCGTAGTAGAATATGCACTTGACGCGCTCGATGATGCTTGAGCCATTCATAAGGAACACGTATGAAATGCCTACTATGTTCAGTATGAACAGCAGCATCAAGATATTGTCATTGAGAATGTTGTATGGTGCAGCCGTGTCAGTCATAGGGCAGCGTATTTTCTGACCGAAGGATCCCACTTCGGAGTATTCCTGGTTATCTCAATAGCCTCGGCTGGCGTTGTGGCAACACTCCAGATGCGGCTATGAATCTCACCCATAAAGTGCTCCTGTATAGCCTTTTCAAGCTGAGCGATGAAATTGTCGTAATATCCGTTTATGTTGAGAATGACAATGGGGTTCAGGTATAGTCCCAACTGTTTCCAGGTTATTATCTCGCTCAACTCCTCAAGGGTTCCGCATCCGCCGGGCAGGGCAATCACAGCGTCGCTAAGGTTTGCCATCTTCTGTTTGCGTTCGTGCATCGAACCTGTTATATGCAGTTCGGTAAGCCCGGTGTGGTGCCATCCCTGCTCCACCATAAATTGCGGTATCACACCAATGGCCTTGCCGCCGTTGTCGAGCGCGCCGTCTTCGACCTTGCGCATAAGTCCAATGCTGCCCGCGCCGGTTATAACGGTTATGCCCTCCTTGGCAAGGAGTGCGCCAAGTTCGTATGCTGTGTTGCCGTAAACCTCGGCAGCCTTGTTGCTCGATGCGCAGTAAACGCAGATATTGTTTATTTCCATGATGTGTATTTTTAACTTCCCCAATTTCCCCTGTCGAGGTTGCGGTAGCCAATGGCCTCGGCTATGTGCTGGAACTGTATGTTTTCGCTGCTATCGAGGTCGGCAATGGTGCGGGCTACCTTCAGTATGCGGTCGTAGGCACGTGCCGAAAGGTCGAACTTTGTCATTGCGGTCTTGAGCATGGCGAGGCTTGTCTCGTCGAGCACTGCATATTTTGCAATGAGCTTTGGTGTCATCTGCGCGTTGCAGTATATGCCTTTCTCCTCGTGGAAACGCTTTTCTTGTATCTTTCGTGCAGCAATCACTCGCTCGCGTATTGTTGCGCTTGGCTCGCCGGGGCGTGCATCGGAAATCTTTTCGAACGGAACGGGAACAATTTCTATTTGCAAGTCAATGCGGTCGAGCAGTGGCCCTGAAATCTTGTTCAAGTAACGTTGCACCTGGCCGGGACTGCATGTGCAGGCCTTGGTGGGGTGGTTGTAGTAGCCGCAGGGGCAGGGGTTCATTGATGCTATGAACATAACTCCGGCCGGATATTCAACCTTGTAGTTGGCGCGTGCAACGCATATCTTGCGGTCCTCGAGCGGCTGGCGCATGACCTCGAGCACGTCGCGGTTGAACTCTGGCAGTTCGTCGAGGAAAAGGACGCCGTTGTGTGCCAGGGATATTTCTCCCGGCTTGGGGTTTGCCCCTCCACCGCACAGTGCCACCGATGAAATGGTGTGGTGTGGACTGCGGAATGGACGCTGGGTAATTAGCGAGGTTCCGCCGGGCATCATTCCGCATACTGAGTGTATCTTTGTGGTTTCAAGGCTCTCTTCGAGGGTAAGGGGTGGGAGTATGGAGGGCAAACGCTTTGCCATCATTGATTTTCCGCTTCCGGGGGGGCCTACCATAATAAGGTTGTGGCCACCGGCTGCCGCTACTTCAAATGCGCGTTTCACGCTCTCTTGTCCACGTACTTCGCTGAAGTCAAAAGGAAAATTGCTCTGCTTGGAATAGAAGTCCCTTTCGATGTCGGCATCAGCAATGTGCATTTCCTCTTTCCCGTTTAGGAACTCTATTACCTGCACAAGGTCTTCTGCTCCGTACACTGCTATTCCGTCAACAACTGCTGCTTCTGCAGCATTGCCTTGTGGCAGTATGATACCTTCGTACCCTAACTCCTTTGCCTTGAGCGTTATGGGCAAGGCTCCTTTTATGGGCAGAATCTTTCCGTCAAGCCCCAGCTCGCCCATAATGAGGTACTTGCATAGCTTTTCGGTTGCAACGGCTTCGTCGGCTGCAAGTATTCCCACTGCAATTGGCAAGTCGTAGGCCGAGCCCTCTTTCTTTATGTCGGCCGGAGCCATGTTTACAATAATCTGTTTGCTTGGGAAGCGCAGCCCGTTATATTGCAGGGCTGAGTTGATGCGTTGTTGGCTCTCTTTTACGGCATTGTCGGGCAGGCCTACAAGGAAGAATTTTATTCCTCGTAGTGCATTTACCTCAATTGTAACAAGTGTTGCATTTATGCCCTGAATTGCTGCCGCAAGAACCTTGACCAACATAGCTTTGAGTAATCTGTTTGTTCTATATGCTCTGAAAAAATGAAAACCTTAAGCCTTCGCTTTTTAGAAAGTCCGGCTATTGGATAGGAACAGTTTCTTAGCTTCTGTTCTCTATCTTCTTTTTGTTTTTCTTCTCCTTTTCCTTTTCCTTCTTTTTCTTTCTCTCTCTCTCTTTCTCTTCGGTGCGGTACTTTACAACCAGGGAGTCGATGTAGGCACTGTCGCTGGCTATTGATACGTTGTACTTGTTTATTCGTTGGTATGGTGACACAAGTATTGAGAATGGCAGTGATGCGACATTGAAGCCGTTCAGAATCTCGGCATTGAATCCTTTGGTGTCGCAGACATTGAGCCCGGCAATACTGTCGGCGGTGATGGTTCTTCTCCATTCAGCGGTGTCGTTGTCGAGAGAGATGTTTACTATTGTGAAATATGTGCTGTCGATGCTGTTGTGCAGTTTCCGTAATTTGCCTACCTCTTTACGGCTGTTCTCGTTCCACGATGCCCAGAATGTTATCAAGGTGTATCTTTTCAGGCAGTCGCTGGCTGTTATCTCCTTGCCTTCTGCCGTTGTGTAGGTAAACGAGGGAAGTGACTTGTGGAGCACATTGCTGTGCTTCTGGTCTACCTGTTTCTTTATTGCCGTTATGTATTCGTGATCCTGTAGCACTCCGCTCAGTTGTGAGATGCGGCTTCTGATATTTGCATTGTTGGGCTCAGGGATTTCAATCATGTATCTTCTTAGCAGTGTAATACATAGCTCGTTGGTGGGGTTGTATTTTATGAAACTGTCAATGACGGCTATCTGTTCCTTCTGTTCGCGGCATCCGTCGATTATTCTCGAGATGCTGTCGTGGAGTGCCTGAATGCTTCCTCCTCCCATAACCCTCCAGCCGTTTGCCTGTGCTGTGTCGGCAACAACGGTGGCCTTTGTATTTGGCTCTGCATATAACGTGATGCATTTCCCGTCGGGCATCAGCAACGAGAGGGGCATAATGGTGTCGGTATCTATTGTGTGCAGGAATTCTCCGTTGCCGTTAATGGCAATGGAGTCCTTCTTCTCGTATCGGCTGTCAAGGCCATACAGATATGCCGTGCCCTTGCTGCAACCGGTCTTGCCCTCAAGGGTATACTTTGGACCAACCTGCTTCTTGGCACAGGAGATTGCAAGGAATGCAATAAGGGTGAACGTGAGAACCTTGCGCATTGCTGTTACTGTTTGTTTGCACGTTTGCGCTCAAGCTCATCGAGGATGATTTTACGCATACGCATAGATTTGGGTGTTACTTCAAGGTATTCGTCCTCCTTGATATATTCCAATGCCTCTTCGAGTGAGAAGACAATCGGCGGAACAATGCGTGCCTTGTCATCGCTGCCGCTCGCACGCATATTTGTGAGTTTCTTGCTCTTGGTGACATTGATGACAAGGTCGTTCTCGTGAATGTGCTCGCCCACAACCTGGCCGGCATATACCTCTTCCTGCGGGTTGATGAAGAACCTGCCGCGCTCCTGCAGCTTGTCAATGGCATAGGCAAATGCGGTTCCGCTTTCCATTGCAACCATTGAGCCGTTGGTGCGGCGTTCAATGTCGCCCTTGTATGGCTGGTACTCCTTGAACCGGTGCGCCATTATGGCTTCACCGGTTGATGCGGTGAGCACGTTTGTTCTCAAACCGATGATTCCGCGTGAAGGAATGTTGAACTCAATGTTCACACGGTCGGCCTGCGCTTCCATTGAGAGCATCTCGCCCTTACGGCGTGTGACCATGTCTATAATCTTGCTCGAGAAGTCTGTTGGGACATTTATGGTGAGTTCTTCGATAGGCTCGTGGCGCACACCGTCAATCTCCTTGTATATGACCTGAGGCTGGCCTACCTGCAGTTCGTATCCTTCGCGGCGCATTGTTTCAATAAGCACCGAAAGGTGCAGTACTCCGCGTCCGAAAACAGTCCATGCATCCTCCTCGGGGTCTTTCTTTACACGCAGTGCAAGGTTCTTGTCGAGTTCCTTGTCGAGCCTTTCCTGTATGTGGCGCGATGTCACAAACTTGCCCTCCTTACCGAAGAACGGTGAGTCGTTGATGGTGAAAAGCATACTCATCGTAGGCTCGTCAATGGCAATCGGAGGTAAAGCCTCCGGGTTCTCGAAATCGCATATGGTGTCGCCTATCTCGAATTTCTCTAAGCCAACAATGGCGCATATGTCGCCCGAACTTACACTTTCGGCCTTCTTGCGCCCTAAACCTTCGAATGTGTGCAGCTCCTTTATTCTCATTTTGCTCTCCTCGCCGTTGCGGTTCACAAGGGTGATGTTCGCACCCTCCTTGAGTGTTCCGCGGTGTACTCGGCCAATTGCTATGCGTCCGGTGTAGGGCGAGTAGTCGAGTGAGGTTATCAGCATCTGTGGTGTGCCTTCAAGCTGTTCGGGAGCAGGGATGTGCTCTATAATGGCATCGAGCAAGGCTGTGAGGTCCGTTGTCTCCTTGCGCCAGTCTGTGCTCATCCAGTTGTTCTTTGCCGAGCCGTAGAGTACCGGAAAATCGAGTTGTTCTTCAGTGGCATCGAGCGAGAACATAAGGTCGAATACCATTTCATAGACCTCTTCGGGGCGGCAGTTGGGCTTGTCAACCTTGTTCACAACAACGATGGGCTTCAGACCAATCTGCAATGCCTTCTGCAGAACGAACCGTGTCTGCGGCATAGGGCCTTCAAAGGCATCTACAAGAAGAATACAGCCGTCGGCCATGTTGAGCACACGTTCAACCTCACCGCCGAAGTCACTGTGTCCCGGAGTGTCAATAATGTTTATCTTGGTCTCCTTGTATCTTATCGATACGTTCTTCGACAGGATTGTAATTCCTCTTTCGCGCTCAAGTTCGTTGTTGTCGAGTGTAAGCTTGTCGTTGTCCTGCTCCTTCAAAAGGTTTCCTGCAAGCATCATCTTGTCCACCAGAGTTGTCTTGCCATGGTCAACGTGTGCGATGATTGCAATATTGCGTATGTTCTGCATATAGCTTCTAAACTTTGTTTCGTATTTTTCAATTTACAAAGTTACAACAAAAACACAAAATTAGCAGTATGTTTGCTCATAAATAGTCTAAAATATATAATCGTGGCTTTTGCTTGCCTGTCGGAATTTTCTTCTTGCGCGCGGCTCTATGAAAGAGCGGAAAGATTTTTTAGAAATTCACGGCTTCTAAAACGGTTTCTTGTCCTGTGCCGCAAAAAAACAGGTCAATGTGGTTGCCAATCAGAAAAAAGGTTGTATCTTTGCACCCGCGTTGGCAATATAGTGCGCCTTGGCGCATTCATTTGTCGGCCAAAAGATATTTTTTTTATTAACCTAAAACATTAAATCTATGTATTTGGATTCTGAGAAAAAGAAAGAAATCTTTGGCACATACGGAACGTCTAGCACTGATACTGGTTCAGCAGAGAGCCAGATTGCATTGTTCTCATACCGTATTGCCCATTTGACGGAGCACCTTAAGGCTAACCGTAAAGATTATAGCACACAGAGAGCTTTGACAATGTTGGTAGGTAAGCGTCGTTCACTCCTTAACTATCTTAAGGATCGTGACATCAACCGTTACCGTGCAATTGTCGCTAAGCTCGGCTTGCGTAGATAATCTGCGTCACAAATGTTCAAGAGCGGGATTCATTAGTGAATCCCGCTCTTTTTTGTACTATTCTAAAAAACTTAGGAGGGTTCCTTAGGGTTCAGTAGCAAAAAGGTGTGGGTAAATAAAAAAATATTATCTTTGTTTTTAT
>CAZAIM010000019.1:0-25677 GCA_964485215.1 uncultured Bacteroidaceae bacterium | reverse complement strand
GGTTGTTGAGGTCCTTTATCATTTCGTCGTCGCAGCCCTTGGCTACACCTATAACGTGCTCCTGAACAAACTCGAGCTTGCCACCTGCAGCCTGCATCTCATTGAACTTCTCTGCCGGTACCTTGCACATTGGGCAACGCTCGGGAGCTGAATCACCTTCGTGTATATAACCACACACTGAACATATAAACTTTTTCATAGCCGTAATTTTTTAAAAGTTTTGAATTTATTGTTAATTGTATTATCCTTTTTTAGTTTGGCATTCGGGACATATTCCCTTAAGGTAGAGCTGAGCATCGATAATCTCATATCCGTCGAGACCTTCTACAAGAGAAATAAAATCCCTTTTCATCTGCAGGTCGACAATCTTGCCGCAACGGCTGCAACGGAAATGTGCGTGACAACAACGGTTGCCATCGAAACAGCGGAATGTATCATCAATTGTGAGCATTGAAATAAGCCCTGCATCAACAAAGAGTTTCAAAGTATTGTAGACTGTTGTCAACGATAATGAACCCAATTCATCGCGGAGTGCCTCATATACTACCTCGGCCGTAGGATGCTGACAACTCTTCCTGACATACTCGAAAATTGCCAAACGCTGAACCGACGGACGTATACCGGCCTTTATCAATTCTTCCTTTAAATCTGCTCTTGATACTATCATAGTTCCTTCTTTTTAAATCGTCGGATGTTTCATTTCTGAAATCATTGCAAATATAAAGAGATTATTTCATCTGCACAAGTTTTTCTGATTTTTTTTTTCAAAAAAAATGAATCTTTTGCTCACACACAGAATGAAAAGGGAATTGCCATTCAAACCTTCATATTTGTATTTTTCGCAGCAAAAGAGTAACTTTGCGCGCTGAACTTTATGCGTGCGGACGAACCACCGGTAATAAAAAGCCTATTTATACATTATTATATATAACTGAATTTTGCTTTCAATAGATAACATAAAGGTAGACTTCGGAGGAACAAACCTCTTTCACGATGTCAGTTTTATAGTCAACAAGAGGGACAGAATAGCACTTGTAGGCAAGAACGGTGCAGGCAAGAGCACTTTACTGAAGATTATTGCAGGCAAACAGCAGCCTACCCAGGGCAGCCTTTCAAAGCCAAAGGATTTCACGGTAGGGTACCTGCCACAGGTGATGAGCCACTCCGACGGACGGACAGTGTATGAAGAGGCAGAACAAGCCTTTGCACACATACACGAAATGGAGCGGAGACTGGAGAAGATGAACAATGAACTTGCCGAGCGCAACGATTATGAGAGCGAAGAGTATCACCAACTAATCGAAGAGTACACCCACCTAAACGAACAGTACACCCTGATGGGCGGCAGTCACTATGAGGCTGAGATTGAACGCACGCTTGCCGGACTTGGATTCAGCAGAAAGGACTTTACCCGTTCTACAAGCGAGTTCAGTGGCGGCTGGAGAATGCGCATAGAACTGGCCAAACTGCTATTGCAACACCCAGACATACTGCTGCTCGATGAGCCTACCAACCACCTTGACATTGAAAGTATACAATGGCTCGAACAGTTCCTTGCCCGCAGCAGCAATGCAGTGCTGCTTGTGAGCCACGACCGTGCATTCCTGAATGCCGTAACAAACCGCACTGTTGAAATCTCCTGCGGCAGGATATATGACTACAAGCTCCCCTACGACAAGTTTGTGGAGACGCGCAAGGAACGCCGCGAACAACAGATACGTGCCTACGAGAACCAGCAGAAGGAGATTGCCGACATAAAGGAATTTATCGAACGCTTCCGATACAAACCTACAAAGGCCGTTCAGGTACAGAGCCGCATAAAACAGCTCGAAAAAATAGTTCCCATAGAGATTGACGAGGAAGAGACCGGCAGGCTGAGACTGAAGTTTGCTCCAGCCACACGCAGCGGCAACTACCCGGTAATATGCAAGGATGTAAAAAAGGCCTTTGGCACTCACACTGTTTTCGAGGGAGTGAACTTTACAATAAACCGCGGCGAAAAGGTTGCCTTTGTCGGGCGCAACGGCGAGGGCAAGACAACACTTGTCCGCTGCATACTGGGCGAACTCGGGTTCGACGGTGAAATCGAGCTTGGACACAATGTAGAGACCGCATACTTTGCACAGCACGAGGCACAGCTCCTCGACGAGAACCTGACTGTATTCCAGACCATAGACAATGTCGCCACCGGCGATATACGCCTTCGTATTCGCGATATACTCGGAGCATTCATGTTCGGAGGGGAAGCGTCGGACAAGCCGGTAAAAGTGCTGTCGGGAGGAGAGAGAAGCCGCCTTGCAATGATACGCCTGCTGCTCAGACAGATGAACCTTCTCATTCTCGATGAGCCCACCAACCACCTCGATATGCAGTCGAAGGATGTGCTGAAGGAAGCTATAAGGGACTTCGATGGTACGGTAATCCTTGTGAGCCACGACCGCCAATTCCTCGACGGCCTTGTAACAAAGGTCTATGAGTTCGGTGAGGGTAAGGTGCGCGAACATCTGGGAGGAATATATGACTATCTCGCAAAGAAAAACGCAAGCAACATCGACGAAGCACTCGCACTTAGCAAAAGCCCTACCGCACAGAGCGAACCGGCCAAGGCTGTCAACGAGAACCGTATTAGTTACGAAGCAGAGAAACAGCAGCAGAAGCAACGCCGAAAACTTGAAAGGCTCATCGAAGAGGACGAAAAAAGCATCAACGAGCTCGAAGGTGCAATAGCTGCACTCGAAGCAGCAATGAGCACTGCCGACGGGAGCACACAGGAAAACTTTACAAGATATGCCGCTCTCAAAAAACAGCTCGACGAGGCCGTCGCCAAGTGGGAAAACAATATCGAAGAACTTGAAAATATGAACTGATTGAATATATATGAAAAGATTACTTATCTGCGCAGCCGCAGCTATTGGCTTCGGTTCGTGCTCAACAACAGAAGTGAGAATGGAAACTAAACTGACAGCAAACCTCGACACAACCCAGGCACCAGGAACCGACTTCTTCCAGTATGCAACAGGAGGATGGCAGAAGGCCAATCCCCTTACCGATGAGTATGCACGCTACGGGCAGTTCGATGCACTCCGCGAAAAGAACCGCGAGCAGCTGAAGGAACTGGTACTCGAACAGGCTGCAAAGAAGAGCGAACCCGGCAGCAATGCGCAGAAGGTAGGCGACCTCTACAATATGGTAATGGACAGCACACGCCGTAACGCAGAGGGCACCGCACCGGTCAAGGAATATATGGATGAAGTCGCTTCGCTAAAAGAAAAGAGCGAAATTATCCCATTGCTTGCCAGAAACTATCGTGTAGGCATCGGCGGTTTCTTCGGCACAGGCATAGGCACCGACATTATGGACAGTAATTCGAACCAGTTGGGCATTTACCAGGGCGGCGTGTCAATGCCCGAGAAGGAGTACTACAGCGACAACGACGAGGCAACAAAGAACATCCGTTCCAAGTACTGTGAATACATTGTAAACATGTTCAAACTCTACGGTTTCACCGCAGAACAGGCCACTGCGAAGATGGAGGCAGTCATGAAGATAGAGACACGTCTCGCAGCAAAGCACCTCAGCCGTGTCGAACGCCGCAACCCCATGAACAGCTACCATAAGATGACCTACAGCGAGCTCAAGAGCACAATCCCCGGCATCGACTGGGACACATACTATTCAATCCTGGGCATCAACGGCATTGAGCACATTAACCTTGCTCACCCCGAGGCCATCAAGGAGGTTGCTGCAATCATTGACGAATGTCCTATGGAGGAACTGAAGGCATACCTCGAATGGAAGATTATGCGTTCGACATCCAATGAACTTACCGACGCAATAGAGGCCGAGACCTTCGCATTCTACGGAACAGTTCTCAGCGGCAAGAAAGTTCAGCAGCCACGCTGGAAGCGTGCCCTCGATGCTGTCAACGGATCACTTGGCGACATCATCGGTGAGCTTTACGTTGCGAAGCACTTCCCTCCTGCAGCAAAGGAGCGTATGACACAGCTTGTAAAGAACCTTCAGATTGCACTCGGCGAGCGCATCGATGCACAGGAGTGGATGAGTACAGAGACAAAAAAAGCCGCACACGAGAAACTCAATACCTTTACAGTAAAGATTGGCTACCCCGACAAGTGGGACGACTACAGTGGACTGACAATCGACCCGGCAATGAGCTATGCCGATGTTTGCCGCAGCATATCGGAGTTCGGCTGGAACAAGCACATAGAGGAGAAGTGGGGGAAACCCGTAGATCGCGAAGAGTGGCACATGACACCTCAGACAGTGAACGCATACTACAACCCCACGACAAACGAGATATGCTTTCCTGCTGGCATTCTTCAATATCCGTTCTTTGACATGGAAGAGGACGATGCCTTCAACTACGGAGCCATTGGCGTTGTGATAGGTCACGAGATGACACATGGTTTCGATGACCAGGGCCGTCAATTCGACAAGGACGGCAACTTCGCAAACTGGTGGACAAAGGAGGATGCCGACAAGTTCAACGAACGCACACAGGTTATCGTGGACTTCTTCGACAAGATAGAGGTTCTCCCCGGGCTTAATGCAAACGGCAAGCTCACTTTAGGTGAGAACATTGCCGACCACGGCGGCATTATGATTTCCCTGCAGGCATTCCGCAATGCCACCAAGGAGAATCCGCTGCCAGTAGTTGACGGCTTCACACCCGAGCAGCGTTTCTTCTTCTCCTATTCAGGCGTTTGGGCCGGACATGTGCGCGACGAGGAGATACGCAACCTCACCAAGAGCGACGTTCACTCACTGTCACGTTGGAGAGTAAACGGCACATTGCCACACATTGACGCTTGGTACGAGGCCTTCGGGATAACAGAGAATGACCCAATGTTCGTTCCTGCCGACAAGCGACTGAAGATTTGGTAAAGGAGAAATGAAAAAAATGTGAAAGGAGAAACGTTCTGTTTTCACCCTTCCAGCTTTAACCGTGCAGATTGACTATGCCACTGAAAGTACCAGCAGGCCTGCCGGCACTGCAAACCGTAATTGACGAAGGCAACGCGGTAGAAATCATGAAAGAGACTACTGCGCACACCCTTCGTATAGCCCTGCTGAACCTTATGCCAATGAAGGAGACCACTGAAGCCGATTTCATAAGGCTGTTTGCCGGTTGCAGCGAAGAGCTCGAGTTAACACTGATAAAACTCGACACCCACATGCCAAAGCACGCAAGCCCTGAGCATATGAGCCGCTACTACAAGGCATTCAGCGAAGTAAAAGAGAGCCGGTTCGACGGATTTATTGTAACAGGTGCACCTATTGAAAAAATAGAGTTCGAAGAGGTTACATACTGGCCGGAACTGTGCAGCATATTCGAATGGGCAAAAACGAATGTCACCTCCTCCCTATTCATATGCTGGGCAGCCCAAGCCGGGTTGTACCAGAAATTCGGTATACAGAAGCAGTTGCTCCCGGCAAAAATGTTCGGTGTATTTCCGCACACCATATGCGATGCAAAGCATTCGCTGTTCTGTGGCATTGAAGCACCTGTTCATGTACCTCACAGCCGTCACACAGGGCTCAGACGCGAAGATATAATAGCCGAAGAACGCATAGTGCTGCTTTCTGAATCGCAAGATTCTGGAGTGTACATTATGCAGGAGAAAGGCACAAGCGACTTCTTCATAACAGGACACTCCGAGTATGCCCTCTACACCCTCGACGGAGAGTACAAGCGTGACATATCAAAAGGATTGCCAATAGAACCGCCGCTTAACTATTACCGCGACAACAACCCGGACAATGGCCCTGTCAACAGTTGGCAATCTACAGCACGCAAACTATTCGGGAATTGGATAATCAATTATTGCAAAAAATAAGAAACTGTTTAAATTTATATCGCTGCTTCTTATTATATAAGAAAATTTTATAGAAATTTTAACTGCTTCTAAATTTACAGAACTATGGCAGACATCTATTCAAGAAACCACACCATTACCTGCTACGAGGCCGATGCAAACCAGTTGATGCGACCAACAGCAATGCTCGACATGATGCAGGAGGCTGCAAATGTCAATGCAACAACATTAGGGTTCGGATTCGATGAACTCATAAGCAGCAACACAGCCTGGGTGCTATCGCGTACCCATGTAAAATTCGAAAAAATGCCGACTTGGCGTCAGGAGGTAAATCTCAGGACCTGGCACAAGGGAGTTGCAAAACTCTTCTACCTTCGCGACTTCATCCTTAGCGACAGCGAAGGCAACCCTATGGTAACAGCCACCACATCGTGGCTCATAATTGACATGAACACACGCAGGCTTGTACGCAACAGCGACCTCGCCACCAGTGCCGACAAGTGCCACAAGGAAGATGCCATAGCAGAGCCGGCCGACAAGGTTGTCGTACCTGTTGACATAGAGCCTGAACTGGCCAGAAAACACCCGGTAACCTGGTCCGAGATTGACACTATGGGACACGTAAACAATGTAAAGTATGTTGTCTGGGCCATTGATGCCGTAAAGCCAGAAGATGTGAGGGAAAGGCCATTGAAGGAACTCCTTATCAACTACGATGCTGAGGTAATGCCCGGTGACGAGGTAAAAATTTACCGTGTACGTCAAGAGAGCGAAGAGGGGCTTGTATATTACATTACCGGAAAAGTAGGCGACAAGCAGAACTTCAGTGTAAAACTTGTATTCTGAAGTTCTCATTCAAGAACCGAAAGGGAGACGGTGCGCGCACCGTCTCCCTTTCGGTTCTTGAATGAGAAGCCTTACGCAATTCACAAGGACGCACAACAATACAAACCGGAAACATCATACTTTCCACCGCATTTTATGGTTATTTTTTTAAAATATTATTATATTCGCGAAGTTATTATCGAAAAAATATGAAAAAAGTCATAATCTGTATCTTTTCCATTATACTGCTTGCCGGCTGTAAGCCCGTAGCCCTCACCCGCACATGCAATGTGCTCCCAAAGCCAAAAAGCGTTGAAACAGCAAAAGGGCACTTCACTCTAAGCAGGAACACAGACATAGTCATCAATGCCCCGGAAAAAGACCGCGACATACTTTGCAGCTATACCTCTACCCTGCAGCATCTCGACTGCTTCGAAGGCGAGGAGAATACACTCGAACTGACAGTTACAGAGAAGGTCGATGGTATAACTTCAGCCGAAGGGTACAGAATTGATATTGCGGACGGAAAGGCCACCATAAAAGCCACTTCGGGTGCCGGTCTGTTCTACGGCCTTCAGACAATGCTCCAGTTACATGGCAACAAGGGTGATGTCCCGACCGGCACCATTATCGATGAGCCCACCTTCGAATACCGCGGAATGATGCTTGACGTAAGCCGTCACTTTTTCGGCAAGGAATTCATAAAGAAACAGATAGATGCCATAGCCCATTTCAAGATGAACAGGCTGCACCTGCACCTCACCGATGCAGCAGGCTGGCGCATCGAGATTAAGAAATACCCACGCCTGACCGACTTTGCAGCCTGGCGCAAGCCCGCTATCTGGAAAGAGTGGTGGTTCGGCAGCCGCGAATATGTAGAAAAGGGAACCGATGGTGCCTATGGAGGCTACTACACACAGGACGACATACGCGAGATTGTTGCCTACGCAGCAGAGCGATACATAACAGTTATCCCCGAGATTGAGATGCCTGCACACAGCGAAGAGGTACTCACGGCATACCCGGAACTCTCATGCACACACGAGCCATACAAACAGGCCGACTTCTGTATAGGAAACGAGAAAACATACGAGTTCCTTGAGAATGTGCTGACCGAAGTCATGGAACTCTTCCCATCGGAATACATACATATTGGAGGCGACGAGGCCGGAAAGGCTTCATGGCCACATTGCCCTCTATGCCAGAAACGCATGAAAGAGGAGAAACTGAACAATGTGAATGAGTTGCAGAGTTACCTTATACACCGCATAGAAAAATTCGTAAACAGCAAGGGCAGGCAAATTATAGGTTGGGATGAAATTCTCGACGGTGGCCTTGCTCCCAACGCGACTGTCATGTCGTGGCGCGGAACAGAAGGCGGCATAGCTGCAGTAGAGAGCGGACACAAGGCAATTATGACCCCGGGCGGCTACTGTTATCTCGACTCCTACCAGGATGCACCTCACACACAGCCTATGGCATTCGGCCCATATATGCCGCTCGACAAGGTCTACTCCTACAACCCAACAGAAGGAATGAACCCACAGCAGGCAAGGCTCATCTATGGCATACAGGGAAATCTGTGGGTAGAGTATATACCTACAGAGGAACTTGTCGAATATATGATATACCCACGTATACTTGCCATTGCTGAAATTGGCTGGAGCAACCCGGCAGAAAGGGACTGCAAGGAGTTCAGGGAACGTGCCATCAAGGCAGTTAACGCTCTGCGCGCGAAGGGTTACAATGCCTTCGACCTCGCCAATGAATATGGCCAGCGCAAGGAAGCACAAACAATGTCGGAGCACCTTGCAAAAGGCAAGAGTGTAGCATATGACACAAATGCACCGTTCAATGAGAAATACAATGCCGGCGGCGAAACAGCCCTTGTCGACGGAATACATGGCGGTTGGACATACACCGACAATAAATGGCAAGGATTCATTAAAGGCGGTGTTGACGTGACAATTGATTTGGGCGAAGAGAAAGAGATAAGCAGCGTTTCGGCCGATTTCATGCAGATGTGTATTCCCGACGTATGGTTCCCTGCAGAGGTAACAATATCGGTATCGACAAACGGAGAGGACTTTACAGAACTTGCACACATAAGGCACACCGTCGTTAGGGATGAAGAACTCTCCTTCAAGGAATATGGCTGGAGCGGCAAGAGCAAGGCGCGTTACATACGCTACCGGGCAAAGTGCGGTCCACAACGCGGCTGGCTATTTACCGATGAAATAGTAATAAACTGAAAGTAAAGACTGTAAGTGCCAACAAACCAAAGTATCACCTTGTACGGTATTGATCTATTTCTACATGAAATCAGAACCTTCTAAATACACAACTAAGAAAAACCAGAAAAACAAAAAACTTATGAAAACCAGAAGCACATTAAAGACAATTCTTGCGTTGACCGTGGCATTGCCAATGGCTATGAGTGCACAGGTCGATGTCAACAGGGAGAAATACCCCGATTACAGCGACAAACAGAACCCCGACTGGTCACTATTGGAGAGTAGCGGTGCACAGAAAAGCGCGTCACGCACTGCGACAGCAAGCCAAAGGCCGGCATACGTGAATAACGCTGAGTTGAAGTTCTTTCCGCCGGTATTCAACCAGGACGGAGGTTCATGCGGCTCGGCATCACGCATATGCTATATGTTCACATATGAGCAGAACGCCTACCGTAACCTTGACGGAAAAACAGCCACCAACTACTACCCGTCACATTTCGTATGGCTGCACACCAACGGCAACTCGGGCAAGAATGAGTTCGTTACAAAAATCGGTGTTCCGTCGGCAGCCACTTACGGCGGACAGACATACTCCTCGCTTTTCGGTTATCAGGACTGCGCCGACAACGATTTCGGATGGATGCAGGGGTATGACAAGTGGTTCGAGGCAATGCACAACCGCATGCTGGACCCTGTAAACTTTCCGCTCAATGTCGGTACTGAAGAGGGACGTGAACTTGTCAAGAACTGGCTTTGGAACCATAACGGTGATACCAGTTTCCAGGCAGGAGGTATCTGCGGTATCGGTGTTGCCAGTACCGGCGGAAACTACAATGCAACAATACCAAGCACTACAGCCAACAGTGCTGCCGGTGTAGTTGGCAAAAAATATGTAAAGGCTTGGGGTACACAGGTCGACCACGCCCTTACCATTGTGGGCTATGACGACCGTATCGAGTTCGACCTTGACGGCAATGGCATCGCAGGTGAAGCGGACAAAGACGAGGTAGGTGCATGGATTATCGTAAACTCTTGGGGTACATGGTGGGGAAACAGCG
This sequence comes from uncultured Bacteroidaceae bacterium, assembly GCA_964485215.1. Classification (GTDB taxonomy): domain Bacteria; phylum Bacteroidota; class Bacteroidia; order Bacteroidales; family Bacteroidaceae; genus HGM04593. The sequence continues at coordinate 15,723 of CAZAIM010000019.1, read as the reverse complement.
GCTTCATTTACTGCCCCTACGCATACGGCGGAGCATCGTTCAACAGTAACGGTACATTCGCTCAGAACTGGTGGGCACCGGAAATCTATAAAGTACGCAAGGACTACCGGCCACTACGTACAATAAAGCTCGAGATGGACTATTCACGCCGAAGCGAGATGAAACTCTCGGCAGGCATTTCGGCCGACATAAACGCTACTGCTCCCGAGAAGACAATAGAGTTCGAACACTTCAGGTATGCCGGCGACGGTAATTACGGAAACACCAACCCTGCTCCCGAGATTCCGATGCTCGGCCGCTGGGCCGACGGCAAGCTGCACACCGAACCAATGGAGTTCGGATATGACCTTACCGACCTCACTGCAGGTTATGACCGCAGCATGCCGCTAAAATATTTCTTCATTATTGAGACCAAAAGCTGGGGCAAGGGAAGCGGAAACATCTACAATGCCTCAATTATCGACTATGAGTTCGACAGGAATGGAATTGAGACACCGTTTGACCTCTCTAACGGCAATATCGAAATCAAGAGTGCCGGAACAAAGACGATTATCTCAGTTGTCGTTTATGGTGAGCCTTACTATTCACCGCAAAACGTATCAATCAATGGCAGAACCCTTAGCTGGAATGCACCTCTGCCATCGACAAGCAAGCTGCTGCATTACATTATCTACAAGGAAAACACAAAGATTGCCGAGGTTACTCCAGGTACCTTCAGCTACACCATACCCGATGAAACAGCTATTGAGGGCGTGTTCAGCGTTACAGCATTGTACGAAGGCGGTTTCGAGTCGGACAAGGCAAGCATTGCAGCACCGGTAGCCTTCGAGGAAGAGAACGTCGCAGTAGACTTCAGGAAGTCCGGATTAAGGATACCTGACATCTTCGACAACAAGTACGAGAATGCAACTATAGAGTTCTACATAAAGCCTAACTCGCTTGTTGACTGGAACCAGAGCGCAGGACCAGGCTGGGGCACCTTTATGATGCATGCCAATGCTGACGGCAGCTTCACAGCGGGCTGGGACACCAATAACCGCAAGATAACATCGACCAGCCTGCTCAAGATCGGGAAATGGTCACATGTCGCTGTTGTCGTACAGAGCAACAAGATGACAATATATGTTGACGGCCAGAACCGTGGCTATGTAACATCCAACACATACAAGGGTATCGGCGGATTCGGTGACCTTGTATTCTCGGCAAGCGGCGACGGGAACTCACAGGATGCAAGCTACGACGAGATACGTATCTGGAACAAGGCACGTACTGCCGCAGAGGTGCGCAACGGAAGAAACTTCCAGTACTCAGGCGACGTGATGCCCGACGGTCTCATTGCATACTACAAGGGCGATCTCATAACAGTTGACGGTGCCCAGATGCTGCGCGAATATATAAGCGGCAACCATGCCGAGATACTCAACAGTAACTATGAGCCAACGACAAGTACTGTATCCCTAACCAAGCCTACGAGCACACTCACTGCAAGCATCAACGCAATAAGCGGCGATGTTTATGCAGGAATACCTGTAAAGCTATCGGCAACATACAGCGATGCCGTTACATCACTAAAGTGGACAGTCGCCGATGCTGGAATTAATAATGTTCAGGTTGTTGAACCGACTGTAACATTCAAGACCGCAGGCGAGCAGAAGGTTACACTAGTTGCCGAAGACAGCAACGGCAACAGCGTTACAGCCGAAGCCACAATAAACGTTCTCCCGGAAAAGGCGATTGATGCAACGTTCCACGTGAGCAAGGAGAGAGTAATTATGGGTGAGAAGGTGATGTTCATAGTCGACAATCCCGCATTCGGGAACCAGTATGAGTGGACAATCACCGGTTCAGAGACAGAGAAAGCCTATGGCCTGCACGCCGGCGTTGTGTTCAATGACACTGGCGACCAGACCATTACCCTAAAGGTGACATCTGCAACAGGTGAGAAGAGTGCCACATCGACAGCTACTGTAAATGTTCTTGAGACTGCCCCCGTTGCAGCATTCGAGATTAGCCCAGCCATTATCCTCAAAGGAGAAAAGACATTCTTGAAGGATATATCGAAGTACTCTCCATCGGAATGGCAGTGGACATTAGAAAGCGAAGCCAAGACATATATCATCAACGGTCAGAACAGCAGTCTTGTGCCAAGCGAAAGCGGTGTGTATGACGTAACGCTCAACGTCAGCAACGAGATAGGCTCAGACAGCGAGACACGCAGCCGCGCACTCATCGTATGCAACGCCGACAGCAAGAATGGCTTGAATTTCAGCGGACGCGACAATGCCAAGGCAACCACAGAATTCTCCACAGGCCAGATGAACACCATTACGGTTGAGTGGTGGATGAACCCCGATGAGCTTTCGGCAAGTTGTCTGGGCATTGGAGAAAGTGAAACGACATTCCTTCTCAAGACCAACAGTGATGGAGTAATGAGTATAAATGTCAACGGATATTCACGCTCCAGTACAACCGGCTATGTAATTCCGAAAGAATGGCACCACTATGCAGTAATACTTGATGGTGGCTATGTCGACTTCTACCGCGATGGCAAATATTTCTCTACAAGCTATATATCCTACTATGCCTATGTACCCAAGTTCACTTCGTTCAGTATTGGTACAGACAATGCGCCAATGAGCGGTCAGATTGATGAGTTCCGTGTATGGAACAGTGTGGTGAAAGACGATGCCCTGCTTGCAGTGTGCAATGCACCTGTTGAGTTTCCGGCGAACAAGAGCGGTCTGCTCATATATTACGACTTCAACCAGGCTGGCGGAAACATAATTGACCGCACAGGCAACGGGCACGACGGTGTACGCAGCGGATTCGGGCCGGACGGTGATGCTTGGGGATTGTCAAAGGGCGTGTTCTGCCTCAACACCACTGTAAATGCCGGAAGCACCGACATTACCGGCGACTACCTGAAAAACTACCGTATAGCATACCAGACCGACAACGGCAAGATTATAAATCCCAACAGCACAACAAAACGCTTCTATGCCATAAAGGATTGGATATTGGAGAATGCACCTGTAAACGGCGAGGTTACCACTGGAGCACACGTTGATGCTCAGAAGAACAACGGCATGACCTTTACATCGGGATGGGATGGTTTCGGTACGCTGAGCGACCATAAGGCATACCAGACAATAACCCTGCCTGCCGGTAACTACACCCTCACAGCCAAGTACCATACCACTTGGGAAGGCCAGTGCGGCAACAGCTATCTTGTCGTTGACGAGGGTCAGGGCCTGCCCAACACCACAGACATTGCAGACGCGCTTGCCTATACAAAAATGGTAGAAAAGGAGAAGGTTGCGTCAAACAGCGTCAACTTCACCCTTTACGAAGAGACAGAGGTTTCTCTTGGTCTTCTTGTAAACCTTGATGGCCAGCAGTGTATGGTAATAGAGAGCTTTGCACTTTGGACAGACAACACCGAACACCTTGATGCCAACGGTGAAACTGCAACTTCAATAGAATGTATTGAAGAGGTGAAAAATGAAAACGGGAACCAGAATGGCATCTATGACCTGATGGGCAGAAAGATTGAGAATATAACAGAACCCGGCATCTACATCATCAATGGCAAGAAAGTCTTGATAAAATCTCCTCATAGAGAATAACCGATATAGAATACTGGATTTGGAAGAGGGTGACCCAAAAGTCATCCTCTTCTTGTCGGGGGTGAATAAAAAGCAAAGTTCAAGGCTTGTGCATGCTTCAAAACCGCAGTTTACTTGGCGTAAATGAGGATTTTGAAGGCAAACGTAACACAGAAGAGTTGTGCAAACGAGCCAAATGCAAATTTATTTGCAATTTCAGGCGAGTGCAGCCAAGGCTAAGAATTCCAAATTTACTTTTTACTCACCACCATTCCTTTATATTTGTAATAATTGACAGAATACGTGGCGTTGGGATTCAAGGCTAATTATGACAAAGCCATTACGGAACAACGACCAGGATCAATGTCCGAAACGTGAGGTATCGACCTTTTTCTCCTCTTTCTTCTTGTAGCCACCGAAACGATAGGCAATGGAGAGGGTGAAGTTACGCAAGTGGAAATCATTCTTGTTAATCAGATGCTGCCCCCTATAATTCATCTTCATGTCACCGATTGTCGAGTTGAATATGTCGTTATAGTAGCAGCTGAGGGTTCCTTTGCCTTTGGCGAAATTCCACTTCGCGCCGGCCGACACACGCCACATGGTCTCTATTGAGAATGTACCTTGCGTTGCCGGCGTCTGCAGGAAACCATTGAGTTCAAGAACAAAGTCTTTCGTAACACGGAAACTGTTGTCGAGTGTCACCATTCCTACCCACTGATGGTTGCTGAAACCAATGTCGTAGAAATTGTCGCACTTCTGCTCGACATACACACCTACAAGCGTAGCGCGTGTATCGAACCACTCCACAGGCTGATAAGGCAGTACTGCCACAAGACCAAGCTGGGATATGTAGTCCCAGTTATGTGTCTTGTATATGAGTGCAAGGCGATCGGTAGATTGGTACATTGCCTGAGCAAACATCTTGTAGTTATATGTGGCAAAAAGACCGAGCACATATTTCTGCTTCAATATATAGTTTGTATTCAAACTGTACATTTTCGAAGGTTCAAGAGATGCCGAGTTATGCATTTCAGCATAACCGTCGATGTAGCTCACTGCATCCTGCAGCTGCCAATACGACGGGTAGAGTTTATTTACCTGCAACGAAGCCTGCCATATATGGTTGGGGTTGCTCATATATGTCACAGTACCCTGTGGATAGATTGTCCAGCGTTCACAACCATTCAATTTATAGAACTCGGCAGTTGCCGACAACGAGAAAGAGAGACCTATCGGCGACTGACGTTCTATTGAAAGATAGCTTTCGGCTGTATGCTCAGTCAAGGATGAATTGACATCAGTGCCTATCAAAGAGCTCTCGGCAGAGTATATCTGGCGGTCGTTGCTCTCACTGTTACGGTATTTTGCTCCATAGCCAAGTTTCCACCCCTTGCCGAGGGAGTGGTTCTGGTCGGCATACACGTGGAACACGTTTATCTTTTGCCCCGATTTCTGATCCATATATGCAATCTTGCCATTGAGGTAATCTACGCTCATCGCCTGCCTGGCGCGGTGTTCGTAGAAAGTATAGTCGACTCCTGCCGAAAGACCTGTTCCCACATAGGCCTGCAACGCAACATTGTGCATTTCGTCCTTGTCGACCTCCTTACGGCTTCCGGTCTGCTGGAAGTTGCCGACAGAACGGATTTCCGCTTCTCCATCGGTCCTGAACTGACCGGTGTAGGCCAACGAAAAAGAGTTCTTTTCATTGAAGCTATATTCATAAGAAGCGCGAGCATTGTGTTGCCATAACCTGCCTCGAATCTCCTGAAACTGACGTATATCGTGTACCACTCCATTCAATGTATGCAATGAATACATATCTATATCCTGTATTTCAGAGGCACGGTCAATGCTGTACATTACATCAAGAGCCTGCTTTGGAGTTGCCACACGCAGGAAAGCGTGTGCCTCAGCCTCGTTATAGAACTTGTTCCGGTATGTAGTCCCCACCTCACCCTGCAATGAATATTCAGTATCCTTTTTAAGCACGATATTAAGGGCAGCTCCACGCACGTGGTATTGTGGCGGTGCACTATACATAACCTCAACCTTGTCAACACGCTCCACTGGTGTCGACTTCAGCAACACTACAACCTGTTCGTATGTCATTGTTGTAGGCTTTCCGTTAATTATTACGGAAAGCGAACCGGCTCCGGCCAACGTCAATTTCTGCTCCTCCTCGCGCACACCTGGCAGTTTTGTCAACGCCTCGTACGTATTGTTCGCCACCCTATCCTTTACAAGCTGTTCAAGGTCGTATGACAGCCTGCCATCCTCAACCTTAACCAAAGGACGGTCGGCCTTAATGACAATATCGTCCAAAAGCACATCAGATGTCTCAAGAACAATATCGCCCACAACCGGCGAAGTACAGTCGAGTTCACGGTGCTTGTAAGCAATATGCTGCACTATCAGGCGAAAGCTATCAAGCCTGTACTCAAAGGAGAAAAGACCGCAGCTGTCTGTTACAGCAACATCCACGAACGATGAATCGCAGCGCAGAAGAACGACATTTGCAGCATCAACAGGGTTACCCTCCTTGCCAACGACACGTCCGCCGATACTCTGTGCAAAGAGAGAGATACAACTGTTCACAAAGAACAGCAAAAACAAGAACCGTTTCATAGGTAATACTATATGAACATTAATGGATACAAAAGTAATACTTTTTCCATAAATATGTAAAGCATTTTCTACCCCCCCCAATTTTAACAATTATTAACTTTAAGATAGTAAAAACATCATTTCATATCGCTTTGATATGTTTTTATAATTCGCCCTCTATAAGAAAATATTTTTATAAATTCAAACAGTTTCTCAATATGATACGCTTTTTCTTGGCTGGAAATATTTTTTAGTATAATTTTATGGAGAAATATATCTGAAATATACTTTATCGTTATACTATGTACAAGTTCAAGCCAATACTAAAGTCAATGCTTTGGGGCGGTGACAAGATTATCCCCTACAAAGGCATTGTTTCGAACAAAACAGCTGTAGGTGAAAGTTGGGAGATTTCGGGGGTAAAAGGCAATGAGTCCGTTGTTGCCGAAGGCCGCGACGCAGGAATGAAACTGCCCGAACTTATCGCACGCGACAAGGGAGCACTTGTCGGACAGAGCAATTACGAACGATTCGGGAAGGAATTTCCGCTGCTCATAAAGTTCATCGACGCACGCCAAGACCTATCCATTCAGGTACACCCCAACGACAAACTTGCCTGGGAACGTCACCAGTCAAAAGGAAAGACCGAGATGTGGTATGTGGTGGATGCCGACCCGGGGTCGCGACTGCGCTCAGGATTTGCCAAGCAGGTAACTCCCGATGAGTATGAGGAGAGTATTGACGACAACACCATAACAGACCTGTTGAAAGAGTATGATATACACGCCGGCGACGTATTCTTCCTGCCAGCAGGACGCATTCATTCCATAGGTGCCGGTGCTTTCATTGCCGAGATTCAGCAGACATCCAACATAACCTACCGCATATACGATTTCAACCGTTGCGACGACAATGGCAACCCACGCGAGCTGCACACCGAGATGAGCAAGGCTGCAATAGACTATACAGTACTCCCCGACTACCGTACATACTATGATGCACAGCCCGATACACAGACACAGCTTGTATCGTGCCGCTACTTCACGACTTCACTCTACAAGCTCACCAAGGAGCATAATATTGAACTTGCAGGCCTCGATTCCTTTGTTATACTCATATGCACAAAAGGAAACGGAACTATCACCGATGACAAGGGAGAAAAAATTTCCGTAAAGCAAGGCGAGAGCATACTTGTCCCGGCTACGACGATGTCTCTGAAAATTGTACCCGAAAAAGATATGGAACTGCTCAGCAGCTGGATAGCAGAATAAATCTGTACTATCCCTTTACATACTCGCAGGCCGATAAGGCACAACGCTCGCCATCGACTGCGGCAGATACGATACCGCCAGCATAGCCGGCACCCTCGCCGCAGGGAAAAAGCCCCTCTATTCCAACGTGCTGCAAAGTCTCGCCATCGCGTACTATACGTACAGGTGACGAAGTACGGGTCTCCACGCCTATCATTGTAGCCTCATCCGTTAGGAAACCGCGCGACATACGCCCGAACTGCTCGAAACCGCGTTGCAGACGCGACGAAACAAACTTGGGTAGCCAGAAGTGCAGAGGGGATGATATGAGACCCGGGGCATAGGAACTGCGTGGCAGGTCATAACTGAGTTTACCACGCACGAAATCGGTCATACGCTGCGCAGGTGCTGTCTGCTTGCGGTTACCCATTACCCAGCAAATACGTTCCAGCCGTTCCTGGAAGTTCATTACTCTGAGCGGTGAATCTTCGGGCACCGGTGCAACATCCTCACAGTCAATTTGCATATCTGGCAGAAGTACATCCTCAGGGTTTATCTGCACCACCATTCCCGAATTACTCCACGCGCCGCCACGATGCGAGGGAGACATACCATTCACAAGCAACTCGCCGGTTGCCGATGCTGAAGGAATTACTACGCCACCGGGACACATGCAGAAACTATACACTCCTCTACCTGCGACCTGAGCGGTAAAACTGTATTCAGCTGCCGGGAGATACTTTCCACGCCCTTTGGGCGAGTGATACTGTATCTGGTCTATCAGTTCCGACGGATGTTCGAGGCGCACTCCCACTGCAAACCCTTTAGCCTCAATGGCTATATCGTGGCTATGCAGCCACCGATAGACATCCTTTGCCGAATGGCCTGTGGCCAAAATGACAGCCTGGGCAAGTATCTCACCCTTATCGGTGCTGATACCCTCAATACGGTTATCTCTTATAAGCAATTCCTCCATGCGTGTCCCGAAGCGCACCTCACCGCCACACTCCAAAATCCTGTTACGTATATTCTCAATAACACGGGGAAGTTTGTCTGTTCCTATATGAGGATGCGCGTCGGCCAGAATTGAAGGGCTTGCGCCATGCTGGCAGAAGATGTTGAGCACTCCCTCTATGCTGCCACGCTTCTTGCTTCGGGTGTATAGCTTACCATCGGAGTATGCACCTGCCCCGCCCTCGCCAAAACAGTAGTTCGATTCGGGATTCACCTTGTGGGTCCGTGCTATTGAGGCAAGGTCAATCTTACGGGTGCGTACATCCTTGCCACGTTCTACAACAATAGGCCGCAAGCCGTTCTCTATCAGTTTCAAGGCCGCAAAAAGCCCGGCTGGGCCTGCACCTACAACTATAACAGCCGGTTTGCCTTCTACATTGCCATATTCGCGGCTCACATATTGCTCCTTCGTAGGCATCTCATTGACAAACACACGCACCGACAAATTGATGTATATCACACGCTGGCGGGCATCTATGCTGCGCCGTAACACACGCACTGCAGTTATGGTACGTTCGTCCATACCCTTCTCACGGGCAATGTAACGCATCAGCGACTGTTCATTGGCAGCATCGTGTGGCTGCACTCTTATTTGGAATTCGTGTATCATACTATTAAAGCGGAAAGGTAAAGCGGGAAGCTTATACCTGTTTTACATTTCAGTTCTAAAATTTCATCCAAATACCAGGCGGAACGCCTCCTCAACCTTGCCGACAGGCAGCACATCGATACCAAAACGGGAGGCATCGAGACGTTTCATGTTGCTTTTGGGTACTATTATCTGTTTGAAGCCAAGCTTTGCAGCCTCTGCAATGCGCTGTTCAATGCGATTGACCGGACGTATTTCGCCCGAAAGACCCACTTCGCCTGCCATACATATCGTAGGCTCTATCTCCACATCCATGTTGCTCGAAAGTATTGCACTTATGACAGAGAGGTCTATGGCCGGGTCATTCACACGCAAGCCACCGGCGATATTCAGATAGACATCCTTCTGTGCAAGCTTGAAGCCGACACGTTTCTCGAGTACCGCGAGCAACATGTTCATGCGCCGTATATCGAAGCCTGTTGCCGAACGCTGGGGAGTACCATAGGCTGCTGTACTTACCAGAGCCTGCGCCTCGATGAGGAAGGGACTCACACCCTCGATAGCCGATGCAATGGCAACACCGCTCATACCTGCATGACGGTCACTAAGCAGAAGTTCCGACGGATTCGTTACCTGACGTAGCCCCTCACGACGCATCTCGTATATACCCAGTTCGGCGGTACTGCCGAAACGGTTCTTTATAGAACGAAGGACACGGTATAGGTAGTGCTGGTCACCCTCGAACTGTATAACGACATCAACAATATGTTCAAGTATCTTAGGACCGGCGATTGCTCCGTCCTTTGTTATATGACCTATGAGAATGACAGGCACGTTGTTCTCCTTGGCGAACTTCAACAGCATCGCAGTACACTCACGCACCTGAGACATGCTGCCGGGTGAGGAATCGACAGCCTCGCTGCACATTGTCTGTATTGAATCTATCACAAGAAGTTCCGGGGAGATATTCTTTATATGGGTAAAGACCGTTTCGAGAGAGGTCTCACACACAATATGACAATTCCCGGAGTTGTGAGGTATGCGGTCGGCACGCAGCTTTATCTGCTGCACACTCTCCTCACCCGATACATAAAGCACTTTACGTTCCGGCAAGCCGAGTATCGTCTGCAACACAAGCGTCGACTTTCCTATTCCGGGTTCACCGCCCAACAGCACAAGCGACCCCGGTACAAGACCTCCGCCAAGCACACGGTTAAGTTCACTATCACCCATGTCTATGCGCGGAAGTGCATCGGCTGCGACATCATCGATAAGTACCGGCTGCGACTGCAGGATGCTTCCGCTCACAGAAACAGCACGCGAAGCAGGAGTATTGCGCACCACTTTCTCTACAAAACTGTTCCATGCACCGCACGAGGGACATTTGCCTGCCCATTTTGGCGATTCATAACCGCAATCGTTGCACAAGAATATTGTTTTTTCCTTTGCCATAATTTCAAATAAACATCCTTTCGTTTCTCTTTTCGTACCCCTTACATTATCGGGAACCATATAAACACTGCAACATCCCACACGGCATGTGACAAGACAATTGCTGTAAACCTGTTGGGATAGAGCCTGTAGAGCAGCCCCCACACTGCACCTGCAACAAGAGCCGACATGAAAAGCATGAAGTTGAGCGAACCGGCATGAACAAGAGCATATATGAGCGTTGTTGCGGCATACCCTTTATTCGGTGTCCACCTGTCCGACAGTGTCTGCTGCACATAACCGCGCCAGAATATCTCCTCGGCCGGACCAATGAGAAAGAGAAGCAGACAAGTCAGCAGCCAGGGCGACTCGCCATCCTTCATACCATATATGTTGTTTACCTGCGGACGGGCGAAATCGAACATCATCTGCGAGAGTTTGTCACCCAGCCAGAATAGTGACCACAAAGCTACAGCTATTACGACAGCAATCAGAAGTTCACGTGGCGTAATGCGAATCCTTCGCCACCATCCTGGCGCAAAAATGCTTGCCAACAACGACAGAGTACAGGACGAGGCGGTCATCATCCACCAGAAATTAACATGCGGAGCAGTACAGGGTGCAAACATCACAGTCCACAGAACCGTGGCAAGCAATATTGTAAATAACAGGCGTTTCATGACTACAGGAATTTGTCTATCAGGAATGAAACTGAAAGCAGAAGACTGAAAACGAGCTGCAATATAGCGGTCTTTTCATCTACACCCTCAACAGCCTTCATTCCGAAGGCAGGCAGCTTCAGAACCTTGCAGACATTGTCCAAAGCCGGCTTCAACGCTGCAAGCACAAGCAAAGACCAGCAAGGAAAGATTCCGCAAGCCACAACTGCGATTAGCCACAAGAAGGGGAAAAGAACCTCGAAGCAGTATATATATGCCGATGCACGCTTGCCGACAAGCATTGCAAACGTATGTATTCCGGCACGGGCATCGTGTTCAATATCACGTGCGTTGTTTATATGCAGTATGCCCACCGTAATAAGCCCTACAGGAATTGTAAGCCACAGTACAAAATCGTATATATAGCCCGTCGCCACATACGAGGTTCCAAGAACAGGCAGCAAGGAATATGTGAGAAAAATATCGATATCGCCCATCGCATGGAACTTAAGCCAAGGATAGAACATAGTGAGCAGACACGCGCCAAGACCAAAATACAGCACAGGCAAACCGGTACATAGCATCAGGGCTATGCCCGAAACAACAGCCACCGTAAGCAGCCATAGCGAAAGACTCTTTATCTCTGAAGCAAGAAATTCACCGCTCGTAATGGAGACACCACCTATGGTATCTTCCCTGTCGACCCCCTTCTTGTAGTCGGAATAGTCGCTCCAGGTATTTCCGGCAGCGTGAAACAGAACAACATTGACCAATGCCCACAGACCTACAAGCCAGTCCACACCGGTTCCGACCCACTCAAGATATGCAAGCGTAACAAGAACCGGCATTGCCGATGCCGGAAACGACCACGGACGCGTAGCCAAAAGCCATGCTCTGAAAGAATGTTTCTTCTTCTCCATAAAAACATATATATTGATTGCAAAGATAACGATTATCTGCTTTTTTATTTCAATATTTATTCATATTTTCGCTGTACAGGTCCCTATAAGCTGTTTCTTAGAAAAGATGAAAAGATACAAAGAGATATCCGATATATACCGTGGTTCGGAAATGGCGTTCTTCTTGATTGAAGGCAAGAAGGACAGGAACATAAACCGTTACATACGCGGACACAAGAAAAACATCGAGAATTACCTTGCAAAGCGAGGTGTACGGTACACTGCATTCAACATACTGTCAACCACGCTGTTCGGTAGCCGTTCGCTCAGAAGCCTTATACTGAGACAACGCCCCACTGCCAGGAGAGAGGAACTCGATATTCTCGAAAAGGAACTCAAGGGGGTGCACAAGGAGGGGCATAGCCTGCTGCTATATGTGTGCGGTACTGGAAAGACTGACGAGGGGAAATATTACGCCGATATTATAGCCGAAAACGAACTGTGGAAAAAAGAGGAGTACAACACAGCATTGTACCATTTCCTCGATGCCGTAATACATTTCACCATTGGACAGCAGAACAACATCGCCTGCGAGAGTGCGGTGCGCTACCGTTTTGCCAACGATGATGAACCGGCAACCGACAACAGCGAGTTTCTGGGCTATGACCTGCTGGCCAGCAGCATATGCCCGGCCGACAGCTCTACTATAAGTCCCCTGAGATTCGACAGCAAGTACAACATTTCACTGCCGCTCTACCCACAGATAACCATCAAGCTGGAGCCACTGCAGAAATCGGTATACATATTGTTCCTGAGACACCCGGAGGGAATTGTACTGAAAGAGATAGAGGAGTATAAGGAAGAACTGAAGAGAATATACAATTCCGTGTCGGGACGCAGAAACCCGACAGTAGTCAACCGTACACTTAAGGCATTGACCGACCCGACAGACAACCTCATCCACAAGACACTCTCAGTCATAAGGAAGCGTTTCATAAACAAGCTCAACTACTCCATTGCACAGAACTACATCCCTGCACACAACCGGGGAAGAGCCCACAACATCCCATTAGACTGCAATCTTGTGGAAATACCGGAAATTTAGCCCAGCTCCTCATTTTTTAGAAATTTAAACAGCTACTAAACATATTCTTGCATAAAAAAATGTAAATTTGCGCCTCGAAAAGCAGATTAACCAGAACTGCGCATAACAACAGCTAATGAAAGTAATGAAATTCGGCGGAACATCTGTAGGTTCCGTAAACAGCATACTGAATCTTAAAGGCATTGCAGAGGAGGCCGCCAAGGAAGAGAAGGTGATTGTCGTAGTGTCGGCACTGGGCGGAATTACCGACAAGCTCATAAGAGCCACAGACCTGGCCGTAAGCGGCAACAGCGACTTCAACAAAGAATTCCAGGAGATTGCAGCACGCCATCACGAACTGATAAACGCCATCATACCCGACGACGGGAAACGTGCAGAACTGCTCAGGGAGGTTAACAAGCTGCTGAACGAGCTCGACAACATATACCAAGGACTTGCCCTTATAAACAACATCACTCCAAAGAGCGAAGCGACAATATTGAGCTATGGCGAGAGAATCTCGAGCCGTATCGTTGCAGCACTCATAAATGGTGCTGTGCGATACAATGCACGCAAGTTCATCAAAACCGAAAAAAAACACGGCAAATATATGCTTGCCGACGAGACTACAGACAGGCTTATACACGAACACTTCGACAACAGCAGCGACAGGATTGTAGTTGTTCCGGGGTTCATTGCACAGGACAAGGACAGCGAAGAGATTACAAACCTGGGACGAGGAGGAAGCGACTACACCGCAGCAATAATCGCAGCGACACTGAATGCCGCTTGCCTGGAAATCTGGACCGATGTAGACGGTTTCATGACAGCTGATCCTAAGGTAATAAACAACGCCTACACCATCAGGCACCTCAGCTACGTAGAGGCTACAGAGCTATGCAACTTCGGTGCGAAGGTCGTCTACCCACCTACAATTTACCCTGTATTCAAGGCCAACATACCCATAAAGGTAAAGAACACCTTCAACCCCGAGGGCGATGGCACAGTAATAGATGCGTACAGCGAGGATGAAGGCCGTCTCATCAAGGGAATATCGAGCATCAACGACACCGACCTTCTCACCGTACAGGGTCTGGGAATGGTTGGCGTGGTAGGTGTCAACCAACGAATATTCCGCGTATTGGCCGAAGCCGGCATCAGCGTGTTCCTTGTTGCACAGGCATCATCGGAGAACAGTACCTCAATAGGACTTCGCCGTGTCGATTCGGCAAAAGCCTGTGAGGTTCTGAACACAGAGTTCGAGAAGGAGATTTCGATGGGACTTATGGAGAGCGTAAGTGCGAGAAGCGACCTCTCTACCGTTGCCATCGTAGGCGAGAACATGCGCCACAATGCAGGCATCATAGGCAAGTTGTTCCAGACATTGGGACGCAACGGTATAAACGTGATTGCCTGTGCTCAGGGTGGCCAAGAGACAAACATATCGTTTGTAATAGATGCCAGACTGCTGCGCAAGACGCTGAATGTCATACACGATTCGTTCTTCCTTTCGGAATACAAGGTGCTGAACCTGTTCATCTGTGGAATAGGCACAGTAGGCAGCAGCCTAATTGAACAGATAGCGTCGCAGCAGGAAAAGCTAAAGAAAGAGCACGCTCTGAAACTGAACATTGTCGGCATTGCCAACAGCCGGCATGCAATCTTCGACCGTGAGGGTCTCGACTTGAGCAGCTACCGCACAACCCTCATGGCGAGCAAGGAGAGCAACATAATGAACCTGCGCGATGAAATCATAAGCATGAACATCTTCAACCCGGTGTTCGTCGATTGCACCGCCAACGGTGAAGTGGCATCGATATACGGCGACCTGCTGTCGCACAACATAAGCGTTGTGGCAGCAAACAAGATTGCAGCATCGAGCGACTATGAGACATACTGCAGGCTGAAGCATATTGCCCGTCAGCGCAACATCAAGTACCTGTTCGAAACAAACGTTGGCGCGGGATTGCCTATAATAAACACTATAAATGACCTTATAAACAGCGGTGACAAGATTCTGAAGATTGAAGCAGTACTGAGCGGAACGCTAAACTTCATCTTCAACGTACTGAGCCGCGACATTCCGCTGAGCGAAGCCGTGCGTCTGGCACAGGAAAAAGGGTACAGCGAGCCCGACCCGAGAATTGACCTGTGCGGCAAGGATGTGATTAGAAAACTTGTCATTCTTGCACGTGAGGCAGGCTACGCCATTGAACAGGATGATGTAGAAGCCAACCTTTTCATTCCACAGGAGCTGTTCGACGGCTCGCTCGACAATTTCTGGGCAAATCTGCCGAAGCTCGATGCACAGTTTGAGGAAGAACGCAAGCAGCTTGCAGCCGAGAAGAAGCACTGGCGTTTCATTGCAAGGTACGAGAACGGCAAAGGTTCCGTTTCACTGTGCAAGGTAAACGAGAGACACCCGTTCTACCACCTCGAAGGCAGCAACAACATCATTCTGCTCACCACCGAACGCTACAAGGAGTACCCGATGCTCATACAGGGATATGGCGCAGGAGCAAGCGTAACAGCAGCCGGTGTATTTGCCGACATCATGCGCATAGCAAATATTTGACCCTGAC